>JBGSWK010000059.1:0-129623 GCA_041752475.1 Pyrinomonadaceae bacterium | reverse complement strand
CGAAATTCTACAGATTTTGAGCATCAACATTTTTGACAAAACCCCGATAAACACACTGTTTCAGAGATCTTATTTACATAATTTCAAAGAGCAAGACTGTAAACAGTTGACACTATTCGACTTTTAACGCAACGCTAGTGACCTTGAATCTTGAATCTTGAATCTTGAATCTTGAACCTTGAATCTTGAACCTTGAATCTTGAATCTTGAACCTTGAATCTTGAATCTTGAATCTTGAACCTTGAATCTTGAATCTTGAACCTTGAATCTTGAATCTTGACCCGATTCGATCGAAAAAAGAACCGGCTGCGTGAACAGCCGGCCCAATCCAAAATCCAAAATCTAAAATCCAAAATCGGTTACCACCAGGAACTCTTCTTCTTCCGGGTTCCGGATCCTCCAAGAAGGTTGCCGAGAACGCCGCGGACGATCTCGCGTCCGAGGTTGCTGCCGACCGCCCGGGCGGCGCTTTTGGCAAATGCGCCGATCGTGCTGTCACTTCGGCTCGAAGTTCCGCGTTCCTCACGCGCCGCTTCCTTCGCCTCGCGTTCGGCTTCCTCAGCCGCAGCTTTCGCTTCGGCCTCGGCCTGTTCGGCGACGGCGACAGCGTCCGCCCGCGACTTCAGAAGTTCGTACGCCGACTCGCGGTCGACGACTTTCTCGTACATTCCGGCGACGAGCGAGGTGTCGATAAGATGCTGCCGCTGCTCAGGACTAACGGGCCCGATATGGCTGTGCGGCGGTATGACGAAGGCGCGTTCAACCATCGACGGCGTGCCTTTTTCGTCAAGGAACGAAACCAGTGCCTCGCCGACGCCGAGTTCGGTGATCGCCGTTTCGACGTCAACATCCGGATTCTGCCGGAACGTTTCCGCGGCCGACCTGACCGCCTTTTGGTCGCGCGGCGTAAAGGCGCGCAGGGCATGCTGGACGCGGTTGCCGAGTTGACCAAGGATCGCCTCGGGAATGTCGATCGGATTTTGCGTGACGAAATAGACGCCGACACCCTTTGATCGGATCAGGCGGACGACCTGCTCGATCTTATCGATGAGCGCGGCCGGAGTGTCGTTGAACAGCAAATGCGCCTCGTCGAAAAAGAATACGAGCTTCGGTTTTTCGAGATCGCCTGCTTCCGGAAGATTCTCGAACAGTTCTGACAACAGCCACAGCAAGAACGTCGAATAAAGCTTCGGCGAGTTAAAGAGCTTGTCGGCGGCGAGGATATTGACGACGCCTTTGCCGCCGATCGTCTGCATAAAATCCGTCAGATTTACCGCCGGTTCGCCAAAGAACATTTCGGCACCCTGATTCTCGAGTTCGAGCAATCCTCGCTGGATCGCGCCGATCGTCGCTTTTGAAACGTTGCCGTATTCTGTCTGGAACTGATCGGCATTTTCGCCGACCCACTGAAGCAGCGACCTGAGATCCTTGAAATCGAGCAGCATCAGACCGTTCGTGTCGGCGATCTTGAAGCACATCGTCAGAACCGCTGCCTGCGTATCGTTGAGCTGAAGTATGCGCGCAAGCAAAAGCGGCCCCATCTCGGAGATCGTCGAGCGGAGCGGATGTCCCTGCTCGCCGAACACGTCCCACAGCGTGACCGGACAGGTCGAATAGTCGAACCCTTCCTTAAGCCCGAGCAGATTCAAACGGTCTTCAACCTTTTGGTTCCCGCCGCCGGCCTGTGAAATTCCGGTGAGATCGCCCTTGATGTCGGCCATAAAGACCGGAACGCCGATGCGGCTGAACGCTTCGCCCATACGCTGCAGCGTGATCGTCTTTCCGGTCCCGGTCGCGCCGGTGATCAATCCGTGACGATTCGCCTTATCGGGCAGCAAGTAACATTCCTTCGCATCCTTTTTTGCAACTAATATCGGATCTGCCATATGTTTCCTTCCAAATAAGATTTACGGGGACAATGTCAGTATCTTACAACAACATCAGCGGAAATTGGGAAAAGTAAGACGGCGAAAATTTAAGGCGCGGGAAATGGCGCGAAACAAAAGCAGGTTCAATGCGTAGAAATTGAATTATGATGAGAATCTTACTGACTATGTTTCTTGGCTTTTCGCTGCTCGGAACGACTATGGCACAGACAAAAGAAGCGAATCCGGCCGATGTTGGATCGATCGACGCGATCATTAAAGCGGTTTACGACGTGATTTCGGGCGATGCCGGCGCAAAGCGTGATTGGGACCGTTTCCAATCTCTGTTTTACAAGAACGCGCGACTGATTCCGTCCGGAAAGAACGCGACGACCGGCGTCATCGGCGCCAACGCGATCTCGCCCGAAGACTATGTCAAAAGAGTCGAACCGGTGTTCGCCAAAGACGGTTTCTACGAGCGCGAACTCGCCAGCCGGAGAGAGGTGTACGGCAACATCGCGCACGTCTTTTCGACGTACGAATCGTTCCGCAAGTCAGACGACAAAAAGCCGTTTGCGCGCGGGATCAACAGTTTTCAGCTCCTCAACGACGGGAAACGCTGGTGGGTGATCAGCATCTTCTGGCAGGCGGAAACCCCCGAAACACCGATCCCGAAAAAGTACCTGAAGTGAATTTGGGATTTCGGATTTCGGATTTGGGATTTGCGATTTGGGATTTGCGGATCGCAAATCGGAAATTTCTGCTTGACTTTCTAACTTAACACCGTTAACTTCATTTCATGGTCGCACGCAGCCGGCACGAGGAAGACAAAGAGGCCTTGAGGCTCCAGATTATGGACGCCGCACGCGAGATGTTTGTCGCCGAGGGCGTCGAGCGCGTTTCGATGCGGCGAATAGCGGAGAAAATCGGCTATTCGCCGACGACGATCTACCTTTATTTCAGGGACAAGAACGATCTTCTCCATCAGGTCTGCGAAGAAACGTTTGCGCGTCTGACGCGAAATATACAGGCCATCCAGCAACTCTCCGACGATCCGCTCGAGAAACTCCGGGCCGGCCTCCGCGAGTACATTCAGTTCGGTCTGCAACACCCCGAACAATATGCAATGACGTTCATTTCTCCGTTGCCGAGAGATGTTGAGTTCGAGTTCCGCGAAACCAACGGGAGCATCGCGTTTGACACGCTGCGCTCGGTGATTACCGACTGCGCCGATGCCAACTTGCTGAAACACAACGATGTTGAGCTGCTCGGTCAAACCCTGTGGGCGGCGATTCACGGCCTGACGTCGCTTCTGATCCAGCATGGAGGATTCCCTTTCGTTGAGCGCGGACGGCTCATCGACAGTCTGATTTCGACGGTGATCGCCGGAATCCGACGATGAGTTTTTTTACTATTGTGATTAACGGTGTTAAGTTATGAAAAAGATACTTGTAGTTTTGGGACATCCAAACAACGATTCGTTTTGCGGCGAACTTGCCGCTCGATACGCGGACGGAGCGCGCAAAGCCGGTGCCGACGTTCAGTCGCTCCGGCTCGCCGACCTCAAGTTCGATCCGATACTCCATTTGGGATACAAGACCATCCAGGAACTCGAACCCGACCTGCTAAGAGCACAGGAGTTGATAACCTGGGCCGAGCATTTGGTAATCGTATATCCCGTCTGGTGGGGAACGATGCCGGCTTTGCTCAAAGGATTTTTCGACCGGGCGTTATTGCCGGGTTTCGCGTTCAAATACCGCGAGAACTCGCCGCTCTGGGACAAGTTGCTCAAGGGACGAAGCGCACGGATCATCGTCACTTCCGACGCGCCGGCCTGGTACAACTTCCTGATCAACGGAAATCCGTCGCAGAAAGCGTTGAAAAGGACGATCCTTGAATTCTGCGGCTTCAAACCGGTGCGCGTGACAAGCATCGGCTCGGTAAAGGCACTCGGTCGCGATAAGATCACCGGATGGCTTGAAACGGCGGAAGAACTCGGGCGGAAGCTAATTTGATGAAAAAGGAGAAGATACTATGAAAGCAGAACAGATCTTTGCTGTCGCGAATATGATCGCGCTCGTCAGTTGGATAGTTTTGGCCGTCGCACCGCGGTGGATCGTGACGCGAAAGGCCCTTATCTCGGGAGCGATTCCGTTGCTGTTGTCGGTCGCATACGCGATTCTGATCGGTGCGTTTTTCGGGGCAGCCGAGGGCAGTTTCGGCTCGCTCGCGGGCGTGATGAAATTGTTCACGAACGAATGGGCGGTGCTTGCCGGTTGGATCCATTATCTCGCCTTTGACCTGTTTGTCGGGATTTGGGAGGTTAACGATGCGCAAAGTAAGGGGATTTCGCACTGGCTCGTCATTCCGTGCCTGTTCTTCACGTTTATGCTCGGGCCGATCGGATTCCTGATGTACACGACGATGCGAATTCTGCTCCGCGAGGAGGTTCGCCGTGATCAAACGATATTTTGACGATCAGCCGACGCTGATCCTTGGGGGCTTGTTCCTGATGGTGTGTTTCGCGGTTTTGGGCGTCGCGATGATCTTCGATCAGACACAGGTCCTCGGCATCAACCGTTGGATCAAGCCGATGAAGTTCTTCATCTCGGTCGCGATCTTTTTATGGACAATCGCCGTTTTTTTCTATCATTTGCCCGGCCGAGAACGGATGAAGCGTTTCGTCACGCGGTCGATGATGATCATCTTCTTTGTCGAACTGATCGCGGTGATGACGCAGGCGCTCCGCGGCGTGACGTCCCATTTCAATATATCGACGCCCTTCGACGGCGCCGTTTACGCGGTAATGGGAATCGCGATCGTCGCGAACACGCTGCTCGTCGCGTATCTCCTTTTCGTTTACCTTAAAAGCGACGTTCCGCTGCCCGCGCCGGTCGTTCTCGGGATGCGTCTCGGACTGTTCATTTTTCTGATCGGAAGCGTCCAGGGCGGATATATGTCTTCTCAGGCGGGCCACGCGGTCGGCGCGCCGGACGGCGGTCCGGGATTGCCGGTCGTCAATTGGTCGACGGTCGCCGGCGACCTTCGCGTCGCACATTTCATCGGACTCCACGCGCTGCAGGCGATCCCGATCTTCGCGCTTGCGCTCGAGAGATTCCGAATTCCCAAAGCGTCGCTCTTGACGATCCTCTTCGCCGTTCTCTACTCCGCTTTGTTCTTTCTAATGTTTGTTCGAGCATTGGGCGGCAGGCCGATCTGGTGACTGCGAGCGTACATCCAATATTTCGTTCAGTGCGGGCCGGCGAATTGCGAATGACGGATTATGGTTGATAGTCTTGTCGTTGGAGGAAACGAACCGGAAAATCGGGGTTCGGCAGTCACATTGGAACATCAAATCAAACGACAACAAACCATTTTCCGGCCGCGGTCGGAAGTTTTCAAGTTTTTCGCGGATGCCCGGAACCTCGAGCGCATCACGCCGAAGGAACTGAATTTTCAGATCATCACGCCGCATCCGATCGACATCGCCAACGGGACGCTTATCGACTATCGTCTGAAACTCCGCGGTTTCCCGATCACCTGGAAAACCGAGATCACGCAGTGGAATCCGCCGTTCGATTTCGTCGATACCGCACTCAAAAGTCCGTACCGGCAGTGGATCCATCTCCACACGTTCGAGGAAGGCCCGGGCGGCGAAACGATTATGACCGACCTTGTCCGATATCGACTTCCGCTCGAACCGCTCGGCGATATCGCTCATTTTCTCGTTCGCCGCGAGCTCGAGAACATCTTCGATTATCGTTTCAAAGCGGTCGCGGAGATCTTTGTCGCCTGATGACTGCGGCTTGCCGCCCGGATGTGCGGCATAGCCGCATGATCAAAGGAAGGTTGAACGGAAAGGCAGAGCCTTTCCGCACATCCGGGCGGCAAGCCGCGATGACGGCAGGTCCGTTGGCGCAAGACTCGTCCGTTACGCAACGGTCCCGCCACATGACGAACCTGACCCGGCGGTGCATCCGAAACAATGATCGGCGGTTCTGATCGGACGTTTTTGGAGGCGTTCGACATCGAAATCGAAGATCGTACCCGTATTTTCAATCCCGAGGCCGAGCATCTGGTTGAAATCGCAGTCGTACAGTTTCCCGTTCCAGTCGACGCTCACGAGGTTACGGCACATCAAGCCATCGACCGTCGCCGGATTGAACGCGTTGACGAGTTTCGTCATATAACCGTCTTCGTTTCCCGAGCGCCGCAGCCAATCGAGAAACCGCGCGATCGGCATATTCGTGATCGTGTACAACCGATTGAAGACGACGCCATGACGCGTTTCGAGCTCGCGTTTGAAATCGGCTTCGATCGCCGTCTGTTCGGGCGGCAGAAACGCGCCGACCGGGTTGTAAACGAGGTTGAGCGCGAGCCGTTGATCCGAACCGTAACCGACCGCGTTCAGACATTTCAACGCCTCGACGGACTTGTCGAAAACGCCCGTTCCGCGTTGCGCGTCAGTTTGCGCCGACTGAAAGTAGGGCAAGCTCGAGACCACCTCAACCCCGTGCTCCGCAAAGAATTCCGGCAGATCCCGCTGCCCGTCCTCGAACATCACGGTAAGGTTGTGACGGACGACGATATGCGCGCCCATCGCTCGCGCCTCACGCACGAAGTGCCTGAAATCCGGGATCAGCTCCGGTGCTCCGCCGGTGATATCGAGCGTCGGAACGCTGAAATCTCGAAGCACGCGCAGGCATTCGTCGACTACGCTCCGGGGCATCACTTCCGTACGCGTCGGCGAAGCATCGACGTGGCAATGCTTGCACGCCTGATTGCAAAGCTTTCCGACATTGACCTGAAGCGTATCGATGCGGTCGGCAATCAGCGCTCCGCCGAGTTTTTCGGCGAAGCTCACGCTCGCCCGCGGCAATGCGCGCGTACCGTTCCGACTGATCTGAATTCCTGAGTCCATAATCTCGACATCGGCCGCCTGAAGGCGGAACTCCGAACTTACATACTTACCTTGTCGTGGGCGTTATGCGATTGAATTCCGTGAATCAGGCTCGCCCCGCCGCGGATCGCCGATGCGAGGTGCATCGCCTCCGACATTTGATCCATATTCGAGCCGTTCTCGAGACACGAATTCGTGAACGCCTCGATGCAATACGGACACTGAACCGTCACCGCGACGGCCAGTCCGATCAGCGCCTTTTCGCGTTTCGACAGCGCGCCCTCTTCCTGGCACGCCTGATACCAGGCAAGAAACTTCTCGAACAACTCCGGTTTGTACTTTGCGATCTCGCCGAAACGGCCGAGGTCTTTGTCGTCGTAATAGTGCATAGCTTTGCAAAAGGAACGGGCCGCGTCGCCCATTTATCAACTTTCAATTATCAATTCTCAATTACTTGTTCGGACGTGCTCCGCTTCAGCAGCAATCAGTTCCCGGTTCGCAGCATTCGGCCCCGGAAAGATCGGTCAAGTCGTAGTCGAGGCCTTTCGACTCGCGCGGATGCCGTTTTGCGGTGCGTCGGCAGTCAAACTCCGAAGCATCTTCGAGCGCGACATCTTCGAGCGGTTCGACGGCGATGACGTCACCGGCATACGGAGCCTTGCCGTAGATCTGAAACGTCTTGTCACAGACCGCCATCCGCGCGCCGCGTTCAAGCACGTGACCGTCGTCGTCGATGACCTTTTTCCACGGACCGCGGTAGATCACCGCCTGATTTCGCTCGAGGCACCGCCCTTGTTTTCCCTTGTAGGCAACTACCGTGACCGAGCGGAATTCGATCCCCTCAACCACTTTCCACGGCTTCTCGTCGCGCTTTGCGATCTCGATGCCGTAAAAGCCGGCGCGCTCAAACGCCTCGATGAAGAGATCCTCGCGAAAAGCTCCGGAGATGCAGCCCGACCAGAGTTCCGGGTCGTTCCTCAAATGCTCGGGGACGTCCTCATCGGCGACGATGTCCGAGATAGCGACGCGTCCGCCGCGCTTCAAAACGCGAAACATCTCGCTGAAAAGCTGCTCCTTGTCCTCGCTCCGGACGAGATTCAGAACGCAGTTCGAGAGGATAAGATCGATCGAATCATCGGCGACGAGCGGCTTTTCGGCCTTGATCTTCGCGCAAAACGACTCGTACGCAAAGAGGTCATCGGCGGTCGTGATCGGATTTTCGCGCAGATAATCATCGACGAGCGCGAGGTCGAGCCGCAGGTCCTGGATCTTGCCGTAACGGAATTCGACGTTTCCGAATCCGAGCTTCGACGCCATTTCGTCGCGGTACTTGCCGGCCAGCGCGAGCATTTCAACGTTGGCATCGACACCGATCACGCGGCCCGACTCGCCGACGATCTGCGACGCGATGTAGCAGATCTTTCCGCCGCCTGACCCGAGGTCGAGCACTGTCTCACCGACTCCGACAAACCGCGACGGGTCGCCGCAACCGTAATCCCGCTCAACGATCTCCGCCGGAAGATTCTTGAGATATTTCGGATCGTAATCGATCGGACAGCAAAGTTCCGGTTCAGCCTCGCGCGACGCCGCGCCGTAACGCTCGCGCACCGCGCTTTCAACATCAAGTTCAAATCCCATAGGTTCTCTTTCTAAACTATTCGCAAAGCGTTAAAATTTATTCCGATGTCGCGCGAAATAGTCATAATGGCAAAGGTTCCTCATCCGGGTTCGGTCAAAACCAGGCTCGAGGGCGTTCTATCGCCCGAAGCCTGCGCCGAACTTGCGACCGCGTTTCTCAAAGACGCCGCCCAAAAGGCCCTTCGTATCTGCGAACGTTCGATTATCGCTTTTTTTCCGCCGACAGAAAAAGTTGCGATGTCGGAAATCGTCGGGGACGAGTTTCGATTGACAGCCCAAACCGGCGAGACGCTTGGCGACCGGATCGTTTCGGCATTCGAATTTGCATTTTCGGACGGCGCGGAAAGGGTCGTGATGATCGGAACGGACAGCCCGACGTTCCCGGCCGACCATATCGAGCAGGCGTTCGAGTTTCTGGAGGTCGAGACAGACGTCGTGCTCGGCAAGACAACCGACGGAGGATTCTACCTGATCGGATTGCGGGGGCTGCAAAAGGGGATCTTCGACAACGTGCGTTGGAGTACGCCCAATGCTTTTGAGGATGTCTACCGCAACGTGATGAAACTCGGACTCCACCTTCGCGAGGTGCCAAGTTGGTACGACGTCGATGAACCGCGCGACTTGAAAAAGCTGGTGACCGAGATTCGAACCAACGCGAATGCGCGACGGCGCGCGCCCGAAACGAGCGGCTGGATCGAATCTGCTGTCTGAAAGATCCGGACCGTCGGCGACGCATCCGAATCTTCCAGACAGCTATTCGACGGACACTTACCGGAACGGATCAGTAAGCGGCCGGAACCGGCACATCGCCGGCAAGTCCGAAGTGTCTGATGATATACGTGTCGTTCGAACTCTTGATCACGTACCAGTTACCCTCCGCCTGAACACGCCGAAATCGGTTTTGCCGTCGCGGTCATAATCGCCCGGTACCGGAATGTCGCCGGTCGCTCCCCACTGGCGGATGCTGACGCCGCCCGTTGCGCTCAGCGCCGCGTACCAAACCCCGCTCGACGGTCTGAACACCGCGTAATCGGCCAGCTTGTCGCCGTCGAAATCGCCGACGATCGGCACGTCGCCGCCGATCCCGAACCGTTCCGTGCGATACGCACCATCCGAGCTTTGCCGGATATACCAGGTTCCGGTGGAACTCCGCCAGATCGCAAGATCGGCTTTTCCATCGCCGTCGAAATCCCCGCAAAGCGGCGTGTCACCGTCAAGTCCGAACTGTCGAGTCTCGTAGCCGCCGTCGCCGCTCCGCAAGAGATGCCAGACTCCGGAAACCGGACGCCAGACGGCTAAGTCCGTTTTCCCGTCGCCGTCAAAATCGCCTGACACCGGCGTATCGCCCGCGATTCCGAACTGAACGACCCGAACTTGACCGTCGGAACTTTGCCGAACATACCAGGTACCGTTCCGGTAGACCGCGTAATCGGTCTTTTGGTCGCCGTCAAAATTACCCGGCACCGCAACATCGCCGAATGCGTCGCCGCCGAATTGCAGCGCATTAGTGCCGCCATCGGACGAGCGGTCGACGTACCAGACGCCGCTCGTTGGCCGCCAAACCGCGAGATCGCTGATTCCGTCGCCATCGAACTCCGAACGGGCAAGTTGAAGCGTGCCGGTGTAGTCGGCATTCGTCTGGCTGGTCGCCAGATTGAAATATGTCCGCTTCTGGGGCGAAAACGTGTAGTTAATCTTCGCCGCACGGAGAACGTAGCTGTTGAACGTGGCGATGCCCGGAATCAGATAGTTGCCGTTCGCGTCGGTCGTTGCCGACGCGATGGTCGCCGTCTCCTGAAAGTTCTTTAGTTCGACCGTCACGCCTTCGATTCCGATCGATCCGCGGTCGACGATCCGGCCCGACACCGAGACCGGCGTGTTGTTGGTAACCGTGATATTGACCGATGTCGTCCTTTGAAGTCCGCCGTTGTCGCGGGCCGTCGCGCTGATCGTGTATTCGCCCGGCAGGTTCGGAACCCAATTCAAACTGATCGTTCCGGTGTTTGTTTCACCGATCGTCGTCGAGAAACTGTTGCCGACCGCGGTGATCCTCAAATGGTTGATCGTCCCGTCGGTATCCGTCGCAGTGGCGCTGATCGGTATCGGCGTCGGGAGGTTATACGTCGACCCGTCGCTCGGACTGCCGAGAACGACGCCTGGCGGCTGATTCGGTGCCGATGACACAAAATCCACGTTGTCGTTATCGATCGTCAAACTGGAAAACGTCTGAGACTCTGGCGTGAATGTCATCGATCCTGCGGGTTGCGGCGTGACGGTGTAGTTCCCGCCGCTCGGCAAGGCGTAAAAACCGTAGGTTCCGAAAGCTCCCGAGTACGATGTCTGATCGACGGGATTGCCGTTCGCGGTCCCCGTCAGGCGGACCGGAATTCCCGGCATCCAGCCTCCCCCCGGACTCGTGATGACGCCGACGATGCGAACCGCGGCGGGTTGGGCGTTGACCGTGACCCTGACGCCTGTCGAATCGCTGATCGCCCCCGTCGAGTCGTAAGCTCGGGCAAAATAAGTATAGCTTCCGGCCGGGACGTCGGTCAGTTGAAACTCGAAGGGTGCCGTTGTATCGGTTCCGAGCAGCGTGTTTTGAGCCAACGACCGATAAAACTCAACCTTCGTTATCGTTCCCGCCCCGCTCGAAGCGGCGGCGGCGAGATCGACTGTAGCCGGCGCGGTGAAGATCTGGCCGTTCGTCGGACTCGTCATCGAGACGGTGATCTGGGTCTCGGGGGTCGCGACAAAACTCTGATTTGGCCATTCGATGTAGCCCAGGAAACCGATTCCGCGGGTCGGCGGGTCGAGCGTATAGCTGGCGAGCACGGGCGTGATGATGACCGAATCGTTCGGGGTCGTGCCGAGGTTTGTGAACAGAAATTCTCCGTTCGCATCGGTCGTCGTGTTTGCCGTGATCCCGGGGTTGCTCGGACTCGTCAGGTTCAGCGGCACGTTAGCGATGCCGGAACTGTTCAGACTGTTTATGATGCGGCCGGTGATCCGGTGATTGATCGGATTGACGATGATGTTGACGGGCGACGAAGTGGTCTGCACGTTTTGGCTCGTGAACCCCTTTGCCGTTATCGTGTAATTTCCCGGAACCATAACCCGCCAGGTGGTCGTCCACGGTCCGCCGAACCGGCGGCCGATAAGCGTGTTGTTCTGATCGTACCACTCGACCAGAACGATCGACGACGAAACCTGCGCGCCGAGCGGGACGTAGTCGCCTTCCGCAAACTGCTGTCCTTCGAGCGGGCTCGTGATCTGGACGCTCGGCGTCGTCGCGTCGATGACAAAAATGTGCACGACCGACTCCGACGTGCCCCGCAGACCGATCTCGTCGGTCGGGATCGCGTACAGGGCCCAGGTGCCGACCGGGACGTTGGTCCAGGTGAACTCGTATGGGGCCGTCGTGTCGGTCCCGAGCGGCACATTGCCGGTTTCGCTCGAATAGGCGACGAAGTCGACCTTTTGGATCGCGTGTCCGTCGGGATCCGACGCGTTTGCCTGAATCGTGACGTTGGCCGGCGCATTGTAGGTCGTGCCGTGAGCCGGACTTGTGATCACGCCGACCGGCGGCGAGTTTGGAACGATGGTGAAATCGGCAAACTGATTCGCCTGGAGATTATTGAAGACGGCGCTTTCCGGAGTCGTCAGATAGCCGGTGCGGCGTGCAGAAACGGTGTAGTTTCCGCCAGCCGGGAGCCCACCGAACGCGTACTGCCGCGATGCGTTGAGCACCACCGACCGATTGACGGTTCCGGACAGCGTCACGACGGTCTCGCCTCCGGGCGTTCCGACGTCGCTGACTGCTCCGGCGATTGTAAACACGGCGAGGTTTTCGTCAGTTGCGCCGATCTTCATCACGAAGCCGTCGGGGATGGTCGAGGTCGATGGGTTCCCGCGGGTCGTTTGCGGCGCGTTCTGCGTCGTTGTCACATAGTGCGCCTCACCCGTCAGATACGCATTGTCCGAGGCGTCGAGGGCGATGTCCTTCGCGCCGCCGGTTCCGAGCAAACTCGAAAAAACAAGATCGTTCCCGGCTGCATTGAAGCGCGTCAAAAACAAGGTGCCGAGGTTTCCCTGAAGCGATCTGCGGAGCGGGAAATTGAGGTTCGCCGAACCCGTTTCGCCCGCGATCAATGCCTCGCCGTTGCCCGACACCTTGACCGCAAACGCCTTGTCCGCGCCGGTGCCGCCGAAAAACGTCGAGAAAACAAGTCCGGTTCCCGCCGGATTGAGCTTTGTCAGGAACGCGTCGGAACTGTTGTTGAAGGTCGTGTCGAAGGCGCCCGGCGTCGTCGGAAATCCCGAATTCTCGGTCTGGCCCGCCGCGTATGCATTCCCATCGGCGTCGATGTCGATCGCCCAAACGCGGTCCGACTGCAGACCGCCCCCGAGATAGGTCGCATATTCGAGCGCCGTCGCATTCGCATTCAGCTTGGCGACAAAACCGTCTGTCCCGCCGCCGTAAACTGTCTGGAACGCGCCGCTCGTCACTGGAAAATCGGTCGAAAGCGTGTAACCGCCGACAAAGGTGTTGCCAACCGAATCGATTGCCAGGCCATGCGCGAATTCGGCGTTGCCGCCGCCGAGCAAGGTGGCCCAGGCGACGGTTCCGCCGGTGCTGAAACTCGCCACGAAAGCGTCGCTTGCGGCAAGCGGGCAGCCGGCACCGGCGCACGTAGCGGGTTTCAGCACTCCCGCCGTTGTCGGAAAGTTGGATGACGTCGTCGAACCGGTAACATATATCTCGCCGTTCGCGAGTCGGATCTTCTGACCGTTATCGCCGCCGGAGCCGCCGTAAAAGGTTGAAAACGACAGCGCCGAACCGGTCGGATTCAGCTTGGCGACGAATGCATCGCCGTTCCCGCCGAACGTCGGCTGCTGGGCATTGACGATCGGAAAACTCGGGTGGTCCGTCGCGCCCGTGACAAAGGCGTTGCCGCCGCCGTCGACGGCGATCCCATAGCCGTAGTCGGATCCGGCATTCGTGCCGAGATAAGTCGAATATACGAACTCGGTTCCTGCCGGATTGATCTTCGTGACAAATGCGTCGAAGCCGTAAACGGTAGAAGCGATCGGGAGCAGCGCCGTTTTGAGCGCTCCCGCAGTCACCGGAAATGTCGTCGAGATCGTGTAACCCGTGACGTACGCGCTGCCTTCGGCGTCGACTGCGATCGCCGTTCCGAA
Organism: Pyrinomonadaceae bacterium; assembly: GCA_041752475.1. Lineage (GTDB taxonomy): Bacteria > Acidobacteriota > Blastocatellia > Pyrinomonadales > Pyrinomonadaceae > JAFDVJ01. The sequence continues at coordinate 116,021 of JBGSWK010000059.1, read as the reverse complement.
ATCGCTCTTGTTGCCGCCGAGATAGCTCGCATAAGCAAGGATGGGATCGATCACCAACGCGTGCGAATTGTCATAGTCGCCGAGTCTGATTGAAACTTCGGATTCGCCCTGACGCCCGGAGATCTCGTAGGCCGCCGCGACCTCGCGCCGGTCACCGTCGATCTCCTGATACGCGACGGGCTTGTGCTGGCGAACGTCGCCGAGCGCGGTCCCGAGCACAAGATCGCCCGAATCACGGTCGACCGAGAGCGACCTGGCGCCTTCAAAATCGAGCCGGATCTGCTTCGGATCGGCATTCGGCGCGACGATGAAATCGTATTCGAGCCTTCGCTGGTTGCCGTAGTAAACGACATCGACGCCGTCGTAAACATTGGCAAACCTGACCTTGCCGTAGTTCGGCACGTCCGCTTGCCATTTCGACGGATCGTTGCCGATGAAGTAGTTCGTGCGGCTCGCGAACCGGTCTTCCGGGACAGCGTCCGCGGCACCCGCAGCCACGAGGCCCATTCTCAGGACGGCAGTTTCGGAACCCGACCCTGGCTCGGCCCCGTCTTTTGCCCGGCTCAGGACGAGCGTTGCCGACGTGTCCTGGAGGAAAATGCCGTAGCCGTTTCCGCGCGCAAAAAACTCAACCCGTTCGTCGGTCTGTCCGCGATTCGGCTCGAAGTGAAGAGGCAATTTTCCATAAGCCTCGGTTGTTTTGTTACCGGTCGCGGCTACGCCTCCCGACTTGCCGGGGTCCGAAGCGGCGGTCGAAGATATTCGTGCCAGGGATAGCTCCTCGCCGGCATTCTCCGAACTAACGCTGAATAAGGTTACAAAAGATAGAATAAGGGCGGCGGTCAACGCAAACTTCGCAGTATTTCTCATAATTTTTCTCCCAGGCTGATGGCAACGGACGCCTTACAGTGGGCGAACCAACGAGAAAAAGACGCTTTGCGCTGAAATCTTCGACTATCGGCGCCGGCGCCACTCGAAGCGGTCTTCTTTTTGAGCGAAGCGTTCGATGTCGCGGTTGAATTTGCCGCGCTCGTCGAAAAGCGGGAAAAGCTGCAGGCCAGGGGAAAGAAATGCGGCGCGAAGTTCGACGGGACGCGAACCGGCGCGGTTGATGACGCGGACCCGAGTGCCGCGGATCTCCTCGATCCAGGCGGCAAACTCTTCGGCATTGCCGATAGTTGCCGAAAGCAAGAGCAAACGGATTCGCGGCGGGCTGAGGATGATCGATTCTTCCCAAACGTGCCCGCGGTCCTCGTCGGCGAGATAGTGGGCTTCGTCGAGAATGACGAAGTCGGTCGGCACCTGTTCTCCGCTCCGCAGCGCGTCAAACAATTGATTGCGGTAGATCTCAGTCGTCCCGACGATCAGCGGCGCGTCGCGGTTCTCTTTGCGGTCACCGGTCAGAATGCCGACGTTCTCGGCGCCGAACTCGTCCGAAAACTCGATGTATTTTGAATTCGTGAGGGCCTTCAGCGGCGTCGTGTACCAAGCGCGTTTGCCCTGTTCAAGCAACCGCCGGATTTCCTCACGAGCGATCCACGTCTTGCCGCTTCCGGTCGGGGCGGTGACGAGAACATCTTCATTTTCAATTGCTTCAAGGGCTTCAACCTGGAAATCATCGGGTTTGAAAGGAAGTGGCGCCGGCGTTCCGATTCCCGCGAGAAGTCTCTCGACGGAGGCCAGTTGAACGGGAGTTTGGACGTTTTCCCGAACCGGAACGGAACTTTCGGCCGCAAGCCGACGTCTAAACTCTCGTTCTTTATCCGGGGCGATATTTGAGCGCGGGTCTTTGCGTTTTCGACTTTTTCCGGGCTTGTCTTTTCGGGATCGGGCCATCTCTTGTGAATCTTAGCGGGAGTTCACCCGTTAGGCAATGCCGGCCCGCTTTTCGCAACCCGCGGAACACGTCGGCGACGGGAAGATTCGAGATGAAAAAGCGGGCCTTCGGACCGGAATTGTTTTCCGAAACGCGGCGGAAAAATGCTAAGATGAAAAACGCGCTCGCAACGATTTTTTTCCGCGCAGCATCTATGTACTACGGCGGACATCGTTGATCGAGTCTTTTTGTTTGTTTTATGCAAGAGCAGGATTTATTCAATAATTACGAAGTAAAGAACTGGGAGTTTTCGGGCCGGTTCTACAGGATTCTGGCGGCGTCGGCCGCTTTCAATATTCTCGCGCTGCTGGTCGTCGGCCAATCGAATCTTCTGACCACGAAGGGCTGCGAAAGTCCGCTCGTCGGCAAGGTTTGTGCGGTCATCGACGCACTCTATGTCAGCGGAACGGTGATGATGACGACCACGGAATCGGTTGATGAGCCATACGTCGCAAGCGAATTGACATCCGACGAAGAGGTGACGTTCATCAACGTCGCGGAGCGACTTTCTTATCCGGAAGGCTATTTCGCGCTGTCGAATCCGGAATTGGCCGCGATTCAGAACGATCCGAATTCTTCGATGATCGACTTTTCGTCGGTGGGCGTCAATCCGACGATTCCCGGAATTCCGAATAATCCGACGGTCGTCAACCCGCTTTCCAAACCGCAGGTGTTGCCGAAGACCCGGAACAAGGTCGTAGAGGATCTCAGCGGACTTGATCCGCTTGGCGGGATCTCGGAGAATCCGACGATCAAATCGGACACCAATACCGAGCGGCCGCGGGTCACGAAAACGCCGAAGGTTGATGTCAAGAAAGACCCGACCGTCGCCGACGCCGACGCCCAGCGGCTTCTTGACCCGAACAACGAAGCCGACATCGTCACCAACAAACGGCCTCTCAAGGATCTGTTGCCAAAGGTCAGAGAGGGGCTCGGAAACGGAATGTCGCTGAAAGCGCCGTTTCTGGTCGAGGCCAAGGGAAAGTTGTCGAAGGACGGAAAGATCGACCAGAAGACATTTAAGTTCACGAAGTCGGAAGGTTCGGACGCGGCTCTGATCGAACTCGTCAAATCGTCGGTTGCGGCGGTCAGCGACAGCGGTTATCTGCAATATCTGACGCTGCTGAGCGGCAAGACGCTCGATTTTCAGTTTTCTCAGGACGCGACCAATATCGCCGCAACGCTTCAATCCGAAATGGAGAGCGAAACTCGGGCTCAGTCGGTCTCGACGCTTCTTTCGATCGCGATCAGGGACACCAAGTCGAAGAAGGAAAAGGCGATCGCGGAAATGCAGACCAATCCCGAGAAGGCCAAAGAATTATTGGACGAGATCGACGATCTGGAGATCCTCAAAAACGCCAAGGTGACGACCGACGGCAAAAAGATCGTGATCCAGTTCGTGGTTTCGCAGGAAGTCGCCGGAAAGATGATCGAGCGCCGGCTGAACGAACCGGAAACACCGGAAAAGAAACCGAACAGCGCGGCGCAGGTCGTGAAGAGTTCCGATAGTTCGGGCAAATGAACTTTAGACGGGTAATTCGCGTTTTGATTTGCGGCATAGTCCTCGGGCTTGCCGCTTTTCCGGCTTTTGACGAACATCTGAGAATTTTGGGGTGACGCGAACCGGCAAAAAGTTTATGATTTATTTTCGCTTGCTCGGCAAGCGCCGGGACGGCAAAAGAAAATGACCAATCGAAAGGCGAACAATTCGATCCTGTTTCTGACGACACTGAGCGTTTATCTCGGACTCGTGCTCGTCGGCGGATCGCCTTCCGTGTTCGCGCAGGCCGCACTCACGCCGCGGTTTGAACTGGTCAACGAGTTCGAGGTCGAGGACGATCTTGACAAGAAGCCTGACGAAGACCCATTCACAACGGTGGCGGACGATATCATCCGTGCGCTTTCGACCCGATCCGCCCTGGATTGGAGCGCCGCGCGCTCCTGCGAGATCGAAGGACTGACCTTCTGCAAAAGCGACGGATCCGCAAACTGCGAGCGGTCGGGCATTTTTGAAAAGGACCGGTTTTTCGGCCGTCCGATAGTTTCTCGGGTTGAGAATCTCGCGAGAGTCTTTTCTGAGAGCGCATCCTCCGCCGGACTCGGCGACGAAGGCTCGAAAAAGATCGGTTTCAAGATCGTCGTCTCCGATGCGGGATTTGCGTTAAATGCGGCCTTCACGGACGGAAACGGCACGGACGCCGGGCTCTTTGGCGACAAGGTCGCCGCCGACATCAATCGTTCTGAAAAGGCCGCCGCCGCCGCGCTGCGGCGCGCGATCGCGAAAAACACATCCGTTTCGCGCACCGACAATCAGATCTTCATCGCCACGAATCTTCCGCGCTCGTCGATCGACGACCCCAATTCCAAATCCAACTAGCAAACGGCCGGGGCGAGTGCCTCGGAAAACAATGGATCGATCCAAAGATGGGCCGGACGGCCCGGATCGAATTTTTTGGGAATTTTAGGGGATCTAAGAATTGCCGCCTGAAGGCGGAACTCCAAACATTATGCCAGTCAATAGTTTTGCAGATAAATGGGTAAAGAAGATATTCGGCAGCAGCAGCGACATCTTTCTGAAGAAAGTTAAGCCGACCGTCGCTCAGATCAACGATCTCGAGCCGTCGATGCAAAAGCTTTCGGACGAAGAGCTTAAGGCAAAAACGGTCGAATTCAAGGAACGGATCGCACGTGCCATCGAAGGAATCGAGGATCAGACGGAACGCCGCAATCGTGAACAGGAAGCGCTCCACGAGATTCTTCCCGAAGCGTTCGCCGCGATGCGCGAGGCGTCCGTCCGCGTCACCGGAATGCGTCACTTCGACGTTCAGTTGATCGGCGGCGTCGCGCTCCATCAGGGCCGCATCGCCGAAATGAGAACGGGTGAAGGCAAGACGCTCGTCGCGACCTTGCCATCGTATCTCAACGCCCTGACAGACCGCGGCGTGCACATCGTCACGGTCAACGACTATCTCGCCTCGCGCGACGCCGAATGGATGGGCCGCATCCATAAGTTTCTCGGACTGACCGTCGGCTGTATCCAAAACGATATGGACGATATCGAGCGCCGGGATGCATACGCGTGCGACATCACGTACGGGACGAACAACGAATTCGGCTTCGACTATCTTCGCGACAATATGAAGTTCGACGTCGAATCGCTGGTCCAGCGTGATCACTACTTTACGGTCATCGACGAGGTCGACTCGATCCTAATCGACGAGGCCCGCACGCCGCTCATCATCTCGGGCGCATCCGACGAAGCGACCGACAAGTATTACGTCGCCAACCAGATCATTCCGAGCTTCGAGAAAGGCCACAAGGATGAAGAAACAAAGGTCACGACCGGCGATTATCTTCTCGACGAGAAGAACCATTCGGCGGTCCTGACGGAACAGGGCGTGACGAAGGCGGAGAAGCTCCTCGGCGTTTCGAACCTTTACGATCCGTCGAGTATGGAGATCCTGCACTGCGTCGAGCAAGCTCTCAAAGCGCATACGCTTTACAAAGTCGACCACCATTACGTCGTTCAGGAAGGCGAGGTCATCATCGTCGACGACTTTACGGGCCGCCTGATGCAGGGCCGCCGCTGGTCGGACGGTCTTCACCAGGCCGTCGAGGCGAAGGAAGGCGTGAAGATCGAGCGCGAGAACCAGACGCTGGCGACGATCACGCTTCAGAACTACTTCCGAATGTACGAAAAGCTCAGCGGTATGACGGGTACCGCCGAGACCGAGGCGGAAGAATTCGGCACGGTTTACGGCCTCGACGTCGTCATCATCCCGACCAACCGAGCGATGGTCCGCGAGGACAACTCGGACATGATCTACCGTACGCTGCCCGAGAAATGGGACGCGGTCGTCGATGAGATCAAAGAACTGCACGCCAAAGGGCAGCCGGTTCTGGTCGGTACGGTTTCGGTCGAAAATTCGGAACTCGTCGCCGAAAAGCTGAAGAAGATCGGCGTGCCGCACAACGTTCTCAACGCGAAATATCACGAACGCGAAGCCGAGATCATCGCGCAGGCCGGACGCAAAGGCGCCGTCACGATCGCGACCAATATGGCCGGCCGCGGAACCGACATTCTGCTTGGCGGCAATCCGGAGACTCTTGCCCGCGAATATCTGAAGCGGATGGAGATCAACCCCGACGAAGCGACCGAGGAGCAGCTCAACGAACAGCTCGTGAAAGCGAAACGCGTCGTCGATGAAGAGCACAAGGCGGTCGTCGCCGTCGGCGGCCTCCACATCCTCGGAACCGAGCGTCACGAGTCGCGCCGTATCGATAATCAGCTCCGCGGCCGCGCTGGCCGTCAGGGCGATCCCGGATCGTCGCGCTTCGTGCTCTCGCTCGAAGACGACCTGATGCGCATCTTCGCGGGCGACAAGGTTCGTTCGATGATGGAATGGCTCGGGATGGAAAAAGGCGTCGCGATCGAATCGCGAACCGTTTCGAAACAGATCGAGCGGGCGCAGAAGGCGGTCGAAGCGCGCAACTTCGAAACGCGCAAACACGTTCTCAAATACGACGACGTGATGAACAAGCAGCGCGAGACGATCTACGGCCTGCGCCGTCAGTTGATGTTCGAACCGGAACACCGCGAGTATCTGCTCGGCGAGACCGGCGTCGCGCGCGATCTTCTGCACGATCTGACGTTTAGTTTCCTGGATCCGCAGACCGATCCGAAGAACTGGGAGATAGACACGTACGCCGCCGAGATCGAGAGCATTTACTCGGTCGATCCGGCGCGCGACGCGAATGTCGATTACAAGTCGATGAATCCCGGAGAGATCGAAGATGCGGTCTGGGCGAAGGCCATCGCCGACTACGAGGAGAAAGAGAAACTTGCCGGCGCGGAAAGCCTTCGGGCTTACGAGCGTTACATTATGCTCAACATCATCGACACGCAGTGGAAAGATCATCTGCTGTCGATCGATCACCTGAAACAGGGCATCGGGCTCGTCGGTTACGGCCAGAAGGATCCGCTCGTCGAATACAAAAAGCAGTCTTTCGACATGTTCCAGGATATGCTCGATCGCATCGATACGAACACGGCGAAGGCGCTCTTCAATCTCGAGATCGTCGTCAAGGACGAACAGGCCGAGATGGAGCGGCTCGAACGGCTCGAGCGCCAGCGGGCTCGCCGGCAAGCGGCCGGAATGGCATTTACCGGTGCGATGGCGACGGCCGACGTCGCCGGCGCCGAAGCAGCCCGGCACACGCCGTTCAAGCGCGATCAACCGAAGGTCAAGCCGAACGAACCGTGCTATTGCGGCTCGGGCAAGAAATTCAAAAAATGCCACGGGGCGGGAGTGTGACGATTTTGGATTTTTGATTTTGGATTTTGGATTTTGGATTGATCTTGGATTGATCCTGGAATGGCGGACGCTTCTGGTGTCCGCCATTTCCTTGTCCGCGAATCGCCTTGAATTGTAAGAAACGATCGAGGAAATTGCGATTTGGGATTTGCGCCACTCAATGCGGCTTGCCGCCAGGATGTGCGGAAAAGCTTGGCTTTTCCGTTCAAAGTTCCCTGGTTCCTGCGGCCGTGCCGAACGCTCGAGATCGGCGGCGCAGCCGCCTTGATCGAGAAGCCGCTCCCGGAAAGGCCGAGCCTTTCCGCACATCCGGGCGGCAAGCCGCAAGCAACTCAACAAAATCAGCGTCGCTTGCAGGGTTCAGGGCAAGACTCCGCGGGGTTTTTCAAACCTCCCGATTTGGGAGTTGGCGATTTATTGCGATCTTGGCGTGCTTTGCGCGGGACCTCACGCAAAGTACGCGGAGCCCGCAAAGCAGCGATCAGGCGACATCGGCAGACGCTTGACGCTCGCAAGTCGTCTCTCGCACAGGGCGATGCGCTCTTTTTTCGCAATCATCCAGTCCACCCGTGTTCATCTGTGAACAGAGAAGCGTTTGTTTTTCAACCTGCCCGAGTCGCGATTTCGGATTTTGGCTTGGCGTTTGTTCCGACGCGCGTTTCGGGTTTACACTTTTTATCATGAAAGCGATCCTTTTGATCCTCGCCATTTCCATTTCGGTTTTCGGACAGACGTCGGAGCTCGACCGGGCGATCGAGCTCTACCGCAATGGAAGCTTTGCGAGCGCAATCGTCGTTCTTGAAAGGTTGAGCAAGTCGGACCTCAAGAACGACGCACGGGTCTGGAACTACATCGGACTGGCCTATATGAAGATCGATGATCTCAAGTCCGCTCAAAAAGCGCTTGAAAAGGCAGTCAAGCTCGCGCCGAACGACACGACGATCCTCACCAATTACGGATTTGTTCTTCTCCTCGGAAACAATCCGGGAAAGGCGCGCTCCGTTCTGACAAAGGCGATCGAACTAAACCCGAAAAACGCGCCGGCCTATTTTCTTCGAGGAACCGGGCGGTATTGGGACGGAAAACTGGACGACGCCTTAAAGGACGTCGAAGCTTCGATCTCGGCGGACAAGGACTTTGCGGTTGCCTACGCTCTGCAGGCTGACATTTTGGTCGCGATGTTCGGCAAGGAAGTTCCCAATGATTCACCCGGACCGGACGCGCTGGCGCTCCTCGAACGTGCGGTAAAAACGCTCGAGGCCTGCATTGCGAGCTGCACGGGCAAGTCGCAAGTAGAGGTGCAGACCGAAAAACTCGTCGGGGTCAGGGGCCTGTATCGCTACTTCAGTTCGGGGAACCGAATCGGCCCCGCAAATCAAACGGAAGACGGCGCCGTGACGACACCGGTTAAGGTCATTGCGAAGCCTCGTCCCGCGTATACCAACAACGCGCGGTACAACAACGTCAGCGGTGTGATCAGGGTGCTTGTCTTGTTCGACGTGAGCGGAAAGGTCACTCAGGCATTTATCGTCAAGTCATTGGGTTACGGACTCGATGAAGAGGCTCTCAGCGCGGCACGCGGCATCACATACGAACCCGCGACGCGAAACGGCGTTCCGTATGCGGTGGTCAAGATGGTCGAGTATTCGTTCGAGATCTATTAGTAGTCGAGGTCAGGACTTTTTCACCAGTCTCTTTTCGCGGATCTCGATCCGGTCCTGCACGTCGGCCGGCAGCGTGACATTCAGAACCTGCTCGCCTGTTTCACCTCTGAAGGTTTCAACCCGGATATTTTCGCCGTTCAGATTTTCGACCAGCGACCGCGGTCCAAAAACAACGATCTTCGCCGTACGACCGGCTTCGTCTCCGAAAACCGGGATCGAATACATCCGTTCGACCCGCTTTTCGCCGATCCGGACAATGACATCAACGATCGTATCGATCAATTTAACCTTCGGACTCAGAACGACCAACGAAACCTGCCGCTCGGTGAAATCCGCCGACTTGCCGCCGATGTCAATGCGTTCGGTCGAGATCAGATCGAGCGACTTGATGTAGCTTTCCGGCGCGCGGATACGCACCTTGCCGGGGACCGCGGTCGCTTGGTAGATCTCGAGGTTTTCAGGCAAAGCGCCTTCCGTTTCGACTTTTACCGGCACTTCGCGCTCCTCGACCTTTTCAAGTTTTACGGCGATGCGGTCGGGCTGAATATCGACGATCTTCACACCCGTCGGCAGATCGATGTTGATGTTCTCCGGCGAGATCTGCACGCTCCTGTCTCCCGCCAGTGACTCCGTAAGATCAAGCGAAACGATCAGATTCTCTTTGTTTATCTGAGCGATCTTGCGGTCATCGCCGGTAACGACGATATCGATCTCCTTTACGGGTGAATTCGTGATCTCGACATCGTTCGAAACGCGCATACTCAGCGACACATTCCGCAAACGCTCGGTCTTCGGCTCGCGCAGTCCGGAGACGCCGAACCACAGCGCAAGCGTGATCACCAGCGCGATGAGCTTCATCATCCAGTCTTCAACAAAGATCTTCCGAATGATTCTGACGAAAAATCCGCGCCGCTCGTTTTTGTTTAGTTCACCAAGATTCATTCGTTATCCGTGCTTCTGTTCGAGTCGGAAGCGTATTTCCAAATCGCCGCTATTCAAACCGCGTTTTCCTCGGGCGCCATTGTCTTTGTCGTTTCGCGCTTGCGCTCGACCATCGGAATCTCCATCGCGTTCAGAAGCAGAGTGCGAAGTTGGTTGGGGTCGAGATTGCGCTTCATCACCCCGTTCTCGACGAAAGTTATCAAACCTGTTTCCTCGGAAACCACGACCGAGATCGCGTCCGAACCTTCGGTCACGCCGATTGCCGCACGGTGTCGTGTTCCGAGATCACGCGAGATCGACGCGTTCTTCGTCAGCGGCAGAAAAACCGACGCGGCGGCGATCCGGTCGCGCTGAATAACGGCGGCGCCGTCGTGCAGCGGCGTCGAGGTGTGGAACATCGTGACCAACAGGTCATAACTCAGCTTTGCGTCGAGTTGGACGCCGGCATCGATGAGATTCCGAAGCCCGACGTTCCGCTCGATCACGATCAGCGCGCCGATCTTGTCCGACGCAAGCGTCGTCACCGCGAGCACGATCTCGTCGTAAATGCTCTCTCCGAGTCCGCGCTGCCGGCGAAGAATCGGAAACCTGAGCCGGTTCCCAAAGTAGATCAGCGCCTGGCGAATCTCCGACTGAAAGAGCACGATGATCAGAAACGGGTAAACGAAAACCGCCGACCGCAAAACGAATTCGAGCGTGAACAGATCCTGCGCGACCGCCATCCAGTAAAGTAGTGCGAGCACGACCATTCCGACGACGGTCGGCACGGCCCGCGTTCCGCGAAGCAGTTTGAGAACCACATAGACGATGACGAACACGAGCGCGATATCGATCACGCTGCGCGCCGTATTCATCGTCGGAATGTACTCAGTTATCTGCATCGATCGGAAATTCCCCGGACAATAATATCAATTTCTGATGAATTTGTGATCCGGTTCCCGCCGGTCCGTTTGTGAGACGAAGTAATTTGATGCAATTTGCGTTCCGTCTAGTTGCGTTTCCGGATCCGTCCCCGTTGCAGAAAGCCCACAAGTTGGCCCCGCGAATCAACGACGCCGAGCGCATTGATGCCGTTTTGGCGCATCAGGATTTTCGCGTCGGCAAGCGGCGCGTCCGTCTCGACGAAAAAGTCCGGCTCGACCGGCCTCATCGCGTCCCTGACGCGGATCTCGCGCCATTCCTCGCGCCGATGTTTCTTCAGATCTTCGAGCATCAGTACGCCGTAGAACTGCTTGTTGCCCGATACGAGAAAGACCGTCCGCCGGTGCAGCGGCAGGACCGTGTCGACAAACTGAAGGACGTTCATTTCCGGCGGAACGGTCACCGGAAGTTCCATCGCTTCTTCGACTATCATTCCGTCGAACTTCTCGACCTCCGCGATTATCCCGCGCGCCGAGTCAAACAGAAACACGCCGACCAGAACCGACCAGAAACCCGTGAAAAGATCGCCCCGGAAAACGGCGACTAAGATCCCGAACGCGATCAGGACGGACGCGATTACCTTGCCGAACCGGCCGGTGAGAATGGTCGCTTCGTTCAGGTCGGTCCCGCGTCGCCAAAGGTAGGCCCTGAGAACGCGGCCGCCGTCGAGCGGATAGCCCGGAAACATATTGAAGGCCGCCAGCATGAAGTTCCATAAGGCGAGCAGAAACAACAGGATGTTCAACGTCTCGTTTTCGAGCGTGCTCGTCGCCGCCACTCCTGCCGCGAAAAACAACGCGAGCAGAAAACTCGCCGCCGGGCCGGCAATTGCGATCCTGAACTCGGCGCGCGGCGTGTCGGGCTCGCGACGGAAACGCGCCAGTCCGCCGAACGGATGCAGCACGATTTCAACGACTTCGACGCCCTCTAATCGCGCGACCAGCGAGTGGGCGAGTTCGTGGAGAAATATCGAAAGAAAAAGAACGATCGTCGTCGCCGCACCGAGTGCGAGGCTGAGCCCGGCGTTTTCGACATAACGAGGCGAGAGATTCGCGGCCGTGACCAGCGACATCAGAACGAAAACCAACAGCCAGCGCAGGTCGATGCGTACGGGGATGCCCAAAACGCGCGCCAGAAGCATTTGACGTTTTAGTATTTCGAGAAAACCAAACATCAGTTGATTGGGGATTTTCGATTGGGGGCTCCGGCAACCCGGAAAACAGACCCGCCGCCTCGCCGCGCGGCCGAATCGAACTAGGCTTCAAACGGAATTTCGGCGTTCTGAAGGAGACTTAATTCGTTTCGCGATACGCGATCGAGGAGTTCCGGCTCGTCGAACATCTTCAGAAGGCCGCGAACCGTAGCAAACCGCGGCTCATCGGCGATCGTTATCGGCAGATTGACGAAACCGCGGAGATACTGATCGATGCCGTTCATCAGCGCCCCGCCGCCGGTCAGAATCACGCCGCGGTCGTAGATGTCCGCCGCAACCTCAGGCCGCAATTCCGTCAATGTGTCGCTGATCATTTGGGCCTGGCGGCGCACGATCGCCTCGACGACAGGGTAGACCTCGCCGGTCGTGATATCGACCGCTCCGGGACTTCCGGTCTGGACGTCGCGACCGCGAATCTCGATCGTCTGCGAAATATCTTCGGGCAAATAAGCTGAGGCAAACTTGGTCTTGAGGTTCTCCGTCGTTTCCTCGCCGACCTGAAGACCGCGATGCCGCCGAATATGTGTGGCCAGGGCGGTATTGATCTCGTTGCCGCCGATCCGCGCCGATGTCGAACTGATCACCGTTCCTTTGGCGATGATCGCGATGTTGGTCGTCCCCGCTCCGAGATCGACGACCGCCGAGGCACGCTTGTCCGTCGGAGACACGCCTGCGCCAAACGCCGCCGCGAGCCCTTCTTCGACGAGGTGGACCTTGCCGATATGCGCTTCTTCCGCGGCGTTCATCAGTGCTCGCTGCTCAACGTGGGTCACGTCCGAGACGATGCTCATTACCGCCTGCGTCGAGACCTGCGAGCCGCCCGACTTCGACTTACGGACAAAATTGGCGAGCATCCGTTTCGTTTTCTCAAAATCCGCGACAACGCCTCCGCTGAGTGGCGCGACGACCGTGATGTCGCGGCCCTCGCGGCCGATCATATCGTACGCTTCCTGGCCGAATGCCACGACCTCGTTGCTCAGTTCATTGACGGCGATATACGACGGTTCGTCGAAAACGATGTCGCGCCCGCGGACGGCGATTATCGTGCTGGACGTTCCCATATCGATCGCCATCAGATCGGTAACCAGTTTTTTGAGTGACGAAATCCGCATATTCGAGGAAAATCAAGAACCTTCACAAGCGGTCGGCCAAAACCGACATTTTTCGAGACCACGAATCAGATCTTAATTCCATTTTACTTCATACAGCGTGACCGGTTGCAAGCGGTTTTTTACCGTCAGCGGCTCGTGGGGGATCAGGGGAATCAGGTCGCGGCATTCGGCCGCCGTCGCGTCGCTGATCAGAATCTGCCCGCCCTTCGCGTTTTGTTCGAGACGCGCGGCCAGATTCACGGTGTCGCCGATGGCGGTATATTCGCTTCGTTTTTCGGAACCGATGTATCCGACCGTCGCCAGACCGGTATGCATTCCGATGCCGATCTCAATCGAATTCAACCCTTCGGCAATTAACTCCTGATTAAGAAGCACCAACCGCTTTTGCATCGCGACGGCGGTGGTCAACGCATTCTTGGGATCTTCAGGGGACGCGGTCGGCGCGCCGAAAAGCGCCATCAAACCGTCGCCGATGTATTTATCAAGCGTTCCGCCGTACGCGAAAATGATCTCGCTCATCGCCGTGAAATAGCGGTTGAGAATCCCGACGATCTTCTCCGGATTCTCACGTTCAGAAATCGAAGTGAAGCCCCGAATGTCCGCAAACAACACCGTTATCTTCTGATTAACGCCACCCAGTCTAAACGAATTGGGGTTTTCTAGCAACTGTTTTACAACGTACTCGGGCATGAACCGGCTATAGTTCGCGCGGGCCACTTCTTCTCGTGCGAGACGCTTGTGAGCCTTGACCGTTTCGACCGAAACCGCCGTCTGCGCGGCGACCGCCGAGATCAGTTCAAGGTCGTCGGGAGTGAATGTCGCAAACGGATCGAGACGGTCCGCGTACACGACGCCGTGAACATTGGATTCGGTGATCAGAGGCGCGCAAATCGTTGAACGCACGCCTTGCGAAACGATCGACTCGGCGCCGACGAACTTCTCGTCAGTTTTTGCGTCCTGAGACAGAAGTGCGACCTTTTCGCGCATCACGCGCTGCGTTATCGTCCGCGAGACGGTCATCTTTTCCGTAAACTTCGCCAGCTGCTCGTCGCGCACCTTCATCGCGATCGGTACGAGCGAATAATCAAGGATCTTTCCGTCGATCGTCTCATCCGCGAGCAGCGCGACGACGCGGTCGGCCGGAGTTCCTCGAAAGATGAGATCGGTGGCGCGCATAAAGATCTCTTTCAGGTCGAAGACGTTCCCGAGCGTTTTGCTGAGCTCGTAGAGCATTTCGAGCGTCTGGGCTTTGCGCCGCAGCATTTTGAGCTCCGCCGGAGTCGTCAGCTCGGCTTCGATCGATGTCACGCTTTTGCCGATTATCTTCTCCGCGGAAAGCAGCATTTGCGTGTGACCGAGCGGCTGATCGTCGTACCTCAGCGCGGTCTCGACCGGCGGTGGCGCCGGTGCCGTTACTCCGGCCGGAGACTCGGCGGTGGGCGGCACCGGCGTTTGAAACGCAGGAACTACGGGCTCGGGCGAGCGATGAACGACAAGCCGGCTCTCGCCGATCGTCACGATGTCGCCCTCGTCGAGGACCTTTTCGTACATCGGAAGCCCGTTGATGATGACCCGGTTCACGCTCCGTTTGATCTCGCCGTTCTCGATCACGCCGTCGACGAGTTTGAACCTGTCGCCATCGGCATATATCTGCGCGTGGTGGCGCGAAACGCGGCGATCGTTCAGAACGATATTGTTCTCTTTCGCGCGACCGATCGTGTAAACGACCTCGGGCGCGAGGTCGATTTCCCACGACCTGCCGGCTGTCTCAGTAATTCTTAAGGTTGTTTTCACGCGTTAAATGCTCTTTCCGGGTCGCGAAATCCTCTTCGGAGGCATTCCAGATCTCTCTTGAAGTTTGTACCGGACAGTTTGACATTATCAAATAACCATTAACAATTATCAATCAATGTCTATGATTTATTTCGACAACAACGCGACCACCGCCGTCGCCCCCGAGGCCCTTGAGGCAATGATCCCGCTGCTTGGCGCAACTTACGGGAACCCCTCGTCCGCCCACGCCGCCGGGCGCGAAGCTCGAATGATAGTTGACAGATCGCGCGAAGAGGTTGCCTCGTTAATCGGGGCGGCGTCGCCCGACGAGATCGTATTTACGTCCGGGGGAACCGAGAGCGACAACTGGGCGCTCATCGGCGCGCTTGAAGCAAGTCCAGGAAAGCGCCATGTTGTGACAACGCGGGTCGAGCACGAAGCGGTCAGAAAAGCTTGCGAACTCCTGGAACTGCAAGGTGTCGCGGTCTCCTGGCTCGACGTGGATTCTGACGGGCGACTCGATCCGGAGCAGTTGCGCCGCGAGCTTCGCCCCGACACGGCGATCGTCTCAATAATGCTCGCCAACAACGAGACCGGAATACTCTTCCCGATCAGCGAGTTCGCCGGGATCGTCAAATCAAGCTCAGACGCGCTGTTCCACGTCGATGGCGTCAACGCCGTCGGCAAGATCTCCGTCGATCTGAACAGCACCGCGGTCGATCTGTTCTCTCTTTCCGCCCACAAATTCCACGGCCCGAAAGGAATCGGCGCCCTCTATGTCAGAAACGGCGTCCGCCTGGCACCGCGTTCGATCGGCGGCGGGCAGGAGCGCGGACGCCGGGCCGGCACCGAGGCGACGCACCAGATCGCCGGCCTTGGAAGAGCCGCCGAACTTGTCCGCGACCTTCGTCCGATGGAACGCGTGCGCGGCCTGCGCGACCGCCTGGAAAACGAAATTTTGCAAAAATTTCCAAATTCTCGGTTAAACGGAGCCTCGGACCGTGAAATTCGACTGCCGAACACGGCGAACATTTCCTTCAACGGACTGAACGGCGAGATGATCCTGGCGCGGCTCGATGCGGTTGGGATCGCCGTCTCGACCGGCTCCGCATGCAACGCCGCCACCCGGACTGCATCGCCTGTGATGCAGGCGATGAACATCCCGTATGAACAGGCAATGGGCTCGATAAGGTTTTCGCTGGGCCGCTACAACACGGCGGCCGAGGTCGATCTTCTGCTTCAGAGGCTGAAAGTCATAATCCGCGACCTCGAGTCGCTCCGTAACTGACCCGAATCAGGCTCGCGACCGATCCGTCGTATTTTCCGGCTTCGGACTATGTTAGTGTCGATGAAGCATGCCTCTTACACCGGGTGACATTTCGGACGACATTCGCAAGGCGCGACGGCTGATCCTGAAACTCGGCTGGAACACCACTTCGTACCAGATCCTCAACCCCGGAATTCGCCGTTGGTTTTCGGCGAACGAGGATTCCGTCGTCGGTTACGTTTCGGCCGCCGGTGTGCGAGTCGTTGCCGGAGCGCCCGTTTGCGCCGCCGAACGCCTTCCCGAGATCATCGAAGAATTCGAAAATGATGCCGCGAGGACCGCGGAAAGAGTTTGCTACCTCGCCGCCGAGGCGCGGCTTGAATCGGTGTTGAAAAACTCCGGACGCCACGCTCGGGTACTGCTCGGCGCGCAACCGGTCTGGAATCCCGCGGGATGGCCCGACATCGTTTCGGGTGACAAGTCGCTGAGGGCGCAGATCAACCGCGCGCGGAACAAGGGCGTGACCGTCTCTGAATGGCCGCTCGGCGACGTCTTCGATAATCCGCGGCTGACTGAGGTCGTCGGACTCTGGCTTTCGCGAAAGGGCTTGCCGCCGCTCCACTTTATGGTCGAGCCGGACACGCTGACCCGCATCTTCGACCGCCGCGTCTTCGTCGCCGAACGCAACGGCGAGGTAGACGGATTCGTCCTTCTATCCCCGATCGCGACCCGCAACGGCTTTCTTATCGAGCAGTTCATACATCGGCCCGGCGCGCCGAACGGGACGATCGAGTTGCTGATCGATACCGCGATGCGCACGCTCGGCCGCGACGGTTTCGAGTATGCGACGCTCGGACTCTCGCCGCTTTCGACGCGGGCGCGGATCGATCCGTTTGAAAACCCGCTTTGGCTCCGGATCCTGCTCGAAACGATGCGGCGTTATGCGCGCGGCTTCTACAATTTCGATGGTCTCGACGCGTTCAAAAGCAAACTCCGACCCGAAAGCTGGGAGCCCATCTTCGCCATCTACAATCGCCCGCAGTTCTCCCCGCGAACGCTTTATGCGGTCGCGTCGGCGTTCAGCCGGAACAAACCGGTGCGGATGATGCTCGGCGGAATCGGCCGCGTTGCGTTGCTTGAAGCGGAGCGCCTGAAGCGCCGGATTCAGTCATAGGGAATCCGCGGGAATCGTTCAACGGTCGCTGCGATTTGGGATTCCGGGGTTGGGGTTTGCGCTAACCCATCATTCAGATCCCAAATTCCCGATATTCCAGTTATCAGGTTCCGAACAAAAACCTGTGGGAGCTCCCAGAAACCTGCCTTAACGACGGCCCGACGTCGTTTCTGACACAGATAAACACAGATAAATCGGATAGAAGCTGATGCTTCGAGATCAGCGTTTCGAGAGGTTCTCGTTGTCTCCAGTGAGTGAATCAAATCCGCTCCATCCCGTCAATCTGTGTTCATCTGTGGAGAAAACGCGATCTGATTTCACACCAGGTCGGTTTTTCAAAGCTCGCGATTTGGGATTCCGGGGTTGGGATTTGCGCCACTCAATGCGGCTTGCCGCCCGGATGTGAGGAAAAGCTTGGCTTTTCCGTTCAACGTTCCCGAATTCCCGCGGCTGTGCCGCACGCCCGAGATCGACGGCGCAGCCGCTTTGATCGAGAAGCCGCTCCAGGAAAGGCCGAGCCTTTCCGCACATCCGGGCGGCAAGCCGCAAGCAACTCAACAAAATCAGCGTCGCTTGCAGGGTTCAGGGCAAGACTCCGCGGGGTTTTTCAAACCTCCGGTTTCCGGAACATTCACCTGGCTTCTTCCGTATCAACCGCTTGGGGCATCAACCAATTATTATCGGAGACAACGAATGACAAACAAACGAACGATACGCATTTTTCTTTCTTTAACTTTACTATTTTCGCTATTTACGGCTGCCGTTCCGCAGTCCGCGCGGGCCCAGTCGGCAGCGGTTCAGCCATCGGCCGATCTCGCGAAAGCGCTGCAGACCATCGAGGAAAAGACCGAAACGCGGCGTCAGGCGCTCGGCATTCCGGGGATGTCGCTCGCCATCGTCAAGGACGGCGAGATCATCTTTATGAAGGGTCTCGGATATAAGGACTTCGAGAACAAGGTGCCGGTGACGCCCGATACGCAGTTTGCGATCGGTTCGGCGACGAAGGCTTTCACTGCGCTCAGCGTCCTGATGTCAGCCGACGAGGGCAAGGTCGATCTCGAGGCGAGTCCGCGGAAATACCTGCCGTATTTCAAGATGCAGGATTCGGAAACGGACAAGAATATGACGGTTCGCGATCTGATGGACCATTCGTCCGGTCTTAACCGAACGGACCTCGCGATGGTGACCGGCCGACTGACCCGCCAGGAACTGATCCAGGTCGTCGGCAGCGCGAAACCGATGGCGAAACTGCGCGAGAAGTTCTTTTACAACAACGTGATGTTCGCCGCAGCCGGCGAGGTCGTTGCGCAGACCCAGAAGACGCCGTGGGAAGAGTTTGTTCCGAAGCGGATCTTCAAACCGCTCGGAATGACGAATTCGACAATGGATCTGCGCGCGATGCAAAAGGCAAAGGACTATTCGTTCGGCTATGAATACAACTTCGATACCAAGGAAACTCGAAGACTGCCGTTCCGCTCCATCGATCAGGTCGCGCCGGCCGGCGCGATCAACTCGTCGGCGCGCGATATGACGAAATGGCTCAACTTCGTGATCAGCGGCGGCACCGTCGACGGCAAGCGTCTGGTCAGCGAAAAGAGCTACGAGGAATGGACCAAGAAGCAGATGAACGTCGTGCCGAACGGCAAGATCGCCTATGGTCTCGGCTGGTTCGTCCGCGATTGGAACGGGCTGAAAGTGCTCGAACACGGCGGCAACATCGACGGTTTTAACGCGCTGGTCGCGATGATCCCCGAAAAGAAGCTCGGCTTCGTGATGCTTACGAACGTTTCGGGTTCGCCGCTCGGAAGCGAACTGATGTCGATCGTTTGGGAGAACATTCTCGGAAATCCGAACAAAACGGTCGCGGTTTCGGCCGATTCTCTGGCGAAGGAAGTCGGAAAATACCGCTTCGAGGCGGCCGGTTTCGATCTCGAAGTGAAGCTCGAAGACGGAAAGCTCGCCGCTATCGTCCCGAACCAGCCGACCTACGTGCTTGAAAACGTCGGCGGCCGCAAGTACAAACTGACCGGTGCCCCTGACGGCTTTTTCATCACTTTCAAGGACGATTCGCTTTTTCTCGAACAGCCGCAGGGGGACTTCACGTTGCCAAAAGTCGCCGCAACGACGGTCCCGGCCAACAACGAAAGTCTTAAGGAATTGATCGGAAAATACCGCGTCGAGAAAGGGGCGACCGTTGTCGAGGTCAAGGAAGTCGATGGCAAGGTCGCGCTTGTTGTCGAAGGGCAGCAGCCGTATTTCCTCGCCGAAAAATCCAAGGACGTTTATCGGATGAATCCGCTTCCTGAGGATTTTTCGCTGAAGGTCACGCGGACCGACGGCAAAGTCACGGCGATCACGTTGGCGCAGCCCCAGGGCGAGCCGACGTTCATCCGTCTCGACCCGGATGCCGATGCGGCGTCAAAGATCGCGGTCGATGAACTGATGGCGAAAACCGTCGAAGCGCTCGGCGGTGAAGCGAATTGGCGCAAGATCAAGTCGCGCGTGATGATCGTCGACCTCGACATTGTCAACCAGGGGATGCAGGGCAGCGCGACGACGTACGCGAAGTTTCCCAACAAATCGGCGACCGAAACGACGATGACCGCGCTCGGGAAGGTTGTCGCGAAAGGCTTTGATTTCTTCGACGGAACGTCGGGCGAGGAAGTTTATACGTTTGCGCCGGTCGAAAAATACTCCGGCAAAAAACTCGAGGATACGAAGATCGGCAGCGATTTTTACGCGCCGTTGAACTGGAAAACGAACTTCAAGTCGGTCGAGGTCAAAGGGACGGAAAAGGTCGGCGATGAAGAATGCTGGGCAGTCGAGTTTACGCCTGAAAAAGGGACGAAGTTTACCGAACTCTATTCGACGAAGACGTTCTTGCTGATCAAACGCCGCGGCGTCGTTCCGTCGAGCACGAGCGATTCGTCACTGCCCTACTCGATCGTCTACTCCGATTATCGGGAAGTTGACGGGATCAAACTCCCGTTCAAAACGGTAAATTCGACACCGTCCACGGGCGACCTGATCGCGACGGTGACGTCGGTAAAACACAACGTCGAGATCGATGACAAAACATTCGCCCCAAGGGAGCTCAAGTTCCCGTAAGAGTCGAATAGAATCCTATTCGCCCGGATTCGCGGAAATTCGCGGGCGAACTTTCGTTTGCGTAATCCGGGTTTAACTAAACCCGTGTTTCTTCGGCACGCCGCTCGCCGGCCTGCCGAATGGATCGCTATTGCGTATTCTGGGTTTAATTGATCAGGGATTCGATGACAACGGGTTGGATCCGGCCACCGACGAGGTGCTCTTCGCTGTGATCGAAAACGGCGTCGAGCTCCTTTTCGATGCTCCCGTGGCCTTGCGGGATCATTTTGATCAAAGGCTCGAAATTCTCGAAGTCGTAAAGCTTCGTATCGAGCAGATGCGAGCCCGTGACGTTCGAAAGCGCCGTCATTATCGAACTTCGAATAAAAGGAACTTCCTTTTCGAGTTCATTGATGAGTTGTTTCACTCGAGCGCGTTTGAGGTTCGGCTGCGATCCGCAGAGATTGCACGGAATGATCGGAAAACCGCGTTCTTCCGCATACTGCGCGATCTCTTTCTCCTGCGCATACGCGAGCGGGCGGATGACGGTGTTCGTTCCGGCATCCGAACGGAGGATCGGCGGCATTGCCTTCAGCTGCCCGACAAAAAACAGGTTCAGCAGAAACGTTGCGATGATGTCGTCGGCGTGATGCCCAAGCGCCACCTTCGTGCAGCCCTCCTCGATCGCCACCGAATACAAGATTCCGCGGCGGAGACGCGAACACAGCGAGCAAAATGTCTTCCCTTCCGGAATATGCTCTTTAACGATCGTATACGTGTCTTCTTCGATTATCCGGTATTTGACGCCGATCGACTCAAGATATTCAGGCAAAACTTCTTCGGGAAATCCCGGCTGCTTTTGATCGAGATTTACCGCCAAAATTTCAAAATTGACCGGCGAACGCTTTTGCACGTCAAGCAGCAGGTCGAGCAGCGTATAGCTGTCCTTACCGCCCGAGAGACAGACCATAATCTTGTCGCCCTCTTCGATCATTCGAAAATCGGCAATGGCCTTTCCCATTTTTTTCAGCAGTTTTGTCTTCGTCTTGGTCTCTACAAACAACTTACGCCACCTCCGGAACTAGAAATTCTGACACGCTGGACGCCGATGTGCAAATCTCCCCAAAAATGCTAGACAGTTTTTACTAAACTCTTTATGATTGTTGTCCTGACTGGAAACATACGAGCTGTCGTGATTTCAGTTGAATACCAACTGAGATCACCGCTCAACTTGATTAGCTTTGTCCCCCTGAATCACTAATCGGACATCGGAGTCGAAAGACAATCAAGCGGAGGAAAAGAAGAAAATTATGATCAGAATGGGTAGAAGTTCGGCCAAAGATCAACCGAACGGCACGGAAAATACGCAAGAACAAAACACGGGCAATTTTTATCAGTATTCAGGGGACGTCCAGGCGCAGCCGGCACGTGCTGCGGTCTCGGAAAGCGAATCGATGGCGCGCGACATCAAGGAGGGACGCCTTAGCGGTTACGTCGGAAACGGCACCGTGCTTACTGGTGAAACGGCTTTTCAGGCGATGCTTCGCGTCGACGGGCATCTGACCGGACGAGTGACGTCGGAAAACGGCACGCTCATCATTGGTTCGACGGGCCGGGTCGACGCCAACATCGCGGTCGCCGCGGCGGTCGTCAGCGGCACGGTGAACGGTGATATCATCGCCACCGAGAAACTCGAGTTCGGGCGCTCGGCACGCGTCGTCGGCAACATTCAATCGCCCCGGGTCGTGATCGAGGACGGGGCGATCTTTGAGGGAAACTGCACGATGCTGAAGGCAAAGGAAGCTTCGGATAAACGCAGTGCCGCGATGAAATCGGGCTATGCGCCGATCGAAACGGCGGTCGTCGAAGAAGCGGTCGCGGAAGAAGATCCGGAAGAGATGGCGGAAGCCGCGGCAAGTTAAAGGGTCAGGAAAGGGGCGAAGGCGTTTCGGGCAAGTTGTCGCTGATCGGCAGTTCGAGCCTTTCGCCCTTTTTATTTTCCGAGTGTGGAAGAATTCGCCTTTATCAACGAACAGTTTTTCGCGGCGAAGATCGAACCGGAAGGAACGGATCAGCTTCTGGCCCGCGGATGGCGGCATTTCGGCGAACATTTCTTTCGATATAATCTTGGCTATTACGGTTCGGAGATTCGCCGCGTGTTTCCGTTGCGGGTCGATCTTTCGGAACTCAGTTTTTCGAAGAGTCAGCGCCGGATCCTGAATCGCAACGAAGGCCTCGAAACCCAATTCCGTCCCGCGAGGATCTCCGACGAAACGCACGAACTTTTCCACCGGCACAAACGACGATTCAATCAGGGTGTTCCCGAGTCAATTTACGACTTTCTGTCGGCCGACCCGTCAACCATTCCTTGCGAAGCGCTTGAATGCGCGATCTACGACGGCAATCGCTTGATGGCGGTTTCGTTCTTCGACGTTGGATTCGAATCGATCTCTAGTATTTATGGGATGTTCGAGCCTGATGAGACGAGCCGGAGCCTTGGAATTCTGACGATGCTCCGCGAGTTACAGTTCGCCCTGGCTGCCGGGAAAAAATACTACTATCACGGTTATATTTACGACGGCAATTCGTTTTACGATTACAAGAAGCGATTCCGGGGCCTCGAGATCTACGACTGGAACGGCAATTGGCGGAAATACTCAACCTGAAGATTGATGCGGGCCCGAACGCAAAAAATCCGGCAACACTCGATTTTTCTCCGGGGGGTGAAAATTCGTATTTGCCGGAACCGGCGGCGCTGCGAAAGTTTTTCAATGTAAAAGAGCGTGAACAAAACATTGAATAACTTGGGGCGCCGCCGTCTTGCTATACGGCGGTTCAGCCGATTAAGTTCAGATTGTTTGCGCGTTCGGGTTTCGCCTGAAACGGCGCTTGAATGAAGTTCGCCCAGTTTTGCGGCGTGACGATTTCGACGTAGCGGGCCGTCATTTCCGGCGTGAAAACTTCGAGCATAAACCTGTTCTCGACCCAAACCTCGATCAATTGAAACAGACCGCCGCCGCGGTTGGCGGTCATCACGCGCCAGCCTTCGCGTTCGGCAACGGCTTTCACCTCGGCCCCGCTGAGCGGCGTGTTCACGGCGAGATGCACCGAGGTGTACTTCGGCAAAATCTCGGCGAACTGAAACGTTCCCTCGAATTCTTCGGTCGGCGTCTCGATGCTGAAATTCTCATCGGACGGAAATCCCTTTCCGGGAATGAGTTCGATGTTTGCCGGAACGAATTCGACCGCCGAACCCCGGCCGTCGTCGGCGAACACGATAAACCCGCCCGGACTCGGCGGAAACGGAAAAGCGTATCCATCCCAGAGCTCGGCCATTACGTTTGCGACGTGTTCGGGATTCTCGACCCCAACTGAAATATGATTGATCATTGCGAATTACTGCTCCTGTATAAGAATTGCGGATCTCTGTCCCGCAACCTTTAACGCGCAGCAAACCAAAAAAAAGTATCAGGGGAATTTTGGAATTGTGATTGCCGAAATTTGGATTTGTGATTGCGGATTGCGGATTGCGAGGATCGATCCCGGAATTCGGAAGACTGAAAAGCCAAAGCTATCTTGTCCACGGATGAACGCGGATCGTCCTTGGCGAACTTTGCGAGCTTCGCGTGAGATTCCGCGCAAAGCCCGCGGAGTCCGCAAAGTCGGGCACGGCAGAGAATCCTTTTCCCGATCTGTCTTATCCGCTCCATCCGTGTTCATCTGTGGATAGAAGAGCTTGGTTTTTCAATCTTTCAAATTCCGGGATCGATCCAGTCTTGGTAATCCGCGATCAGAAATCACAATTCTGAAATCCAACGAATGTATCGCTTTGAATCGAACTTCTTTCCCGTCGAATTCGAGGTCATATAACGGATCGTACCGAAAACCGGGCGCTCCATCCACGGACGGTCGTGTTTGCCGAAACACCAGAGAATTCCGGCGTAGCTGTTCGGATCGCGGCCGTCGAGGGCGTATTTGTTGTTGAGATGAACCAGGGTTTCGAACGCCTCCTCGTACGAACGGGACCAGGCGATGACATTTTTCCCCCACAACATCCGGACGTAATTGTGGATCTCGCCGGTTTTGACGAGTTCGCGCTGCGCCGCGTTCCAGAGTTCGTCGTGCGTTTCGGCGTTCTCGAGCTGTTCGAGCGTGTAAAGGTATTCGCGGTTGTCGTCGGCGTGTTTGCGCATCGTCAACTGCACCCAATCCGGAAGCGACTTGAGCGAATCGTGGTTCGGATTGAAGCGGGTGAAGTTGAACGACAGTTCGCGCCTGACGATCAGTTCTTCGAGATACGCGTCCTTTGACTCCTGCGGCGCATCCGCAGTTTCGACCGCGAGCGCGACCTCGACCGGCGACAAAAACCCAAAATGCAGATACGGCGAGAGCCGCGAGCTGCCGTCGCGCTCGGGTTTGTTCCGGGCGGTCGCGTAATCGGGCAGGATCTCGCTGACGAACTTCGCCAAACGGGCGCGGCCGTTCGCCGTTCCGCCGTTGTAAACGGGCGACGGCGCGACCGTATGGTCGATCGCGCAGCGTGCGACGAGTTCCGGAACATCGCCGACGAAGGTTTCCGGACACTCGACCTCAAGTCCGTCCGCACGCACCGCAACCTCGGATTCGGTAAACGGTTTGAGATAATCGCCGAGCATTCGTTTGATCTTGGGCCGGATCGTGTATGCCGCGTACTCTTCTTTTTCAAATTTCGACATCGGAATGACGCCGTTTGAATCGACCGCGAGAACCTGAATCTGCGCTCGTTCGGCGATCCGCCGGTTATGCTCCGGAATGATAAAGCACGGATAGTCGTCGGTGACGATCAGACAGGCATCCGCGGAAAGTTTCGCGATCGTGTGTTTTGGAGAATCCGCATCTTGCTGCAAATAAAAGATGTACTTGATTCCGCGAGCGGCGAGTTCACGCCGCTTCTCCTCAACGCCTTCGAGGATGAATGTATGGATCCGATCGTTTGCCCATGGGTAGTAATACTTGAGCCCTTCGTAAACGACGAGCGGAACGTTCAGCGAGTTCGCCTTGCGGATCGCGACCTCGAGCGCGTGGTTCTGCGAGACGCGTTTGAACATCTGCATCCAATAGAGAACGTAAGATCCGCCGGTGTTCGGATTTTTGTCGTTGAGGAGTTGAACCCGCTCGCTGATCTGTTTCATAGTGATGGTAAAATTTTCGCGTTTTGGGATCACAAATGCAAAGCCGTGTCCCGGTCGTCGTGTCGAACGGCGTTTATCGTCGGACCTTTCATATGATTAAAGCCACTGCCTTCGTATTCCTTTTTGCACTGTTCGCGCTCATTCCGGTTTCGGCGCAGCAGTACCGCGTCATTCAGCCCGGCGTCGAATACGCCGAAGTGACTCGCGGAACTCAGAACGAACCGATACGTGCAAATCTTCTGCGCCTCGACCCGAAGAAGATCCGGCTCGACATCGTTCACGCGTTCGACTCCGCGCTCGGAGTCGAACCGACCTCGTCGATCGCGAAACGCAAGAACGCGCTTGCGGCGATCAACGCCGGATTCTTCAGACTCGACAACAGCACGTTCGCGGGCGATGCCGCCGGTGTCCTGAAGATCGACGGCCGGCTGTTGAGCGACAGCTATGCGGACCGCTCCGCGCTCGGAATTCTGAACGGAAGATCGAAGACCGAGATCATTTTCGGCCGCCTGAACGCCTACGGCGCTATCGGCTTTTTCACCAACGGAACGAAGAAATTCGACGGGATCAACCGCGAGCGCAAAAAGGACGAGATAATTCTTTACACGCCCGAAATCGGAAAAACACCGGTGGCCAGCATCGTGACGACCGAACTCATATTCCGGCAGTGCGAGTTTGGATGCAAACGGGTCGAGGTGGCTGAAAACAAGG
Source organism: Pyrinomonadaceae bacterium (assembly GCA_041752475.1). Taxonomy (GTDB): domain Bacteria; phylum Acidobacteriota; class Blastocatellia; order Pyrinomonadales; family Pyrinomonadaceae; genus JAFDVJ01. The sequence continues at coordinate 89,795 of JBGSWK010000059.1, read as the reverse complement.
GCGGCACGACGGTTCCGTCCGACGGTTATATCGTTTCCGTCGGTGAAACGGCAGACAAAGAGTATCTCGTCGAGGCGATGAAAAAGCGCGCGGCGGAGAGTTCGGGCGAACGGACGCTGATCTTTGACGTGATGACGATCGGCGGCACGATGACAAAACTGAGCGCGCGGTTCAAGAAGGCTGAGGACATCGTCGGCGGCGTCCCGCAGCTCATCTCGAACGGCAAGATCACGATCGATTGGGAGGGCGAAAAGTCCTCGAAGTCGTTCGCCGAAACCCGTCATCCGCGGACCGCGATCGCAAAACTCAAGAGCGGAAAAATACTGCTGCTTACAGCGGACGGACGCCAGCCCGGTTACAGCGTCGGGATGACCTTGCGGGAACTTGCCGGTCTCCTTCTCGAACTCGGCGCGGTTGAAGCGCTCAACCTCGACGGCGGCGGCTCGACGACGATGTACCTCGACGGCAAGATTATGAACCGCCCGTCCGACAAAGACGGCGAACGAAAAGTGAGCGACGCGATCTTGGTGTTCCCTCGCTAACCCTGATTGATCTGAGAATTCCGGTGACTCGCGACCGCATTCGGTGTACAATTCGCCATATTTTTCAGTCGACCGATTCGCCTATGTCATTTATTCAGGAACCGACGTACGTCATCACCGTTTTGCTGCTGCTCGTTATTTTCTCGGAATGGCTGGCGCGGAAGAGTTTTTTCAAACACATCGGATCGGTCCTGATCGTCATTATCGCGGCGGCGATCGTCGCGAATCTCGGAATCATCCCGTCATCGACGAACGCCCCGCCGCTCTACGACGGGATCTTCGCGTACGCGGCGCCGCTCGGGATCTTTCTGCTCCTGCTCGAAGTAAAGCTCAAGGACCTGAAACTCGCGGGACTGCCGATGATGATGATGATGCTTGTCGGCGCGGCGGCGACGATGATCGGGGTGATCGTCGGATACAAGATCTTCGCGCCGCAGGATCATATGAATCTCGCCCACGCCGTCGGCGGAATGTACACCGGAACCTACATCGGCGGCAGCGCCAATCTGAACGCCGTGGCGCTCGGCTACGGCGTCAACAAGGACGGCGTGCTTTACGCCGCGGTGAACGCCGTGGACAACATCCTGACGACCGTCTGGATGATCCTGACACTCGCCATTCCGGTCGTGCTACAACGACTTTTGCCCTCCAATAGGCGAATACCCCCGCATCTGGAAGGACTCTCGGACGAAGAGATCAGAGAACGGACGATCGAGTCCGCCGCGACCATCAAACTGAACGATCTGGTGATTCTTGCGGCGCTCGGGTTCGGAACTTTGTTCGTATCGGCGACGGTCGCCGCGGCGATTCCGGGCATTCCTTCGATCCTCATCCTGACGACCATTGCGCTCGTCCTGGCGCAAGTCCCTTTTGTTCAAAGGCTCAACGGCGGAAGGATCGTTGCGATGATATTGCTGATGCTGTTTCTCGCGGTCATCGGCGCATACTGCGATGTTTACGCGCTGATGAGCAGCGGAAGCGCCGCGCTGGTCCTGCTCGGATGGGTAACGGCGATCGTTTTTCTGCATGGGCTGATCATCTTCACCGTCGGCGGATTGCTGAAACAGGATTGGGATATCGTCGCGATCGCATCGAACGCAAATATCGGCGGAGCGACCTCGGCCCCGGTCTGTGCGGCGAGTCTCGGCAGACCCGATCTTCAGCTGCCGGGATTGCTGGCGGGGTCGGTCGGCAACGCCCTCGGGACATACCTTGGTTTCGTCGTCGCGGAATTGTTGAAATAGACTCAATGCAAACACCCGTCCGGGCTTGATGGTGAGCTTATCGGAATAGCGGATAGTTGACAGCTGACAGCTGACAGCTACTTGTCGGCAGACGACCGTTTCGGAATAACTGATTGCTGCTAGTTTTTAGTTGATAGGTCCGAAATTCGAGGCGGACGCGGATTCGATCAATGAGTGACCTGAAATTGGTAGCGCATAGGGGAATTGAACCCCTGTTTCGAGAATGAGAATCTCGCGTCCTAACCACTAGACGAATGCGCCAGCTTGATTTTGGATTGGTGATTTGGGATTTTGGATTTGTTCCTCTTCCCGAAATGACCATGTCTTTTGTAAACCGAGCGATACGAAAAGTCAATTCAGTATCGTGGCGATAACTTTGCGCTCGCGCGGGCCGTCGAACTCGCAAAGATAAATTCCCTGCCAGGTTCCGAGAAGCAGTTTGCCGTTTGAAAAGGGCACGGTGACACTCGAACCCATCAGCGACGCTTTGATGTGCGCGTCGGAATTGTGTTCGTAGTGGCAAAAACCGTCGTAAAACTGCGGGATCGTGTTTTTCAAGAACAAGAGGATATCGTGTCTGACGTCGGGGTCGGCGTTTTCGTTGATCGTCAGACCGCAGGTCGTGTGCTGCGTGAAAAGGACGACGACTCCGACGCCGGTCGCCGGAACTAACCGTGCGACCTCACGCGTGATGTCGACGAGTTCCTCGCGTGAATTCGATTTGACCCTGATGGATTCAGTATTCAAAATTCAAGATTCAAGATTCAAGGCTCAAGAAGTCTGTTTCTTGAACCTTGAATCTTTATTTTTGAATCAACACGCTAGATGAAGAACGGTGCCAGCACGAGCGTGATCGTCGCCAAAAGCTTGATCAGAACGTGAAGCGACGGTCCGGCCGTGTCCTTGAACGGGTCGCCGACCGTGTCGCCGACAACCGCCGCTTTGTGCGCATCCGAACCCTTGCCGCCGTGGGCGCCGGTTTCGATGAACTTCTTGGCGTTGTCCCAAGCGCCGCCAGCGTTGTTCAGGAACAGCGCCATCAGGATCCCGACGATCGTCGCGACCATCAGGAATCCGGCCACGACCTCGGCACCGGTCGCCGCGCTCAGCGACGCTCCGCCGCCCATCGTGTTGTAGAGCGCGCGGAAAACGATGCCGACAAGAACCGGCAAACTGACCGCGAGGACGCCCGGAAGGATCATTTCGCGAAGCGCCGATTTCGTCACGATGTCGACCGTCCGGCCGTAATCGGGCTTCGACGTTCCTTCCATAATTCCCGGATCGTTCTTGAACTGCGCGCGAACATCCTCGATGACCGCCTGCGCCGCTTTGCCGACCGCCTTGATCGCCAGCGCGGCGAACAGGAAGACGAGCATCGCGCCGAGCATTCCGCCGACGAAGACCGCGGGTTTCGCGAGGTTGATCGATTCGAGCCGCAGCCCGAAATGTTCGAGCTCGTCAAGATATGCCGAGAACAAAAGGAACGCGGCAAGCGCGGCCGACCCGACGGCGTAGCCCTTGGTCAGGGCCTTCGTCGTGTTTCCGACCGAATCGAGTTTGTCCGTTTTGTCGCGGACCTCATCCGGCTGATTCGACATCTCGACGATGCCGCCGGCGTTGTCGGTGATCGGCCCGAAGACGTCCATCGCGAGCACATATCCCGCCGTTCCGAGCATTCCCATCGTGGCGACCGCCGTGCCGAACAATCCGGCCTTCTGGAGTCCCGACGCTTCACCGAGGTAATAAGACGTGATGAGCGCGACGGCGATGACGATGATCGGCATCGCGACGCATTCGAGTCCGACGGCGATGCCGCTGATGACGTTCGTCGCCGGCCCGGTGGCCGACGCGTTGGCGATCGATTGCACCGGACGATAGTCAGATTCCGTGTAGTACTGCGTAATGAACAGGAACGCGACCGATGTCAGGAGACCGATGATCCCGCAGGCCCAGAAATAGATCCAGGCTTCGGGCGCAGTCGATACGCCTTCCGCATTCTTCGGGTTGAGCAGCACGTAGCAGGCGCCGCCGAAGAGCAGCGCCGCGAGAAAAGCGGTCACATAGTAACCGGTGTTCAGCGCCTGCATCGGGTTCTTGCTGTCGTCCTTCGTCTTGACGATCATCACGCCGACGATCGAGGCGATGATACAGAGCGCGCTGACGACGAGCGGGAAAAGGATCACGCCGAGCTGCTGGCTCGGCGAAAACAGCTTGGCGTTCGCCGCAAAGAGCGATGCGCCGAGGATCAGGGCTCCGATGTTCTCCGCCGCGGTCGACTCGAAAAGGTCCGCACCGCGGCCGGCGCAGTCGCCGACGTTGTCGCCGACGAGATCGGCGATGACCGCCGGATTGCGCGGGTCGTCTTCGGGAATTCCCGCTTCGACCTTACCGACAAGGTCGGCGCCGACATCGGCCGCCTTGGTGTAAATACCGCCGCCGAGCTGCGCGAAGAGCGCGACAAACGACGCTCCGAAACCGAAACCGACGATAACGAGCGGAATGCTCCGCGGATCGACACCGGCCCACTGGACGAGCTGGAAAAGAATCGAGATACCCAGGAGGCACATCGCGACGACGAAAAGTCCCGAGACTGCTCCGCCGCGCAGAGCGGTTTGGAGGGCATCATTCAGCGAACGCGTCGCGGCCGAAGCGGTGCGGATGTTGGTACGGATCGAGATCCACATTCCGGTGTAGCCGGCGACGACCGAGCACGACGCGCCGAAAATGAACGACGCGATCGTCCACAGCGCGAGCGGCATCGTCTTAAGCGGATCGGCCTTGCTCTCGGGGCGGACAAACGCGTAAAGGAGAAACAGCGCCACGGCGACGACCACGGCGAAGATGCCGATCGTTTTGTTCTGGCGGGCCAGAAATGCTTCGGCGCCTTCCTTGATCGCGTTCGAGATGGTTTGCATCTCCGGCGTTCCGGTGTCGCGCTTCATCACGTTCTGGATCAGGAAAAATGCGAACCCGATCGCCAACGCACAAATGATAAGAACCAGATAAAGTTCCACGTCTAAAATCCTCTCTGTTAAGTTTTACTTTGAAAAAGTGCGAGCCCTATTCGGCCAAAGAAACCCGGCCTCATAACGCAAAAGGGGAATTATGGACGATTTTATGGCAAAGATTCAAATGCAACCGCGAGTAAGCGCGGAAAATCGGTGGGTTTATCGCAATTCCGTGTCAAATTTCGCGAAAATCGGCAGGCCAGTGCGGATCCGGTTCGGGTTCAGTCAAAAGCTCAAAATTTGTAAAAGGGATATGTTCAGCGTAGAATGACCATCATCATTTCTCGGAAAATCGCTTTTTGTTTGGATTTTGGCAGTTCAGCTGAACGTGCGAGCGGTTTTCTGTTTTGAGCCAAACACAAAGTTTCGTCGCAACCGGGCAATCCCCCAAGACAGCGGCACGGAAAGCCCCAGAGGCTTGCAACTTACCAAAAACAGGAGAAGCTAATGAAGAATTATGTAAGCGTATTGATGGTTTTCGTTCTTTTCGGAACGCTGGCGGCTTCGGCGGCGACCTACACCGTCACGAAGGTCGCCGACACGAACGACGGCACCTGCGATGCCGACTGCTCATTGCGCGAGGCCGTCGCGGCTGCCGGCGCGACGGTTGACAATGACGTCATCGCGTTCGACGCGATGGTGTTTGGCACGCCGCAAACGATCACTCTGAGCGGCAGCGAGATCGTTCTCGGCGCCAACGGAACGCTCGATATCAACGGCCCGGGCGCGAATTTATTGACGATCAGCGGAAACAATGCCAGCCGGTTAATTGTGACCGGCGCCGGAGTCGTCGCAACGATCAGCGGCGCGAGGTTTACCCAAGGCAACGGAGTCGGCGCGACCAATACCGGCCGCGGCGGCGCGATCTACAACAATCTCGGATCCCTCACGCTGAACAATGTCGTCGTTACCGGGAACTCCGCGGCAAACGGCGGCGGGCTGAACAATGCCGGAACGGGAAGCAGTTTGACTCTGAATAACTGCATCGTCAGCAACAACACTTCGACCAGCTCGGGCGGCGGAATGCAGAACTTCTCGACGAGCACGTTAACGATCAATAATTCGACCTTCAGCGGAAATATGGGCGGCAGCACGACGGGCGGCGGCGGCGCTCAATTCAATGGGACGGTGAGGCTCACCAATTCGACATTCGCCAACAACACGGCGACGGCCGGAAGCGGCGGCGGATTTCAGTCGAACGGCACGAGTTTGATAATGACGAACGTCACGGTCTACGGAAACACGGCGGTGACCAACGGCGGCGGCATCCACCGCGCGACGACAAACGTCAATTTCTTCCCCCGCAACAGCATCATTGCCGGAAATGTCGGCGATATGGCTTCGCCGGACGTAACCAATTCGGCCGGCGGCATCACGTCGGAAGGCAATAACATCATTGGCAACGTCGGAACCAGCACCGGTTGGCTGATGTCGGATCTGCTGAATACAAACCCGTTGCTCGGAATGCTCGGCGACAACGGAGGTTTCGGACAAACGTTGCTTCCGATGAGCGGTTCGCCGGCGATCGATGCGGGACAGAACTGCGTCGTCGATCTCAGCTGTGCGACAAACAATCCGCCGGCCGCGGTGACGACCGACCAGCGCGGCGTTACGCGTCCGGCCGGAATGACGGTCGATATCGGCGCGGTCGAGGTCTTGACGAACGCGACCGTCAGCGGGCGTGTGCTGAATCAGGGAAGTCCCGTGAGCCGGGCCCTCGTGACGATGACCGTGGCAATGCCGTTACTCGGCGGTCCGGCGACATTCACGGCGTACACAAATTCGTTCGGAAATTTCCGGATCAACGATGTTCCGACCGGAAGCACCTACACGATCAACGTCCTGACGAACCGGTACCTGATCTGCCCCCAGAACGTTGTTGTCAACGGCGACGTTTCGGGCATCACGCTGGTGACCGACGGCGAGTTTTTCGGACTGCGTTCGATGCGTCAGAAATCGGCTGCAGGCGGCTGTCCGATGGTGAAATAGCCGAGGCCGCGGATCGCGGCAATCGGCGGATGTCAGCTATGCGGCTTCGCGCCTTTGCGGGAAAACCCACGCTGCAAATCGCACACGTTTGGGTTCCAGGGAGGGGCGCGAAGCCGCATAGCAAATTTATTTTCTGCGGACGTACTTGAAGTCGTAACTGACCGACCAGGTCTTGCCGTCGTCCGCAGATATTTCGGCGAACTGGCGGACGGTGTTTTCGTCGATCTTGAAAAACGTCAGTTTCTGGAGCGTCTTTTTGCCGTCGGAGCCTATCGTTTCGCCTTCGAACCGCATCGCGCCGTCCGAAAATGTTCCGGCATATCGAAGCGCGCCGCCGCCGCTTCCGATCCACGATTGATACCATCTCTTCGTTCCGGGATCGTAGAAATTGATGCTCTTGCCGTCACCGCCCTGCGCCCCCGTCCAGTTTTCCATCAGCCCGCAGCCGTTTGAGAAGAGTTGGACCGAGTTCGTCCCGGCCTTCTGTCCAGCAAGATTTAGAACGTCCCAATCGCCGACCCAAAAGTCGAACTGACGCGCCTCCGCCGAGTAGATACACGGCCGACGTGCGCGGTCGGCGATCTCAACCATCTTCTTGAAACGGGCGTCCTTGCGAATATTTTCGAGGTCCGGATCGGTTTCGATATTCGGCGCGGCTCCAGCCTTGAGCGACTTTTCGAGCCATTCAAACGACGGGTCAGACTCGCCCAGTTGCGAGTATCCGCAAGCGATGTTGTACATTGCGAGCGGATTTCCGGCAATCGAGACATTTTGCTTGAACGCCGTTATCGCGTCGTTGTACCGCTTCAGCGAATGAAGCGACATCCCGAGAAAATACCACGCACGGCCGTTTCGCGGCTCGTCTTTGGTCACCTCGCCAAATGCCTTTGCCGCCTCTTCAAATTTCTGCTGACGATAAAGCTCGTTGGCGGCCGACATTTTCGCCGATGCCGCCGGTTGCTGCGCAAAAACACCGACCGCGGCAAACACGAACAGACAAAACAGGATCAAACGCATAGATTCTTACCTCGCTCGGAAGCGTGAAGCGTTCCGGGAAATGCAGACGGGCAACGTGAACAGGCAACAATGCTAACGATGTCGGCGGGATTTTGTTTCAGTTCGCGCGATCTTTCATCAAATCGACGAAACGTTCGAAAAGATATTCAGAGTCGTGCGGCCCCGGCGCGCTTTCGGGATGATATTGAACGCTGAACGCGGGCAGCGATTTGTGCCGCAGGCCCGCGACCGTCCGGTCATTCAGATTGATGTGCGTCACCTCGACCGATTCCGGGAGCGATTCGGCGGCGACCGCGAAACCGTGATTGTGCGCCGTAATTTCGACCTTACCGGTCGTCAGATCCTTGATCGGCTGGTTTCCGCCGCGATGGCCGAACTTGAGTTTGTAGGTGGTCCCGCCGAAGACCTGTCCGAGGATCTGATGTCCGAGGCAGATGCCGAAAATCGGCACCCCGCTTTCCGTCAGCTTCCTGACTTCCGCGACGACCGATTCCATCGACGCCGGATCGCCGGGTCCGTTTGAAAGAAAGATCCCGTCGGGCTTCATCGCCAGCGTTTCGTCGGCTGTGGTTCCCGCCGGGACCACCGTGATCCGGCAGCCGAATTTCGCAAACTCACGGAGAGAGTTCGTTTTGACGCCGAAATCGTAAGCGACGACGTGGTACCGTTCGCCGTCCGTTGCGGGGAAATCGTAAGCCTCATCGATCGTCACCGCGCTCGCGAGTTCGCGGTTCTTCATCTCAGGCGCTGTCCGAACCTTTTCAAGCAAACTGGCCGCGTCGAGGTCGACCGTCGAAATCACGGAGCGCATCGCGCCCTTGTCGCGGATGTGCCGGACGAGCGCGCGGGTGTCGAGGTTTTCGATCCCGACGATCCCGTTCCGCTTCAGATAGGAATCGAGCGTTTCGGTCGAGCGCCAGTTCGAGGCGACGCGGCTCGCCTCGCGAACGACGAAACCTTCGACCCACGGGCGGCGAGATTCGACGTCCTCTTCGTTGACGCCGTAATTGCCGATAAGCGGATACGTCATACAGACGATCTGTCCGGCGTACGACGGATCGGTGAGAATTTCCTGATAGCCGGTCATCGACGTGTTGAAGACCATTTCGCCGAAGACCTCGCCGTCGGCGCCAAAAGACGCACCGTGGAAAGTGCGTCCGTCTTCAAGCACCAGCATCGCTTTTTTGCTCAAGTTCATCTCTCGTTGTAAATGGTTGATAGTAAATCGTTAATTGTTCACATTGCGAAGAATTGATAATTCCTGATTAGGCTCAGCGCTCTCCTTCCGCCCTGATATCGTCGATCTTGTCCGCGTCGTCAATGTTGTATTCGCCGTGTTCGAGGAATCCGATGCTCGACGGTGCCCAGTAACGAAAAAAAGCCTTTCCGTAAATGTACTTTTCAGGCACCAGGCCCCAGACACGCGAATCCGAAGAGTTGTCGCGATTGTCGCCCATCACGAAATAGTAGTGCGAGCCGATCTCTTTCGGCTGGACGTTCGGCAAATTGCGATTGTGCTCGGCGTCGAGATAATTCTCAGCAAGCTGCTTGTCGTTGATAAAGACCTTTCCGCTCCTGATCTCGACGGTTTCGCCGGGCAGGCCGATGACGCGTTTGACGTAGCTCTTGTCGGGATCGTTCGGATACCAGAAAACGACGATGTCGCCGCGTTCGATATGTCCCCAACTGACGTTCTTGAACTTGTAGTAGATCAGTTTGTTGACCAGCAGGCGCTCCCCGTCGTGAAGCTGCGGCACCATCGAAGTCCCCTCGACGACGACCGGTTGCGCGATAAACACCCCAAAAAGCAGGAAGACGACGATGATCAGAAAGATGTCCCGCACCAGTCTGACCGTCTCGTGCCACAGGCCTTGACGCGTTTCGCGGCGAATCTTTTGGACTTCGATCCCGGTGTCGTCACCGACCGCGATACCGCCAAATTCGTATTGGTTTTTTCGACGAAAATCGAACATAATCAAACTTCTTTTTCCGAATCAATACTAGAACAGTCTCGGTCAGTTTCCAAACTGCTTTCAAGACCGATGGCTTCGGAGCAAAGTATTTCAGATGAACGAATTCATACGCGGGTTGTTCCCGGCAGCCAATCGGCACACATATCTCAACAGCGCCGCCGTTTCTCCGCTGCCGACCGTTTCGGCCGACGCGGTACTGTCGCAGTTGCGCGACGTTTCGGAGAACGGGACGATGCACTACGCGGAATGGATCGCAACGAAGACCAGGGCGCGGGCGCTCGTCGCCGAAATGCTCGGGGTCGACGCCGAGAACATCGCCTTTATGCGGAACACGGCGGACGGATTTTCAAGCGTCGCCGGCGGCATCGACTGGAAACCGGGCGACAACATCGTGACGTTTGCCAAGGAGTTTCCGTCGAACTACTATCCGTGGCGCCGTATCCGCGACCAATTCGGGGTCGAACTCCGGACCTGCCCGGAACGCAACGGACGGATCGACATCGATGAGTTCATCGGGCTGATCGACGGCGCAACAAAGCTGGTGTCGATCAGCGCCGTGCAGTTCGCATCCGGCTTTCGCGCGGACCTCGAACGGATCGGCCGCGCGGCGCGTGCCCGCGATGCGCTCTTTGCGGTCGATTTCATCCAGGCGCTCGGGACAATGCCGTTCGACCTTCCGGCGCAATTCGTCGACATCGGCGCCGGCGGAAGTCATAAATGGCTTTGTTCGCCCGAGGGCTGCGGAATTCTATATCTGAGCGGGCGAGCGCTTGAACGCGTGAAACCAACATTTGTCGGCTGGATCAGTGTCGAAACGCCTTGGGATTTTGACGATTATGAGCAGCCGTTCAAACCGAACGCACTGGCGTGGGAATCGGGAACCGGAGGCGCATCGCTATTTTACGGTCTGGAGCAGAGTTTGAAGCTGCTGATCGGGGCCGGCCCCGAACGCATTGAGCGGCATCTCGCGAATCTGACGGATGAGTTATGTGATGCGCTGGAACCGAAGAACTACGAAATCGTCAGTTCGCGGGCCAATGGAGAAAAATCGCAGATCGTCTGCGTCAGGCATCGCGGCGGACTGACGTCGACCGACATCGCGAAGCATCTGGAAGCACGGAACATAATCGTTTCTCCGCGCGGCGACCGGCTTCGGATCGCGCCCCATTTCTTCAATAATTCTTCGGATATCGAGGTTTTGGTGGAGAATTTACCCGACTGAACCTGAATTTATCAGGATCGGTCACTCAATCGCGCTGAGTTGCTTCAAAATTCGCGCTCTTTTGGGTTAAGATAGCTGAAAATCGATGAAACTCTTTTATCGGATACAGCATCTTAGCAACGACTTTCAAGGGTTTTCTTATTAGATTATTTGAAGTGATTTTGGAGGACGAAATGGTTCGCAAGAATTTTATTGCTACGTTGATAGCACTCGTTATGATGGCCGCGGGAAGCATCGCGGTTTTGGCACAGACCGGCGCGCCGGTGGGCGGCCAGGTAATGCTGGTCGATGCCGACGGCAAGATGACGCCGGTCGCCGACGCGTTGGTCGAGGTCTATCGCGTCGATATCAAAGCCAAGTTTCCGTCGGACAAGACCGACAAGAAGGGATATTTCAAGTTTGCCGGTCTTCCGTTCGGCGCAGGTTTCGCGCTTTCGGTGAGCGGTCCCGGGATTTCGCCGACGATTTTTCCGAACGTACGCGCAGGCAACGAGAAGATCGTGGTCAAAGTCTCGGCCGGAAACGGTCAGGTTTGGACAGAAGATGAAGTGAGGACGGCACTCGCGAACGCGACGTCGACATCCGGCCAGACGCAGGAGAGCCCTGACGACAAGAAGAAGCGTGACGAGGAAGAGCGCAAAGTTGCGGAGGTCAAAAACAAAAACGCCAAGATTCTCGAGACCAACCAGATAGTCGACCAGTCCCTTACCGAAGGGAAGAAGGCGCTCGAGGAAAAGAACTACGACCTCGCGGTGACCAAGTTCAACGAAGGCTACCTTGCGGATCCGGTTTTTGCGGGCACTGCCCCTTTCTTCCTGAATTCGAAGGCGGTCGCGCTGATCAGCCGCGCGACCGACAAGTATAACGAGTCGGTCAAAACCACGGACACCGCGCTTCGTGCCAGCGGACGCGAGATCGCGAAAACTGACTACGACGCGGCGGTCGAAGCGTGCGACAAATCGATTGAGATTCTCAAAGGCGCGACGTCGACCGATCCGAACACGCAGAAAAACTTTGAAGCTAACCGCGTCAAGGCGATCGAACTCAGAAAGAACGCCTATCGCCTGATGGCGCAAACGGGGGTCAATCGCGAACGCGGAAAAGACGCGGCGGTGGCGTTCGCTGAATACATCGCAGTCGAAACCGATCCTGCGAAAAAGACCAAGGCGCAAATGGACCTCGCGATGACGCTCCAAGATTCGAACGAGTTCGAATCGGCGATCGTCGAGTTCGAGAAGATCCTGACGGATGACCCGACGAACGCCGACGCGCTCGTCGGAATCGGGCTCAGCATGGTCAATGTGGGGTTCATTAATCTCGACGTCGATCAGGCAAAGGGCAAGGAGCAGCTGCAGCAGGCGGCGAATTATCTTCAGAAATTCGTGGACATCGCTCCGGATACGCATAAGTTCAAGAAGGATGCGATCGAAGCGATCGCATCTCTGAAAGATACGCAGAAGGTGACGCCGCAAAAGACGACGACGAAGCCGACGACAAAGAAGCGAAACTAGTTTTTCGTCAACTCAATCGGATCAAAGCCGTGTCCCTTCGGACGCGGCTTTTTTGTTGCCGTAACCCTCGGAACACGGGCAAAACTGCCGAACCAAACGAAAAGAAATCTTGACAGCATTCAATCCAAACACGTATCATCAGTTATCAACAATGTTTACTGTTGTTGATATCGCGTCTCACCGACAATGTGACTGACCAGGATTACAGCCCGGTAAGCCCCACAATAGCAAACACTTAGAAGGAAATATCCGCAACCATAATGTCAGCAAAACTTGGGGAAATTCTTGTCCGCGAAAACCTTATAACGTCTCAGCAATTGCTTGAGGCGCTTGAGTATCAGCGCGCCAACGGCGGCCGGCTCGGTTCGAACCTGATCAAGCTCGGAATCATCTCGGACGACGTCATCACCGCGGTCCTTTCGCGTCAGTATGGCGTTCCGTCGATCAACCTCGAACTTTTTCAGATCGAAGACGATACCATCAAACTTATTTCACATGACGTCGCGCTGAAATACATTGTTCTTCCGATCTCAAAGGTCGGCGCGACCCTGACGCTCGCGATGGCCGATCCGACGAACGTCTTCGCGATGGACGACATCAAGTTCATGACCGGACTCAATGTCGAACCGGTTATCGCTTCGGAAGCATCGCTCCAGATCGCCATCACGCGGTACTACAGTTCCTCGAAGGCGATTGAAGTCGTGATGGCGGGTCAGGACGATTTCTCGAAGATCGCCTCGAAACTTTCTCGTAACGGGAACGGCGCGCAGCCGAACCAAAAGCTTTCGGATGCCGACCTCAACGTTTCGCTCGACAAGTTCAAGTTCGACGGCAACACCACCGAAGACCTGGAGGTCATCGAGGAGAACGAAGAGATCGATCTCGCGTCATTGGCGCAGGCGAGCGAAGATGCTCCGGTAGTCAGGCTTGTGAATGTTCTGCTTGTCGATAGTTTGCGCCGGGGCGCTTCCGATATTCACGTTGAGCCTTACGAAAAGGACTTTCGCATCCGATTCCGAATCGACGGGATCTTGTACGACGTGATGCATCCGCCCATGAAGATGCGCGACGCGCTGATCTCGCGTTTGAAGATCATGTCGAAGCTCGACATTTCGGAAAAGCGCTTGCCGCAGGACGGCCGCATCAAGATCAAGGTCAAGATCGACAGCCGTTCGCGCGAGCTCGACTTCCGCGTTTCGACGCTTCCGACGCTGTTCGGGGAAAAGGTCGTGCTTCGTCTTCTCGACAAGGATAAGCTGATGCTCGATATGACCAAACTTGGCTTCGAAGAGCGAAGTTTGGAAATGTTCCAGCGCAACATCTTCAAGCCGTACGGAATGGTGCTCGTCACCGGCCCGACGGGTTCCGGTAAAACGAATACGCTTTATTCCGCGCTGCAGTCACTGAACACGCCGGAAACGAACATTATGACGGCCGAGGATCCGGTCGAATTCAACTTGCCGGGCATCAACCAGGTGCAAATGAAAGAGCAGATCGGGCTGAATTTCGCCGCCGCCCTGCGTTCATTCCTGCGCCAGGATCCGAACATCGTCCTCGTCGGCGAAATTCGTGACTTTGAAACGGCCGAAATCGCCATCAAAGCGGCGCTTACGGGTCACCTTGTACTTTCGACGCTGCACACCAACGACGCGCCTTCGACCATCTCGCGTATGGTCAATATGGGTATTGAACCCTTCCTTGTCGCGACTTCGGTGAACCTGATCCAGGCTCAGAGACTGATCCGGCGCGTTTGCAAAGACTGCAAGGAAGAGGTCCACGTTCCCCTCGAGGGTCTCATCGAGATCGGATTTACCGCAGAAGAAGCGGAGACGATCAAATCGTTCAAAGGCAAGGGCTGCCAAGTCTGCAACGGCACGGGATACAAAGGCCGGGTGGGTCTGTATGAAGTGATGGAAATCAACGATGAGCTGCGCGAGCTCATCATTATCGGCGCGAGCTCGATCGAATTGCGCCGGAAAGCTATGGAAGCGGGAATGATCACCCTTCGTGAATCGGGTCTGTACAAACTGCGCGAAGGGATCACGACCATTGAGGAAGTGGTGAAGGAAACTGTTCTGTAAACGGGAGGAAGTATGATTAGGGCAATTGCATTATCTTTGGTTTTGTTGCTTGGCGTCGGGGTCGTGATCCCGCTCGTCACCGACTTCGTCGAAGCCGGACCGAAAAAGCAACGCAAGTACGCGAAGAAGAATAAGAAGGTCAAAAAGTACTCGAAAAAGTGGTGGCGGCTCTATCGCGCCCGCGTGAAGCGTAATAAGGCGTCGCTCGCCCGTAAACGCGCGCTCAGGCTGCGCCAGATCCGTTTGGCGAAGGCCCGCCGCGCGTCGAATGGCGACCGAACCGTCAGCAAGGCTTCGGTGCCGACCCCGAAAGTCGACAAAACCGACAATTCTCCGGCGATTCTTCCGACCGGAGAGGTCGCGCCCAAGACCTGGAAGAAAAACCCGTCTTCGCAGGCGGAATTGCAGTTCCGTGTCGATGACGAGAACGGCGCGCAGTTGGGTTCTGCCTCGATCGCGGTCGTCGGACCGTCGATGGGTGACGATAACAACGCCCGCGTGAAAACGGTGGGCGGCGTTCCGACAACGTCTCTGCGACGCAACGTCATCGATCAGATGATCCGTGAAAACGGGTGGGTCGTCAACGATTTCCAAAAGGAGATCGGCGGCAAGAAGGTCTATGTCGTTGTCGCGCAGGCGGAGAACAAAGGCGGTGCCGTCCAGTCGCGCGTCTTCTATTTCGCGGAAGTCGACGGACGCATCTACAGCGTTTCGACGAACTCCTCGACTGACTCGACCGAACGGATCGCCGAGGAATCGGAAAAGATGTTGAACGTCCTGGTGAAACGACGCCAGAATCCGCAGCAGGCAGGACTGAAATAGTCCGATCAATTAATTATTGACTGTCAATGGTCAGTCGCGGCTGACAATCGGCGGTGACCGTTGACAGTCAACAATCCACCGGCAACTAGTCTTATGAACAACGAACAAAACCACGAATTGTCCCTCACACTGCCTGACCTGCTCCGGAAAATGACCGAGATGGGCGGCTCTGACCTCCATTTATCGACGAATTCGGCACCGCAGGTCCGCGTACACGGTCATCTCGCCCCGCTTGAAGGATACGCGCCGTTCACGCCCGCCGACACCAAACGCCTCGCGTACTCCGTACTTACCGACGCCCAGAAACACCGTTTTGAAGAAAATCTCGAACTCGACTTTTCGTTCGGACTCAAAGGAATGTCACGATTCCGCGCCAACCTCTTTAATCAGAAAGGCGCCGTCGGAGCGGTTTTTCGTGCGATTCCGTACGAGATCAAATCGTTCGATGCCCTCGGACTTCCCCCCGTGGTATCCGATCTGTGCAAGAAGCCGCGCGGTCTCGTGCTCGTTACCGGACCGACCGGTTCGGGTAAATCGACCACGCTCGCGGCCATGATCGACAAGATCAATATCGACCGCCACGACCATATTTTGACGATCGAGGACCCCATTGAATTCCTTCACAATCACAAGAACTGCCTCGTCAATCAACGCGAAGTCAACGCCGACACCCACGGATTCGGGGCCGCGCTGAAAACCGCGCTCCGCCAGGATCCGGACGTCGTTCTCGTCGGCGAAATGCGTGATCTGGAAACCATCGAGATGGCGCTGCGCATCGCTGAAACGGGTCACTTGACCTTCGCGACGCTGCACACGAACTCGGCCCACTCGACCATCAACCGTATCATCGACGTTTTTCCTGCCGAGCAACAGGCTCAGGTCCGAACTCAGTTATCGCTTGTTCTTGAAGGGATCATGTGCCAATCGCTACTTCCGAAAGCAACCGGTGACGGTCGCTGCATGGCGCTCGAGATCCTGATCCCGAATTCCGCGATCCGGAATCTGATCCGCGAGGACAAGATCCATCAGATCTATTCGATGATGCAGACCGGGCAGGACAAGTTCGGGATGCAGACATTCAACCAAGCGCTCGCCACGCTCGTTCACAAGCGCCTGATCAAGCTTGAGGTCGCGATGCAGCGCAGCTCGAATCCGGATGAACTTAAGGAGATCATCGACCGCGGTTCGGGTCTCAATCAGTCTTACGGCGGCGGAGCAAAGCCCGGCGCCGCCGGCAGTCCCTATATGCAGGGCCGCTCGATCGGACAACGTCCGCCCGTCCGCAGCTAATCAACTTCATACTTACAGGAGCTAAAGAACAGTCATGCCAACATTTGTTTTCAAAGGTCGTAACCGCCTGAACGAAATGGTTTCCGGTGAGAGAGACGCCGCAAATCAGGACGAACTGCGAGCGTTGCTTCGACGCGAGCAGATCGTTATGACCCAGGCGTCGGAAAAGGGCCGCGAGATCGCGATTCCGAAACTCGGCCGAACCAAAAGGGTCGGAGCCAAGGAACTCGCGGTTTTCACGCGGCAGTTTTCCGTGATGATCGATGCCGGCCTGCCGTTGGTGCAGTGTCTCGACATTCTCGCGGAACAGCAGCAAAACCCGTTCTTCAAGGACGTGCTTCGACAGGTTCGCCAGAACGTTGAGGAAGGCGCGACGCTTTTCAGCGCTCTCGAAAAGCATCCCAAAGTATTTGACGGCCTATACACGCATATGGTCGAAGCCGGCGAGACGGGCGGCGTGCTCGACCTTATCCTTCAGCGTCTCGCAACGTTGATCGAGAAGGTCGTCAAGCTTCGCCGCAGCATTGTCTCGGCGTCGATCTACCCTGCCGCCGTCATATTCGTCGCGATCGCCGCGGTCGCGATCATCATGATCGTCGTCATTCCGCAGTTCGAACAGATCTTCATCGGACTTCTCGGACCTGGCGAGGCGCTGCCGCTTCCGACGCGTATCGTGATGGCGATAAGCAGTTTCCTCGCGGGTTGGGGCGGACTTGGATTGGGCGCCGGTCTGGTCGGCTCCGGCGTTGCGTTGAAAGCGTATTACAAGACGCCTAAAGGACGCTGGCAGATCGACAAGCTGTTGCTCAAACTTCCGATCTTCGGAAGCATTCTTCGAAAGATCGCGGTCGCGCGGTTCTCGAGGATTCTTTCGACGTTGCTTTCATCCGGCGTCCCGATTCTTCAGTCGCTGGACATTACTGCCAAAACGGCCGGCAACGTGGTCATCGAAGACGCGATCCTGAAGGTTCGCGCGGGAGTCGAGCGTGGTGAAAACTTCGTCGAACCGCTGAAGGCGACCGACGTGTTTCCGCATATGGTCGGCCAGATGGTCGGGGTCGGCGAGCAGACCGGTGCGCTTGACGCGATGCTCGGAAAGATCGCGGACTTTTATGAAGACGAGGTCGATACGGCGATCGCCGACTTGCTCGCCTTGATCGAGCCGGTCTTGATCGCGTTTCTCGGAGTCACGATCGGATCTATCGTCATCTCGATGTACCTTCCGCTTTTCACGCTTATCGGCAAACTCGCCGGCGGCGCGAAGTAAGGGACAACCAACGCTCCAGTAAGGAAAAAGAGGCGACCGTTAAACGGCCGCCTCTTTTGGATTTTGGATTTTGGATTTGGGATGTTGGATGCTGGAATCTTGAATCTTGAATCTTGAATCCCGAAACTAAGTCTCCATCCTCTAATCTTTTGCGCCGACGAGGTACATCACCGGTTCGTCGCCGACGACGCGTGCCGAGTGATAGGTTCCGGCCGGCATAAAATCGCGGTCGCCGGGTTCGAGGATGAATGTTCCGACGCGTTCGACCGTCAATTCGAGCGAGCCGGAAATTATCCAATGCGACTGTTCGTCATCGTGTTGGTGATTTCCGTAAGTGATTCCGGGATTGTCGGACCATTGGAACACGCGATAGCCTTCGCGTTCAAGCAAGAACCGCAGCATCGCCGGATTCGGCGGCTGCGGTTCTGACCATTTTATCACGCGATAGGATTCCATTTGGGATTTGGGATTTGGGATTTGCGATTTGGGATTTCAGAATTCCAGATTTCAGGACTCTAGATTTCAGAACTGCAAGATCCCGATTCTAAAATCCAAAATCTAAAATCCAAAATCTAAAATCTAAAATCGAAAATCGAAAATCTAAAATCCTCTTCACCAGATCGCGCCTTTTCCGGCTTCCCAGAGCATCTTGTTAAGTGCCGGAATGTCCTGGTCCAGAATTTGGCTGCCGCGGGATTTCAAAACGGTCCATTCGGCATTCATTTGCTTCAGCAGATCGAGCGACGGCTGATTGACCCGCGGAATGTCGCTTTCGGTTTGGTTGATCAGATACATATAGTTCGCCGTGAACCGGTTCGGATAATTCTCGACGTCGTCATATGCCTTGGCTTTGCGCTGGACCATATCGTCGTCCCAGGCCTTCATCTTTTTCAGCAGGTCTTCGCCGGCCTTTTTCGCCGCCGCAAACTTTGCATCGTCGGACATAGTTCCGAGAAGCGATTCCAGACGCTTCTGCTTGTCGTACATTCCGTTGACCATTTTGTGCATCGTGACCAATTCCGATTCCATCGACGACATAACCTGCTGATACTGCGTGAATTCGGCAACGGTCGTCGGGTAGATCTGGTTCGGCAAGATCTCTGCATCGGTAACAACCTTTTGATCGCCGAGCTTGATCGTGAAGCTGTACTTGCCGGGCGTTGCCTTATGCCCGGCGTAGCTCGCTTCGATATAAACGCCCGGAACGCCCGGCATTGTCGGATAACGCATATCCCAGACAAAGCGATTAAGTCCTTTGGCCTTGTTGAGCGTCGGCTCGGCGCGCGGCCCGCCGTCCCAGCGTTTGAATGACTTGTCGCGGGAGGACGATAAAGTGCGTACGAGATTTCCCTGCGCGTCACGAACCTCCAACGTCACCACGTCCGTCTTCTTCGTTTCCGGCAGATTGTAGTAGATCACGATTCCGTTCGCCGGATTGACTCCGCGAAAACGGTTCGCACCCGTGAAATCTTCGTCCGAATCGTCCAGTTCGCTGCCGAAATTCGCGAGGTACGCGTTCTCCGGTTTATATGCCGAAAACGCCGGCATCTCTTTTTTGTACTGCCGCAAAAGACTAAGGTCGTCGAGCACCCAAAAGGCGCGGCCGGATGTCGACGCTATCAGGTTGCCCTGGTGAACGCGCAGGTCGGTTATCGGCGTGACCGGCAAGTTCAGTTGGAACGGCGACCAGTTTTTTCCGCCGTCCCACGATACAAAGAGGCCGAGCTCGGTTCCGGCGAAGAGCAGATCCTTGCGAACCTGGTCCTCGCGCACGACGCGCGTGAAAGCGTCGGCAGGAATGCCGTTATCGATCTTCGTCCAGGTCGCGCCGTAGTCGGTCGTTTTGTAGAGCCCCGGACGATGATCGTTAAATTTGTAACGGGTCGTCGCGATGTACGCCGTCGCTTTATCGAACGGCGAAACCTCGATCGCGTTCACGAGGCACTCGGCAAGCCCCGGCGGGGTCACGTTCTTCCAGGTCGCGCCGCCGTCGCGCGTCAACTGCACGAGTCCGTCGTCGCTGCCGGTCCAGATCACGCCCTTTTCGAGCGGCGACTCCATTACGTAAGCAAGCGTTCCGTAGTTTTCGGCGCCGACCGCTTCGTTGGTCAACGGTCCGCCGCCTTGGCCCTGTTTCTCTTTTTCGTTGCGGGTCAGATCCGGCGACGCTTCTTTCCACGTTCGGCCGAGATCGGTGGTCTTCAGCAAATACTGCGAACCGTGATAGAAAGTGTTCGGCTCCCATTTGCTCCAGATGATCGGCGCGTTCCAGTTGAAGCGGTACTTCATGTCCTTCGCGTCCATCGAAAGATACTGGATCGGCGCTGCCATAATGTTCGTTCCGGCTTTCGCCTTGACGTCGATGACCTCGATCGTGCCTTGATAACTTCCGCCAAGGACGTAGTCCGGCTTGTCCGGATTGAACGCGAGAAACGCGCTCTCGCCACCCGCGGACGATGTCCAGCTCGCCGGCGAAATTCCGCCTCCGCCGAACTCCCGGGACGCGATCGAGACGGACGAGTTGTCCTGTTGCCCGCCGTAAATGCGGTACGGAAACTGGTTATCGACGTTGATGCGGTAAAACTGACCGGTCGGCATTGTTGACTGCGAACTCCACGAACGCCCTTTGTTAAATGTGATCGCCGCGCCGCCGTCGTTCGAAATGACAAAGTTATTCGAATTGTCGGGATTGATCCAAAGATCGTGAAAATCGCCGTGCGTTCCGCCGAGATTCTCCCACGTCCGGCCGCCGTCGTTCGAGCGCAGCGCCGGTGCGCTGAGGACGTAGATAGTGTTCTCGTTGTTTGGATCTATGAATAGTTCGATGTAGTACCAGGCACGCTGGACAAGCCGGTTATCTTTCGTCACCTGGCTCCAGTTTTTGCCGGCGTTGTTCGAAACATAGAGACCGCGGTCGTCAGTATTCGAATCGCCCTCGATCAGCGCGTAAACCTTTTCGGAATTGCTGCGGCTGACGGCGATCGACATCTTGCCCATTTTTTCAGGCAGGCCTTCGGTCATCTTTGACCAGGATTCTCCGCTGTCGGTCGACTTGTACAGACCGCTGCCCGGGCCGCCGCTGATGACCTTCCACGGAAGGCGGCCGTGTTCCCACATTGCCGCGTACATTATCCGCGGGTTGTTCATATCCATCGAAAGCTCGGCCGCGCCGGTCTTTTCATCGACAAAAAGCGTATTTTTCCAAGTCGCGCCGCCGTCGTTCGATTTATAGACGCCGCGCTCTTTCGACGGACTGTAAAGTGCGCCCTGCGCGGCGACGTAGACGACATCCGGGTTCTTCGGATGGACTATGATCCGGGAAACGTGCTGCGACGTTTCGAGTCCGATCTTCTTCCAGGTCTTGCCGGCGTCAGTCGACTTATAAATTCCGTCACCGCTGTGAGTCATCACGCCGCGCACGGCGTGCTCGCCGGTGCCGACGTAGATCACGTTCGGATCGCTTTCAGAGATTCCGATTGCGCCGATCGTCGCCGTCCTGAAAAAGCCGTCGGAAATGTTCCGCCACGAAATGCCCATATCCTCGGTCTTCCAAAGTCCACCGCCGGTCGTGCCCATATAATAGGTCTTCGGATCGCCGACCACGCCGACCGACGCCACCGAGCGTCCGCCGCGGAACGGCCCGATCGAACGCCATTTCATCGGCGCGAAATAATCCGACGATTCGTTGGTTTTGGCGGTTTGGGCCGCAAGATCGAAAACGAGCGAAATAATTACGAGTGAAAGAATGATTAGCTTTTTGGTCATTAGATTACACCTGTGCGATAACCGGAACGGCGTCGCGAAATCAATTCGAATTGCGGTATGTGACATCGAAATCCGGACCGCAATGTCCGGATTGAATTACGTGTGCTTACACCGAGGATTATAGTTCCGACGGACCTTTTCTGCAATTAATGGAATCCCGAACTGAAGGATGCCTTTCGTTCGATCGCAATTTCGGTCCATCGGGAGGATGAAAAAAGGGAGGCTGCAGTTCGCGGTCCGGGAACCAAAGCACAGATTTGCGCTCGAATCTCAGGCCGGACCGCGAAATTTGAGTTCTTTCGTCTTGGACGATCTAGTCTTCGTATTGTGTCAAAAATCTCGTTGCCATAAAGCCTTCTTTTCCGAGAAACCGGACCTTGCACCACGTTCGGTCGTATTCAACCATTTCCACTTCATCGTCATTGCCCGCCGACGCGATGACATCGCTCGTTTCGCTCGGCCGCGACCGCATTCGAAGATATCCGTTCGAGATCTTGACAATTACGATCTGGCCCGGCGCAAAGACGACGCCGTTTTTGACCGGTTGGACGGTGTTTTTCGTGGCTTCAGCCTTCTTCTTGTCGCCCTCCAGTTTTTCTTTTTCCTTTTTGAGATCCTCTTCCTTTTTCGCCAGCTCTTCCTTCTGTTTATCAAGCTTCTCGTCTTCAGACTTCTTCTTAAGGTCTTCCAGTTCCTTTTTCAGTTTTTCAGTTTCCTGCGATGACGAGTTCTGATTGCAACCCGTCGAAGCAAACGCCGCCCCAAGGCAAACGACAAAAATCAGGACAATAACCAAGCTCTTCGTTTTCACAACAATCTCTCCTTTCGTTTTAATGTACTCTTTAGTTTTCGCGAATCTTGGAGTATACCGCCCTCTCCGCCCGTCGAAAAGTTGCCGGCACCGGAAGATGACGATTCTCGACAAAATCGCCGGTTCGCGGTCTTCGGGTGCCTCCCGATAACGGCAACCAAACCATCCCGTAAATCAGGGTCTGGTTAACCGCTCGCTCCAAATACAAATTCGTATCGACAATGAATAAAACGAGAAACGGGGCCCAAAAAGGACAACTGCCGGCCTGGTGTGAACCGACCCGGCGCCCGAGCCGCGTCAGCCGCAAACGACAGAAGTCATCAAACCGAAAAAAGGGCCCGGCGCTCATCGCTCTGGGCCCAATCCAAAATCCAAAATCCCCAATCTAAAATATCTAAAATGTATAAGTGTTTGCCGCGATCATCGTGTCCGCGATGCGTTGGCGAGCGGCGATCGTGTTGGCCGGCGAGTTGTTCTTGGTGAAACGCTTGAGCGCCACGAGGAGCATCTTCGCATCGTCGCCCTCAAGCATGCCGGCGATCGTGTTTTTCGCCGATGCTTCGATCTTCTGGATCGCGTCGTTGCAGAAGACCTGCGCCATATCGATCTCGCGCGCGGCGTCGCCTTTTTCGGCGGCCTTCTTCGCACGCAGGACCGCGGTCTCCATCGCGTATGCGTTCATTATGATGTCGGCGCAGTTCATCAGCACTTCCTGCTGGTTCTGCAGATCCATCATATATTTCTGCGCGGCCGTGCCGAGGATCATCAGCGCGACCTTCTTCGCGTTCGCGGCGAGTTTCGTTTCCATTGCAAGCACCGAATCGTCCTCGTCGAATGACATCACCGGATTCATTATTTCGTCTTGCAACGCCTTCGCCGCCTGAATCAGCGGCAGTTGGCCCTTCATCGCGCGTTTCATCAATTGGCCCGGAATGAGCAGACGGTTGATCTCGTTCGTGCCTTCGAAAATGCGGTTGATGCGCGAATCGCGATAGGCTTTGTCAGCCGGATATTCGGCCGAATAGCCGTAACCGCCGTAGATCTGGACCATTTCGTCGACGACGTAGTCGAGCGATTCCGAACAGAAGACCTTGTTGATCGAACTTTCGACCGCATATTCGTCGATCGATTTGAGCTTCGTCTCGTTGTCGGTGCCGTCACCGATCAGGGCGTCGATCATTCCGACCGTGCGGTACGTGATCGCTTCTGAAACCCAGGTCTTGATCGCCATCTCGGCGAGTTTGTGCTTGATCGCGCCGAACGACGAGATCGGCTTGTTGAACTGATGGCGTTCGTTGGCGTAGCGCACGGCTTCGTGGATCGCGAGTTTCGCGCCGCCCGTGACCGACGCGCCGAGTTTGAAGCGGCCGACGTTGAGCACGCCGAACGCGATCTTCGCGCCGTCGCCGACGTTGCCGATCAGGTAGCCGACCGGGATCTTCGCGTCAGCCAGGACGACGGCGGTCGTCGAACTCGATTTGATCCCCATTTTGTGTTCTTCGGCCGCCGGACGGCAGTTGTCCGAGCGCGGCACGAGGAACGCCGAGAACTTCTCCTTTTCGCCCTCAACCTTGGCGAAAACGATGTATACGTCGGCGAATCCGCCGTTCGTGATCCACATCTTCTCGCCGTTCAGGATCCAGTGCTGGCCATCTTCGGTGAGTTTCGCGACGCATTTCGCGCCGAGCGCGTCCGAACCGGACCCCGACTCGGTCAGGCAGTAAGCGGTGACGATTTCACCCGAAATTATTCCCGGGATCCACTGTTTTTTGAGTTCTTCCGAGCCCCAATAGTAGATCGGGAGAAGCCCGATGGACGTTTGCGCGCCGTAGGTCGAACCGAACCCGCTGCCGCGTCCGACGGCTTCGGCGATGATCACGCCGGACGTCTGGTCAAGCGCCATTCCGCCGAGGTCTTCCGAGATGTTCGCTCCGAGCAGTCCGAGGTCGCCGGCCTTTTTCAGCAGGTCGCGGGCGACTTCCCAGGCGTGGTTCTCAAGCGCCGGAAGCTGCGGAACGACTTCGTTGTCGATGTATTCACGGCAGGTTTCGCCGATCATCCGATGTTCGTCTGTAAAATCCTCCGGCGTAAAACAGGTCGCCGTCGTTCCCTCGCTGAGCAAAAATTCGCCGCCTTTGATATATTCCTTTTCCATTTTCGCGTCCATTGCCTCTCCCTCTTTTTAGAAATTCAGTTCCAGTTATTATAAATGAATGAATGCTCATTCAGCAAGAAAAGTCCCGCAATTTCACCTGTAGTTCGTGAAAAAACGGGATTGGGCGGGAAAACTGAGTGAAGCGTGCGCTGGTCTTGCCATTTGTGGGAACGCGTTCTTTGCGTCTTCGCAACTTTGAGGCTGCCTGAAAAGTCTTCTCAGCGTGCGTAGCATGCGCAAAGACGCTCACCATGCGTAGCGAAAGCGGAACGTGGTGTGGTTCGCGATATCCGACCGGAGCGTGTGTAACCCGCGTAACATTTTGCAAAAGCTTTGGTTACGCGTGTTACACACGCTCCGTTCCGGCTTGCCGCCCACCACGTTTCGCTTCGCTTCACGTGGTGCTATCGTCCTTGCGCGTGTTACACACGCTGAAGATCCTAATCTTGATCTCTAAATAATTTAGGCCATTGATTTTTCAGACAGCCTCATAGTCTCGAACATTCTAATCGGCGGGGGCGGCCACCGGTTCGTCATCGCTGACGAGCCAGGAATAGCAGAAACCGGCAAGAATCGCTCCGACGATCGGCGCGAGCCAGAACAGCCAAAGCTGCGATATCGCCCAGTCGCCGACGAACAGCGCCGGTCCCGTGCTTCGCGCCGGGTTGACGGAAGTGTTTGTCACCGGAATGCTGATCAAATGGATTAGCGTCAGCGCCAGCCCGATGGCGATCGGAGCGAAGCCTTTCGGGGCGCGCTCGTGGGTCGAGCCGAGGATCACGATCAGGAAAAAGAATGTCATCACGATTTCGGCCACGAGACAGGCGATCAACGCATATTTGCCCGGCGAATGATCGCCGAAGCCGTTTGCGGCAAACCCGCCGGCAGTCGAAAATCCCGCTTTTCCGCTGGCGATCACAAACAAGATCCCGGCTCCCGCGATCGCCCCGAGCACCTGTGCCACGATGTAAGGCACGATCTGATTTGCCGGAAACCGCTTGCCGGCCCAAAGGCCAAGGGTGACCGCCGGATTCAAGTGGCATCCGGAAATATGTCCGATCGCAAACGCCATCGTCAAAACCGTTAGACCGAAAGCCAATGAGACGCCGGCGAGTCCGATGCCGACATTTGGAAATGCCGCCGCGAGCACGGCGCTGCCGCAGCCGCCCAACACAAGCCAGAGCGTGCCAATGAATTCTGCAGAAAGCTTCTTGATCATCGAGAGTTCCTCCTTAGAGTTAGTCAAAATGGATGGGTGACGGGGCAAAAAAAGGGACGTTTCCCTCGGCACAATAATACCAGCAAAGTCGAAAATGTCCGCGTCCGCATCAAGTCGCCCGTAATCAACGACGGCGTCATAATTTGCGACGAGGCCGCCTGAAGGCGGAACTCCAAACACGAAGACGGCGTCCGTTTTCACACGGACGCCGTCGCAGTTTGCACATGGCCGCCTGAAGGCGGAACTCCAAACTAGTCCAGTCTCTCGAAAATACCGGCCGCGCCCATTCCGCCGCCGACGCACATCGTGACCATTCCGTAGCGTTTGCCCGTTCGTTTGAGTTCCTGAAGAAGCGTCGCGGTCAGTTTCGCGCCGGTGCAGCCCAAGGGATGTCCGAGAGCGACCGCGCCGCCGTTGACATTGACCTTCGACGGATCCATTTCAAGAACCTTCATCACGGAAAGTCCCTGCGCCGCAAAGGCTTCGTTGAGTTCAAAAATGTCGATCTGATCGAGCGTCAAACCAGCCATTTTCAGAGCTTTCGGGATCGCGTAAACCGGTCCGATGCCCATTTCTTCGGGCAGGCATCCGGCGGTTGCATACGCGACGAACCGCGCCAAAGGCTTGAGTCCGAGCGAGGCCGCCTTTTCGGCCGACATGACAACCGTCGCGGCCGCTCCGTCCGACATCTGCGACGCGTTGCCGGCCGTAACCGTTCCTTTCGCGTGAAAGACCGGCTTCAGTTTCGCGAACCCTTCATACGAAGCGTCGTAACGGACACCCTCATCGGTGTCGTGGACAAGTTCCTTTCGAAGCACGCGCCCCTTGGCGTCGAGCTCGTCGACATAGACGTTCATCGGCACGATCTCGTCCTTGAACCGTCCGCCCAGGATCGCAGCGGCGGCCTTTTGATGTGATTCGAGCGAAAACTGATCGGCCTGCTCGCGGGTGATCTCGTACTTGCGCGCAAGATTTTCGGCGGTCAACCCCATATTCAGGTAATAGTCGGGATAGTTGTCGGCGAGCGCCGGATTCGGACGGAAATTGGCGCCGCCCATCGCGATCATCGACATCGTTTCAAGACCTCCGGCAACGATCACCTCCGCACCGCCGGTGCGGATCCGGTCGGCGGCGATCGCGATCGTCTGCAGACCCGACGAGCAATACCGATTGACCGTCATCGCCGACGTTTCGACCGGCAGACCGGCAAGGATCATCGCGGTGCGCGCGACGTTCATTCCCTGCTGAGATTCCGGAAACGCGCAACCCATAATGACGTCCTCGATCTCGGCCGGATTCAGTCCCGGCACGCGGTTGACCGCTTCTTTGATCGCGACCGCGCCCATATCGTCCGGACGAGTGTTTCGCAACGTGCCCTTCGGGGCTTTTCCGACTGCCGTTCTGACGGCTGATACGATGACAGCTTCTTTCATAATTTTATTTAGAACATCCCCAAGATTTCCTTATTTTTGCAGTCGGAACGGTGTGATGTCAAGAATGAGTGAACGCTCATTCATTTTTGTATCGCTTGAACGCGTTGAATCATTGCTTGTTTCGGAATAGCTGCGAGTTGATAGCTGAAAGCTGATAGATCTTGCTGCCGTACCTACAAGCTCTCAGCTATCAACTCCTAGCTATTCCGAAAATACTTCTCGCCTCGCAAGGACGTTCACAAAGGAATCGCGACATCGACCTCTTGAACTTCAAGCACGTTTTTCAGGGCCAACGGCGAGATCTCGATCAGAAACCCGCGCTTTCCGCCGTTGATCCAGATCCGCTCAAGCCCGAAGATGGAGCTTTCGGCGAAGATCGGCAATTTCGTTCTGGTTCCGAAGGGCGACGTCCCGCCGACAAGATATCCGGTGAGTTTGTTTGCGCGATCCGGGCTTGCCGGAACGACGGATTTCGCCTTCAGAGCCCGCGCCAGCTCTTTTGCCGAAACCTGAAGGTCGCCGTGCTGCAACACGATAAGCGGCTTCTTTTCATTGGTCTCGAATACCAGCGTTTTGATGACTGCGTGCTCATCGACGCCGAGCGCGTCTGCCGAGTGCCGGGTTCCGCCCTTTTCAACATAGTCGTAGAGGAATGGTTCGAACTCGACCTTCTTTCCCCGCAACTCGCGGATCGCCGGCGTGATCGGGTAATCGATTTTCATTTGCGTTCAGCGCATTTGTGATAGCGTTCGCAGGTTATCAGATGATCGTTGACCAGTCCGCACGCCTGCATAAAAGCGTACATTATCGTCGTCCCGACAAAATTGAATCCGCGTTTTTTGAGGTCTTTGCTGATCGCGTCCGAAACGGGTGTCGATGCCGGGACCTGCCTGATGGATTCCCACGCGTTGACGATCGGCTCGCCGCCGACGAACGACCAGATATATTTGTCGAAACTGCCGAACTCGGCCGCGACATCAAGAAAACACCTGGCGTTTCGAACAGCCGAAGCCACTTTCAGACGATTGCGGATGATTCCGTCATTCAACAGAAGTTCGGCGCACCGGGCCTCATCGTAACGGGCGACCAGAGCGGCGTCGAAATTGTCGAACGCAGCGCGGTAATTGTCGCGCTTCGCCAGCACTGTGTCCCAACTGAGTCCGGCCTGCGCGCCTTCGAGGATCAGAAACTCAAAGAGCGTCCGGTCATCGTGCTGCGGTACGCCCCATTCCGCGTCGTGATATTGTATCGCCAGTTCGTTTCTGGCCCAGTCGCATCTCATAGCAGTTTGGGAAGTTGGGAAGTTTGGGAAGTTGCGGAAGTACGCAAATCAATCGGACGGCGGATTCGCGAACTTCAACCTCGTCCAAGACTTCCCAAAAATCCTTTAGCTTCAGAACTCAACTCGCTTTCTCAATCTTCTTGACCGTCAACGCGCAAGGCGAATAGTTCGCGTTCGGATCTTGCGGACCGTCGAAGACCATAACCGAAGCCGTGATCTTTACCTTCTGCGAGTTGTCGATGTCCTCTTTCTTTTCGTCGCGGATGATCAGGCCCTTGCCGTCGACATTCTCGACCGAACTCGCGCCGCTCCCAAGATCGATATTGGCGTTGATCGGCTTGGGCTGATCCGCTTTATCGACGAAACTGATCGGACAACGCATCGGCTCGTTGCCGCGCCTTGAACACATCGCGCTTCCGGAATTCTTGAAAAAACCGACGATCTCGACGTACTGCTTGTCGTTTTCCTTATCGCATGTTCGCGCCCACTCGACCGGCTTTCCCGTGTAGTTGCAACCTGCCGCGAAAAGCCCGATCACCGTTAACATCAGATATTTCTTCATTCGATTCAACCCTTCCTGTTGTTTGATATTTACTGCTTCGCTTGTTTGAATGAACGTCGCATACATTTCTTGCATCTTCGGCTTTCAGCCAAATCAGCATCGGACTCTACTGTACCTTCTCGATCTTTTTGACCGTGAGCACGCACGGCGAAAATTTGGAGTCGGGATTAGGCGGCGCGTCTGGAGCGAACAACTCCGCCGTTACTTTGACCTTCTGCGTGTTCTCGACGACCTGCTTGTTGTCATCGTGAATGATGAGGCCTTTGGTTTCGTCGTTCTCGATCGAGCTCGCGCCGCTGCCGAGATCGATGTCGGCGAGTACGGGCTTCGGCTGGTCGGCCGTATCGACGAACCCGACCGGGCAGCGCATCGGCTGGTTACCGCTCCGTGAACACATCGCGCTCCCGTTGTTCTTGAAGAAACCGACGACCTCGATGTACTGCTTGTGGTTTGCCCGGTCGCATAGTTGCGCCCATTCGACCGGCTTGCCGGTGTAGTTGCAACCGGCGGCGAAGAAACCGACGGCGGTGATCAAAAGAAATATTCTCATTTTTTACCCATCCTTTCGTTCAGATTCATACTGCTTCACCAAAAAGAATGTGACTCGCGATCAAATCTTGCACAGCCACGCACGAAAAATCCGAATATGCCGCGACAACCGAGGGCAGCGTGAGAATCGACTCGAGCGAATTCACGGTCGCAATACCGACCGATTTCATCTTCGCGCGCGCCGCGGCCTCAAAACCGTTCAGCGCGTCTTCGAAAACGATACAGCGATCGGCCGGGACATCGAGCTTTGAAGCCGAAGCAAGGAAGATCTCCGGGTCCGGCTTCCCGCGCGAAACGTCCGCGGCGGTCGTGATTGCGTCGAAGAAATGCCGCAGATTCAATCCGTCCAAAATGAACTCAACATTCGGAGGCGGTGCGGCGGTCGCGACCGCCATCCGAATACCAAGTCGCCGCGACTCCGTCAAAAACTCGACCGCGCCCGCGAGCACGGTGCGCGACGGCAGATAGAGCTCACGATAGATCTGCTCTTTCCGATCGCCCAATTTCGCGATCTCGTCCGGCCCCGCTTCCGGAAATATGGCCGGAATGATCTCGCCATTGGTCTTGCCTGCGGTTCTTACGAGGAAATCCTCGGCACGCACCGTGATTCCCTTCTCGTCGAGCATCTTCTGCCACGCAAGCGTGTGAAAACGCATATTGTCGACGAGCGTGCCGTCCATATCGAAGATGAAACCAAGTTGTGTGTAATCAATCATTTATGAAGTTCCCGGACGCTTGCGCGAAGTTCCGCCCGGTGGCTCGCGGCAAGACGTGTCCAATGTTCGCCGAGGAGCATCGCCTCTATTGCATAAACCAGATTGAGACTTGCCGGAAATCCCCTTTGCCGAAGCAAACGGTAGATTTCAACCGATCCGACGCGTTCGATGTCCGCTTTCGTGAAGACGCCGATCTCGTTCAACCAAGTCTCGCTTTTCGGGCCGAGATTCGCGAGTTCGGAAATTCGTTTGGTCATTTCTGGGAGCGATTTGGTCTCCGGCGCTGCGAAGAACCCACGGACCTCTAGATTCTATCAATCGGCCCTGCATCACGCAAAAGCGTCGGGAATTCCGGATAAAAGCTCAGACCGCACTCGCCAAAGCGAGGCCGGCCGCGATCTGTTTGTTTGTCGATGCGAATAACTTCAAGACGGAAATCCGGCGGATCTCATTACGCGTTCGGCCTGCCGGAAATGCCGCCTTTCGTGTTCGACGACAACTTTGAGTCCGGTTCCGAGCGTGTACGTCATCACTTTCAGAAAAGGTGAGGTAACAACTACTTTTTCCAGATCGACATTGCGGAGAGCGTCGATCTTCTCACAAAGCTCGGACTGGTGGGCCGCAAAGCGTTCGACTATATTGGCGTCGATCTCGCTCGGCGGGACGATCGCCGGCGACGGCGCCTTCACTTTTTTGTTGTCGGCTTTGAGGGCTTTGAGTAGAAAATTGCCGGCGAGATTGGTAAACGGCGACCAATTTTCCCAAAACGAATTTTGCCGGTTCCCCGTGGCGATCTCATCGAGTTCGCCAAAGAAGAGTTCGTTGGTCTTGATCAAATGATCGAGGCACTGGCCGACGCTCCAGTTGTCGGCGCCGGTGCGCCAGTTGAGTTGTTCCGCGTTCAGACTTCCGAATGCTGTCTTGACGTTTTCCGTGACCGATCTCAGTTCTACGGTGATCATATGTTTCCATCGGGAAAAGGGAAAAAGTCGTTCGCCAAACCAAACTGTGATGACCTGACGCCGCTCTTTTTCCCCTTCACCCTTTCACAACTAGTTACGCAGAGGCTTGCCGCTCTTGAGCATAAACGCGATTCGCTCCTGGGTCTTGCGTTCGGCGCAGAGGCTCAGGAATCCCTCTCGTTCGAGGTCGAGCAGGTATTGTTCCGAGACGCGCGCCGCGTGATTCATTTCGCCGCCGCAGAGGATCTTGGCGATCTTGCGGCCGATCAACTCGTCGTGATCGGAAATATAGCCGCCGCGTTTCATCATCGTCAAGGCGATCTTGAACGCCGCCATTCCGGCCTCGCCCATCGCGAGGATGTCGGTCCGCCGGACGGGCTGCGTGTAGCCGGCGGCCGCGAGATTCAGAACCTCCTGTTTCGCGTCGGCGATAAGCCGGTCGCCGTTCATCGAGATCGCGTCCGAATCGCGAAGGAATCCCCACGAACGAGCCTCCTGAGCGCTGGTCGCAACCTTGCCCATTCCGATCATCTCGAACGTCTTCTTCAAAAAGACGAGCGGATCCGCATCCGGCGTTTTCGAGGCGAGATCCATCGAACGCATCATCATTTCCTTCGTTCCGCCGCCGCCCGGAAGCAGCCCGACTCCAACTTCGACGAGTCCCATATAGGTTTCGCCGGCCGCGCGGACCTTGTCCGAATGGAGCGAAACCTCGCAGCCGCCGCCGAGCGTCAACCCGTACGGCGCCGCGACGACCGGCTTCGAGGAATAGCGAAGGCGCATATTCGCCTGTTGGAACGTGTGGATCATCAGGTTGATGTCGTCCCATTCCTCTTCCTGCGCCGCGAGCAGCAGCATCGCGATGTTCGCGCCGGCCGAGAAATTGCCGCCCTGATTTCCGATGACGAGCCCAACGTGGTTCTTTTCGACCTCCTCGATGGCGAATTTCATCATCGACATCGTTTCGCCGCCGATCGAGTTCATCTTCGAATGAAACTCGAGACAAGCGACGCCGTCGCCGATATCGATGAGGCTCGCGCCCTGGTTCTTTTTGATGACGCCGGTCCGGTCCTTGACCGATTTGAGCACGATGACTCCGTCGCGCGCCGGCATTTCGACGTATGCGTTCGACCGGAAATCAAAGTATGACCGAACGCCGTTCTCGTACTTGTAAAAAGATGTCGCGCCCGAATCGAGCATCGCCTGAACGTTCGCCGGGATTGCCTGACCCTCGTTCTTCATCCGCTCGACCGATTCCGCGACGCCGATCGCGTCCCACGATTCGAAGACGCCGATCTCCCAGCCGAAACCCCATTTGATGGCATTGTCGATCTCGACGATCGTGTCGGCGATCTCCGGGATCCGGTTTGCCGCGTAGCGCGAGATGCGCGACGTCGTTTTCCACAAAAACTCGCCGACCTTGTCGTCGCCCCAAACGAGCTTTTTCACGCGCGTCGGGATGTCCTCGATCGCCTTTGCGGCGTCGAGCGACGCGAATTTCGTCTTCACCTGCGGCTTGTATTCGAAAGTGTTCAGGTCGAGTTCGAGGATGGCCCGTTTGCCAGTTTCGTCCTTCGACTTTTTGAAAAATCCGCCGTTCGTCTTGTCGCCGAGGATCTTCTTGTCGAGCAGCGTCTGCATCACTTCGGGAGCCTTGAACGTTTCGCGGTCCTCGTCGTCGGGAATTGCCGGATAGAGGTTCGAAACGACGTGTGCCGTGACGTCGAGCCCGACGAGGTCGGAGGTGCGGAACGTCGCCGACGACGCGTGGCCGATGGCTTTGCCGGTGATCTGATCGACCTCGGTCGGCGTCAACCCCAAGGCGATCATCTCGTTGAGCGTCGCCATGATCGAAAACACGCCGATGCGGTTGGCGATGAAATTCGGGCGATCCTTGGCCGGCACGACGCCCTTGCCGAGCCTTTGGTCGAGAAACGTCGATACCTGACATGCCGTTTCGCCGTCGGTGTCCCGCGTCGGGATAACCTCAACCAGCTTCATATAACGCGGCGGGTTGAAGAAATGGATCCCCATAAAATGCTTTTTGAAATCGTCGGAAAACGGTTCGGCGATCGACTCGATCGGGATGCCGCTCGTGTTCGAAGCGATGATCGATCCTGGTTTGCGGTATTTTTCGACGTCGGCGAAGACCTTGTGTTTGATGTCGAGACGCTCGACGACGGCTTCGATGACGAAATCGCAATCTTTGAGTTTCGGCATATCCTCGTCGAAGTTTCCGAGCGAGATGAGATTCGCGTTCTCGGCAAGCATAAACGGCGCCGGCTTGAGTTTTTTCGCGGCCTCAAAAAGTCCTTTGACGATCGAATTCTTGTCCTTCGCGTCCTCTTCGCGCGGCGCGATGTCGAGCAGCAGCACCGGGATCCCGGCATTCGTCAGATGCGCCGCGATCGCCGCGCCCATAGTTCCCGCGCCCAAAACGGCGGCTTTTCCGATATTCAGCATAATTCTAATCTTCCCTGATTTGATGAAATTTCAATTGCAAGGATTATAAATGAATGAGTGTTCATTCAGCAAGGAAGCGGAGGCCTGGGCGACAGAATAGACGCGGCAAACCAATCGGGCCTGGCAAAGAGACCGATCAACCTGCAGACCGGACTAAAGTCAGGCAAGGGTCGATAAGTTCATTGCGGCGCGGCAAACGAATTGAATCTACATTATTCATGATTGCGGAGACGGCCTCGAAGGCAGCGCCGCCGGAAATTGTAGGAAGGTTCGGGTGCGATAGAGGATCCCGAGCGCATCTCCGGATCGCCGCCAGGCGGCTTCGTCCGTTTGTCGGGCAAACGATCTTAAGGGTCCCAAGTTGCTTCCGACCGGCAAACTGTCTCTGATCGCAGTGTAGGCCGGTTTGGGCTGGTAGTTCAAATCAAAGATCAGCGCATCGCCATATCCCGGAAATGTTCCCGGGATCCATGAATACTTGTCCGTAAACCCCCACAAGACCAAAGCCTTACAGTTCGGGTTCTTCAAACAGAAATTGATCGAACTTCGATAACCCTCGGCTTGCTGAATCAGTTTTGCCGGACTCGTCGGCAGCTGAATCCGGACGTCCATTTCGGTCATCGAAAACTCGAGTCCCAGAGAAGTCAATCTCCTCGCGTTTCTTTCGTTCTGCGGCATAATTCTGAATCCTGCGATCTGATGCATCTGCCATCCCACGCCGTGGACCGGAGTGCCTTGATTCCTGAGGTCGCGCAGCAAGGCATAGACCGCATCGGACTTGGGGCTTAGTCCTTCTATCGAATAATCGTTGTAATACAGGATCGCGCCTGGGTCGGCTTCGTGGGCAAAATCAAACGCCAACTTGATATATTCCGGACCGATCTTTTGATACCAAAACGAGCTTGTCCGGAAATTGCCTGAATCATCGATCGCTTCGTTTACGACGTCCCAGGACCAAATCCTGCCGCGGTAACGCCCGACGAACGTCAGAATATGTTCCCTTAGAATCTGAATCACTTCATCGCGCGTGAAATTGCCGGACGTCAGCCACGCCGGCAACTGATTGTGCCAAACCAACGTATGGCCGCGCACTTTCATATTGTTCGCTTCAGCGAAATTGACGAGTGCATCAGTATCATTGAAGTTGTAGGTCGTCCGGGTCGGGCGCACGGAATCCCACTTAAAGGCATTCTCGGCAACAATAACGCTGAATTCGTTTTGCAGCGTCTGACGGTAAATCGGTTCTTCGTAGAAAGGCGACATGCTCACCGCCGCGCCGAAATAGAATTCAGGGCGGCCCGCGACGTCTTGAGCGTCAGCAACACTGAGGGTAAAACAGACAATACCCCAAATCAGAATTCCATAGATCGAACGTGACGTTAAAGGCTCCATATTCTTCAATCTGCAAGCCGACAACTTAATCACCAACCGACGCCGACTCAAAGCCCCGCGAAATTTCGAAGTTTCAGTCAGAATCGGCTTCCCCGTTATCCGTGGCGCGGACCGGCACCAGCAGGACGGGGCAATGCGTCTTGGCGATGACACGCGTCGGGACGCTGCCGAGCGGGAGGCGTTCGATGCGGTGGCGGCCGCCGCGGCCGTGGGTCGCCATCACGATCAGGTCCGCGTTCTCGCTCTCGGCAAACGCGAGGATCGTTCGCGCCGGTCCCGAACCGCCGCGCAGAACCTTCGTCACGGTCTTCTCGGAGTCCAGTTCCGCGGCAATTCCCTCGAGATACTTGTCGACCGTCTCTTCCCAGTTCTCCGATTCCGCGCCTTCGGGAACCGAAACCAGCAGAACCTCGTTGTCGAACTGATCCGCAAGCATTTTGACCAGCGGCAGAACCGCCTCCGATTCTTCGGAACCGTCGAGCGCGACGATGATCTTTCGAAACTCCGAAAAACGGCTCGACCAGGCATCCGTCGGGCGCAGGATCAGGATCGGCAGATTCGTCTGATCGACCAGTTTCTTGGCGATGCTGGCCGAGAAGAGCCGTTCGATCTCGAAACCGCCGCGCGTGCTGATGACGATCAGGTCGGCCCCGGTTTCGGTGGCGAGGCGACTCAATTCGCTTGCCGGCTCTCCGTTTCCGACGACGGTCCGAAGCGCTGCCGACTCAGGATCGATCAGTTCCGACATTCGCCGCAGATAGAATCCGGTGTCCTTCGATTCCGCCGACTCGTCCTTCAAATCCGTCTCGACGCAAGCCAAAATCAATTCGGCGCCGAACGCTTCGGTCAGTCGCCGGGCGATCGGCAACGACTGTTCGGCAATCATCGAACCACTGAGCGGAACAAAGAGCCGATTGAGCCGCGGCGCCGGCCCGGCCGCGGCGCCCGGAAGATCGAGAACATAACGCTGTTCGGAAACGATTCGCCCGAGCCGGTCCTCGACCGAGGTCGGCGCGCCGAAACGCCGGCGAAAGTATGACAATAGAAAGTAGAGCGCAGGCACCATCAGCAAGTAGGTCCACGCGCCCTCGAAAAATCGCTCGGTGAAGATGATCAGCGTCGCGCCCGATGTCAGCAGCGCCGCGATGATCGTGCCGGTCAGCGAGAAAAGCCGACCGACCGAAAACTCCTGGCGGAGGTGCCGCAGAAGGCGCTTGCTCGCGGCCCAGCCCGTCATGCTTAGCAGTATGAAAACACCGGCCGCGTAGAGCGCGAGATACGTCTCTTCGTGGGTCCCAAAAAGCACAAAACACAGAACGACGATTGCGACTTCGACCCAAACCGGCTTGTCGGCGACGTCGAAATAATTCTGCTGGCCGTAGCTCGCCGGGATGTAGTGGCGATACCGCAGCCCGAGCGAGAGATTTTGCAGTCCCTGCGCGCTCGCCGCGCAGGCCGAGAGCAAAACGGCGATCCCGGTCAGAGTTCCGAGATACGAGGCCCACGCCGGCAGCAGTTGATCCATCGTCTGTGTGAACACGGACACTTCCGCGTGATTCACATCCGCGAGCGCGAAAATGGCCGGACCGACGATGAGCATCGTCAGCGACGTCGTGCCCATAATGATGATCAAACTGCCGAACGCCTTGCGGCTCTTTTGCGCTCGCGTCCCGTCATAGGCCGCGACGAGGTTCGCGAAGATCTCGATCCCGGTCATCAAAGCGAGGATCCGCGCGTAACCGCCTAGCGTGAAATGAAAATACTCCGGCGTAAACGCCCGCAGATCGATCGACGGAAGGTTGAAGCCAAAGCGCACGATGCTCGCGATGATCATCACCCACAAGAGCAAAAGAATCGCGGCGGTCGCCGGACCGAAGGCGCGGCTCGCCATCTTCGGGCCGCGATTGACCAGCCAGCCCGTCACGATGCTGAGAATGACCGCGAGGCCTGTCCGGTACTGCACGCCGAATACGGTCTGATTCAATGCCGGAAAACGGTCGGCGACGAACGTCACCAACGCCGCCATGCTCACCAAAAACGTCAGCGTGTACTCGATGAACGTGATCGCGGCGTTGATCTTCACCGCCCAGCCGCCGAATTCTTCCTCGCTCAGTCCGCTTCCGCCGCTGCCGTCGGTGACCCACGTCATCACCTGCCGGTACATCGCCGAGACCATCACGACCGTGACGACCGCGAGCCAGACCGTCGCTCCGAAAGTAATCTGCGCAACTCCCGCAACGACGATCAGCCGGAGAAAGGGTCCGAAGACATAAAGCGGCGACGTCGCCGGATCGCCGCCGCCGGCCAGCGCGCCCTCGAACGAGCTCGATAATTTGTGTGAAACGTGTCCCATTAATTTAAGATCACGCGTGGTTGATAGATTCGCCGCGCGAAGCGTTATAATAAGTCGAAACGAAAATCAATACCAACAGCCGAATTTCGGAACACCGATCGGCACCGAACTTGCAAAGGGGGTTTTTTGAAGGTTATCCTGGCCGGCTATTTTGATTCAGTAGTCCAGATTCTCAACTACCGATTGTTTGCATTCGGCGGCGCGGAGATCACTCCGCTCAGCATCGCCTACCTCGTTATCCTGACCATTCTTTTGTTCTGGCTGACGAGTAAGCTCCGGGACGTCTTCGTCGACCGCATTCTGGTCAAAACTCCCCTCGACATCGGTGCGCGGGTCGCGATCGGAACGATCTTTCGTTACGTTGCACTCCTTCTCGGTTTCCTGATTCTGATCCAATCGGTCGGCATAAACCTGACGACCCTGAACGTCCTCGCAGGAGCGATCGGAATCGGTATCGGATTTGGTCTGCAGAACATCACGAGCAATTTTATCAGCGGTCTCATTATTCTGCTCGAGCGTCCGGTCAAGGTCGGCGACCGGATCGAGGTCGGTAGCGTTGACGGCAAAGTGATGTCGATCGGCGCCCGCAGCACGACCGTTAAAACGAACGACAACATCACGATCATCGTACCGAACAGCAAGTTCATCGAGGAGACTGTCGTCAATTGGAGTTTTCAGGACCAGAGCGTCAGATTTCGCGTCCCCATCGGCGTGGCGTACGGTTCGGACCTTAATAGAGTAAAGACGGTACTGCTCGAAGTCGCCGACGAAAACACGGATGTTCTGAAAGATCCGAAAGCCGCCGTGCGACTGATCAAGTTCGGCGACAGTTCGATCGATCTCGAGCTTTGGGTCTGGACGCGCGATAAACTGCACCGGCGGACGGTCTTCATCAGCGCGCTGAACTTCGCGATCTGGGCAAAGTTCCGCTCGAACGGCATCGAAATCCCGTTTCCGCAAACTGATCTTCACATCAAGACCGGCAAGATCAAGTTCAGGAACGGCTCCGCGACCGTCATCGAACCGGAACCGGACGATTACAACGAACTCCCGGAAACCGACGCCGCGGCAGGATGATCCAGACGGCGATCAGCCATCCCGTGTCCGCGGCACGGGTCTGGTTTCGAACAGCCGTTGGTGATATAAAAGCAGTTATTAATTCCCCCGCGAACATGATTACGGAACCCGGAGGTCAAAAACTTGGCAAAGATCAGCATCAATAAAAAGACATACGAAACGGACGCCGACCCGAGCACGCCGCTGCTCTGGGTCATTCGCGACGACATCGGACTGACCGGAACGAAATTCGGCTGCGGCATCGCGCAATGCGGCGCCTGTACGGTCCACGTCGACGGCGAACCGCGGCGTTCGTGCATCACGCCGCTCAGCACCGTTGCGGGCAAGGAGATCACGACCATCGAAGGCTTGTCCGAAAACTCCGATCACCCGCTCCAGAAAGCGTGGGTCGAGGCCGACGTTCCGCAATGCGGCTACTGCCAGTCGGGACAAATAATGGCCGCCGCCGGACTTCTAAAAAAGACGAAAAACCCGACCGACGCCGAAATCGACGCCGCGATGAACGGGATCATTTGCCGCTGCGGCACATACAACCGGATCCGCGCCGCTATCAAGCAGGCCGCGATCAACGGAGGCAAATAATATGAAGAACAGTATCGACCGGCGCTCTTTTCTCAAGGCCAGCCTGACCGCTGGCGGTGCGCTTCTGGTGACGTTTTCGATGCCCAACGGCTCGCGCGCGTCCGAAAAGTTCGCTATCGAACCGGCGTTGCCGGACTTTCAACCGAACGCCTTCATTCGCATCGCCAAGGACGGAAAGGTGACGGTCATTGTGGGCCAGGCCGAAATGGGCCAGGGCGTGCTGACGTCGTTGCCGATGATCATCGCGGATGAACTTGAGGTCGAATGGGCAAACGTTTCCTACGAAATCGCGCCGGCCGCCGCGGCGTTCGCAAATCCGCTGCTCGGAACGCAGGCGACGGGCGGCAGTTCGAGCGTCAGGGCGTTCTTCGGTCCGCTCAGAAAATCGGCCGCGACAGTGCGCGAGATGCTCGTCTCTGCGGCCGCTCAAACCTGGGGCGTTTCCGCCGACGCCTGCAAGGCGGAGAACGGCAAGGTCCTTCACGTGGCGTCGGGCAAGAGCGTGAACTACGGCGACCTGCTCGAAGCCGCCGCGAAGATCGCGCCGTCGGCCAACCCGAAACTCAAGGACCCGAAGGACTTCAAATTCATCGGCAAGGGGATCAAACGGCTCGACACGCCTGAAAAGGTCAACGGTAAAGCCGTCTTCGGGCTCGACGTCCGGCTGCCCGGAATGCTCTACGCGACCGTTCAGCGCTCGCCGGTCCTCGGCGGAAAGGTCAAGAGTTTCGACGATGCCGCGGCGAAAGCCGTCAAAGGCGTCCGCAACGTGATCCAACTCGAATCCGGGATCGGCGTCGTCGCTGACAGTTATTTTGCGGCCCGCCGCGGCCGGCAGGCACTGAAGATCGTTTGGGACGAAGGCAAGATGGCGACGGTGTCGAGCGAGTCGATCCTCGCGGATTACATCGACGCTGAGCAAAAAGAAAAAGGCCTCGTCGCGAAAACGGTCGGCGACGCCGAAGCCGCGAAACCGAAGGCGGCAAAGACCATCGAAGCAACATATTTCGCGCCGTTCCTCGCTCACGCGACGATGGAACCGATGAATTTCACGGCCGATGTCCGCGCCGACGGCGCCGATATGTGGGGCGGAAGCCAGATCCAACTTGTCGTCAAAAATCAGATCGCGAAGGCGGTCGGCCTCGCGCCCGAAAAGGTGAACGTTCACACGACCCTGCTCGGCGGCGGTTTCGGGCGCCGCGTGGGCGTCGATTACGTGATCGACTCGGCATTGCTGTCGAAAGCCGTCGGAAAACCGGTCAAGGTCGTTTGGACACGCGAAGACGACGTCCAGAACGATTTTCACCGTCCGGCGACGTACAACAAGCTTTCGGCCGGAATCGGCGTCGACGGCAAGCCGATTTTCTGGCATCACCGGATCGTCAATCCGTCGATCATGGCGGGACTCGCTCCGACGGTTTTCGGCTTTCCGTTCCCCGACGGTCAGCTCGACGATTCGTCATACGAGGGAGCGCATAACCTGCCGTACCAGATCCCGAATTTGCAGGTTGAATGGGTTCGCAAAGAGACGGGCGTGCCGATCGGTTTCTGGCGCTCGGTCGGCAGTTCGCACACGGCCTACACGGTGGAGTGCTTTCTTGACGAGCTCGCCGCCGCCGCCGGAAAGGACCCGCTCGAATATCGGCTTTCGCTCCTCGAAAAGAATTCCCGGCACGCCGGCGTTTTGAAGCTCGCCGCCGAAAAAGCCGGTTGGGCGACCAAGCCGGCCGAGGGAATTTTCCGCGGGATCGCGGTCGCCGAGAGTTTCGGGAGTTTCGTCGCGCAGGTCGCCGAGGTCTCGGTCGGAAAGGACGGCGCGGTCAAGGTTCATCGTGTCGTTTGCGCGGTCGATTGCGGCCAGGTCGTGAATCCCGATACGATTGCGGCGCAGATGGAAGGCAGTATCGTGATGGGTCTGACGGCCGCGCTCTACGGCGAGATCACGCTCAAGGGCGGCCGGATCCAGCAAGGCAACTTCAATAATTACAAGATGTTGCGAATGAGCGAAGTGCCGCGGATCGAAACATACATTTTGCCGAGCAACGAGCCGCACGGCGGCGTCGGCGAACCCGGCACGCCGCCGATCGCGCCGGCGGTCGTGAACGCGATCTTCGCAGCGACCGGCAAACGCATCCGGACTCTGCCGATCCGGTTGTAACCGCAACAGTTAAGCCGGAAGGAGTTGCTCATCAACTCCTTCCGGCCTGATTCGTAGTCTTCCGCCAACCTTAGATCACGCCTGAAGGTGTGACTCGTGCGGGAAAAAAACTTCTTGACACTCGCGGGCGATTTGAAGATACTCAAAACGTTCAACAAAAGGAAACCTCGAAAGCTCAACGGCAGACTCACTGTCACTCTATTTCAACAACCCTTTTGTTTCGAACGCAAATCTTACAAATTGGAGAATAAAAATGAAACACTTACTCTTAGTGATCCTCGCGTCACTGTTTTTGGGCGTCTCAATCCACGCTCAAACGACCACACCAAAATCGGACAACAAGATGTCGACCGAGACCCGGAAACCGATCTTTCGCGCAACGAAGGACCAGATACTTCAGGTTCAGCGGATGCTGAAAGCGACCGAAACGGGTTCGATGGACGACCTTTTCCGGATCGAGGT
Organism: Pyrinomonadaceae bacterium; assembly: GCA_041752475.1. GTDB lineage: Bacteria > Acidobacteriota > Blastocatellia > Pyrinomonadales > Pyrinomonadaceae > JAFDVJ01. The sequence continues at coordinate 47,888 of JBGSWK010000059.1, read as the reverse complement.
CAAAAAGTATCAGACAGCAAACGGTCTCAAATCGACCGGGACGCTGAATCGGGCGACGCTCGAAAAGATGGGCGTTCCGCTGACCGAAGCCCAGAAAGCCATCCCGGTCGATCCGAACTCGTTCGCCTCGGCGGATTCAAACAAAAGCACGAGACGCGGCCCGGTCTTTCGGGCAACGAAAGATCAGGTAACCGCCGCCCAGAACCTGTTGAAAAGCCGTGGCCTGCTATCGGCTGAGCCAACCGGGAAGCTCGATCCGGAAACGCGCGCCGCGCTCAAGTCCTATCAGGAATCGAACGGACTGAAAGCGACCGGAACATTGAACCAGATCACGCTCGAGAAGATGGGCATCGCGCTCACCGACAAACAGCGTGAGAACTCCTCAAAGGTCTCTCAATAACTCATGGAAAAGCGACCGGTCACTGAGCGCGGCCGGTCGCTTTTCGCAAAACTGCACGAAGGTTCCTTCGCGGTCCCGTGACCGGCCGAATCAGGGCGGGGATGGACGCGCGACTTTTTTTACCGGTCCGTGATAGTTTTTCGCCAAAATTTCCGCATTCAGTATTGCCCGCTCGATTTTTGGGCAAAACGAACGACGTCGGGTCATCCGGCGGCAGGGTCGAGACGGGAAATTTTCAAAACGGAGTCGATATTATGACAACTAAACTATCATTGAGCGAAAGTCTGAGCCGCGATATTTTCCGCGGCAAGGATTTCTTTTGGGCGAACATCAAACACGTCGGATACGGCTACGCGAATCTCGCGACCGACGTACGGTTGATCCAGTTCTTTTTGAATGCCTATAACGATTCGGTGGGTGCCGGGCTGGACCCACTTGTGACCGACGGCAAATTCGGCGGCCAGACGTGGGCGAGGATCAAGTGGTATCAGAAAATGGCGGCTGGTTTCGCAGTCGTCGACGGAGCCGTCAGTCCGGCGGACGGGGTACGATACTGCGGACCCAAAACAGGCAAAGTTTACACGATCTATCAATTGAATATCGATTATCTGTACCTTCGCGGGCAGTACTACGACGACATCCGGCGCGACCCGCTGCTGCCCGTCGAACTCTGCAATCATTTCAGTGTTCCGGATTTTTCGTCGATGAGTTCGATGAGTTCGCAGAACAATTCCAAACAGATTGGGCTCGCCTCTTTTTGAGATCGGGTGTGTTCTTCTGGCTTGCGCGCGTCGGCTTCCGGCGCGTTACGCCTCTGATCTCCTCCGTTCGGAAACGGTTTTGCAATCCGTTTGACGATTGATCTATATTGGCTCTGAATCCGGAGCCGATATGCAGGAAGCAAACGTTTATTTTTACATCACACCGATCGCGATCGCCTTTCTCTTGCTTGAGATCGCCGCCTGCCGGATATTTCGGCGGCGGTTGATCACTTTCAACGAAGCGGTCGCGAATTTCGGGACGCAGCTCGGCAATCAGACGACCAACGTTCTCGTGATGGTCGGCGTCTTTTATGCGTACGGCTATTTGTGGGAGCACTACCGGATCTTCACGATTCCCGTGACTTGGTGGAGTTCGATCCTGCTGCTGCTCGGCGTCGATTTCGTTTTCTATTGGGTTCACCGTTGGGGACACGAGATCAATATTCTATGGGCCGCGCATTCGCCGCATCATTCGGCCGAGGAAATGAATTTTTTCGTCGCCCTGCGCGCGAGCGTCACCCAGAGGCTTTGTTCTTTCCTGTTCTTTTGGGTGCTGACGATCATCGGCTTCCAGCCCGCGCATATCTATACCGTCGTCGCAATTCACTTGTTCATCGCGTTTCTGCACCACACGGAGTTCATCTATAAATTCCCGAAGCCGATCGAATGGCTCTTCACGACGCCGTCGCATCACCGCGTGCATCACGGCGTGAACCTGCAGTATCTCGACAAGAACTTCGGCGAGTTTCTGATTATTTGGGACCGGATGTTCGGGACTTTCGAAGAGGAACGGGAACCGGTCGCGTACGGTATTCTCGACCATCCGAACTCGTGGAACCCGATCAGCATCAACTTTCATTTCTATGTCGCGCTTTGGAAAATGGCCGTCGCGGCGCCGTTTTGGTGGGATAAGATCCGCATTTGGTTTATGCCCGCCGGATGGGTTCCGCGGGGTCTGCCGACGAAGGAAAAGCCCGACATCAACCGTGGGAATCAGGTGAAATTCCGTCCGGAAATGTTCGCCAACTCTCGATTCTATATGGTTTTACAGGTCGTGCTCGGGATTGCCCTGATGATCGGGGTCATTTCGAATACCTATGGCTGGACGACCGGCGAGAAATGGTTCGGCGCCGCGCTGCTTTGGTGGCAGATCATCAACTGGAGCGGAATTCTCGAAGCAAAATCGTGGACCTGGATTTCGGAAGCCCTTCGCAATCTGGCGACGCCGGCGGCCGTGATCGTGATGAGCGGAATGACCCAACCGTCGGCGATGATGTTCGGGATCATCGCCGCGTCGCTGTTCTGCATTCTCTGGACACTGGTCTATTTCCGTCCGGGAAGCCCGCGACTCGCGACCGCCTGAACACACACGATCCCGGCACTTCGAGTCAGTACCAACTGCGGCAGCGGTTGGTTGAACGTCGTCCGAAGAAAACGAAAGCGCTGGCAAAACGCGCGTTTCTCCATAATTGCCACTAGCTTCAGTAGTGGACGAGGCTGTTTGAAAAGTCTTCTCAGCGTGCGTAGCATGCGCAAGGACGATAGCACCATGCGGAGCGTGGTGTGGTTCGCGATATCCGAACGGAGCGTGTGTAACACGCGTAACTATTGCTTTTGCAGAATGTTACGCGTGTTACACACGTACCGTTCCGGGGTGCCGCCCACCGGCACTCCGCCGGATTCTTCGTAAGTCGTGCAGTCGTTCGAGTTCGTTTTGGTCAGTCGCGCTCGGTGTAGAACTTGATGATCCGCTCCGCCAGATCGGCGCGTCCCCAGAGTTCCGAGATGAACATCTTGAAGTCGGAAATGCTGATCCAGTACTTGTCGCCGACCGACTCGTCCCGATTCGAAGGATGAAAAATGACGCTGCCGAGAATTCCGTTAATGAGGCCGGTCGGCAAAAGCATCTTTCCTTCCTTGATCTCGAACGTCCCCGACGAGTTGACCGCAAACTCGTCGGGCAGACGCCCGAGCCGCAGCGTTTGCGCAAAGACGAGATGGACGATCTCTTCGGCGCCGCCGTGAACGCTGAACGTCGGCACGATACGCTTCAGGCCAAACGGAATATTCAGCGGCAGCGGAAGCGCGCGCGGCATGCCCATAAAGGTTATCAGCGACCAGTTCGCCTTGAGGAAACGCGACAGATCGTCCGCTGAAACGACCGCGTTCTCCGTGGTTTTCCGGATCGTCGCTTCGATTGCAGCCGCAGCCGGAAGAAACGCACTTCGGTAAGCTCCGCTGCTCACTCGGTCGATTGCCGTCTGCACATTTTCACCGACTGTCTCCATCGCGCTCCATTATAATCCAAACCGTCCAAAACCTTGGACATTCGCAACGGTCGGGCTATAATCGACGCCAAGGAATGCGCTTCATCTTCACCCGCAAATTTTATCTTCTGCTAGCCTTCGGGCTCGTTCCGCTATCGCTTTCGTGGAGCGTCCCGGTCTTGCGCTGGCTGGTTCTTGCATTTGACGCGTTGCTCTTGATCGGCGCGCTGGCCGACTATTTCACCAGCCGCAAACGTTCCTCCGGGCTTGTGGTCGGTCGCCGATTCGACAAGCGTTTCGCGATCGGCGATCCGACACGCGTCACCCTCGAGATAGAAAATCCGACGGGACGCGATTTTGACCTGCGGATAAAGGACGAATATCCCGACGCGATGCAGCTCGGCGAAACGCGCGAGGCCGAGTTCACCGTCGCTGCGCAGACGTCCGCCGAGTTTTTCTATGATCTGACCCCGCCGAATCGCGGACGGTACGAATTCGGAAAACTCGCGGTGCGATTCCGCTCGCGGCTCGGGCTCGTTTGGTGTCAGACAGAATTCGATCTGACCCAGACCGTCAAGGTTTATCCGAATATGCGTCGCGCAAAAGAGATCGAACTGAAGGCGTTGGGGGCGCAAAGCTATCTCGCGATCCAGCGAAAGTCGGTACGGCGCGGCGACGGGCGCGAATTCGAATCGATGCGCGACTATGTCCGCGGCGACGAGATGCGGCACCTTTCGTGGACGGCGACCGCGCGGCGGTCGAAACTGATCACGCGGCAATATCAGATCGAACGCGACCAGACGATCGTCATCGCCATCGACGGCGGACGCTTGATGACCGGCCGGATAAACAACGAAACAAAATTCGACACGGCGATCCACGCCTCGCTGGCGCTGATGTCCGCGGCGGCCCGAGGCGGCGACAATTGCGGGCTGATGGTCTTCGGCCGGCGCGTGAGGAAATTCCTGCCGCCGAAAAAAGGCATCGAGCACATCGACGCGGTGCTCGAAGCGCTCCACGACCTCGAGCCGGAGATGATCGAGCCAAGTTATGCCCGGGCGTTTCAGTTCATCTCGTCGAACCTGAAGAAACGCGCGTTCGTCATCATCCTGACCGATCTCGTCGATAAAGAATCGTCGCGCGAACTGATCAATTCGCTGCGTCTGCTGCGCCCCCGTCATTTGCCGCTCGTTGCGACCATCGGCGACCGCGACCTGAACGCGACCGTCAGCGAGATCCCGAAAGACCTGAAAGACGTATTCGTCCAGTCGGCGGCTGAAGAGATCATTCACCAACGTGAGTCGGCGCTGCGACTGGTTGAGACTCTCGGCGGACTGGCGCTCGACGTCACCACCAACACGCTCGCGCCACGACTCCTGGAAACCTATCTGCGCGTCAAGGAACGGGGACTTTTGTGATTTGGGATTTGGGATTTCGGATTTTGGATTGGGAATTGGGGATTGGGAATTGGGGATTGGGATTGGGGATTGGGATTTGGGATTGGGGATTTGGGATTGGGAATTGGGAATTGGGAGGCTTGAAAAACCCTGCGGAGTCTTGCCCTGAACCCGGCAAGCGACGCTGATTTGTTTGAATTGCTTGCGGCTTGCCGCCCGGATGTGCGGAAAAGCTTGGCTTTTCCGTTCAAAGTTCCCTGGTTCCTGCGGCCGTGCCGAACGCTCGAGATCGGCGGCGCAGCCGCCTTGATCGAGAAGCCGCTCCCGGAAAAGCAGAGCTTTTCCGCACATCTGGGCGGCAAGCCGCAAGTGAGTCAGCGATTCCGGCCGGTCGTTGGCGGCAACCAAAACTGAGGTAGATCTTGAGTAATCAGCCCCTGGCGGCAATCATCATCGTTGTTTTGCTCTTTCTGATCGTTGCCCTTGGTCGTACTTTTCAACACAAGATCGCCGATTTTATCAGTCCTCTAAAGGCTGCGGCCGGATCAAAATTGCGTTCCTGGTTTGCAATCAAACGCCGCCCGTCCGATCGGCGCGAGTTGATGCGCATTCTGCTCGGGCTCAACGACGAATCGCTCGCTGAATTGCTCGAACTTTACAAGATCGAATTCGGTCCCGGCGCGGCTCGTTACGCCCGTAAAACATATCGAAAATGGAGATCCGGAGAGGTCGCGCCGGTCACTGAAACCTTCGAACGATTTCTCCTGCGCCTCCCGAAAGTTATGACGTTCGATCTGAAGTGCGAGGTTCTGAGGCGTCTGATGGACGAATTTTCCGCCAAGGATAACCACAAACTCACGGTTTACACCGACGATTGGGAGGAAAAACTGCCGCCGCTCGTCGAGCAGATCGTTATCAAGGCAAACACCTCGGGCCTGCCGCGAGAAGTCGAGCGGCGACTGCGATGGCTCGCGGAAGACGAGACCCAACTCGCTCAGGAGATATTACGGAAATCGCGGATCGAGCAGGGTCGTATCGCGGTTTCGATGCTTCGCGAAGAAATGGCGGCGATCGAATCGGTTCTCGCCGAGAAGCACTTGCGGCCGAAGGTCGTGCATAAATTGAAATTTCCTTGCGGAACGATTACCTTAAACATCAAACGACGCTGACAGAACCGGCGGATAACGACGATGGACGACCAAAAGCAAGAACTCATTCCAAAGAAACAGTCATTGTTCCCGATCACTGCCGAGGACATCGTCGATAATGCTCTCCAGAATCTTGACGAAAAACAGGCGCAGCGCGTGACCGAAAAGGCGGCCGACGAGATCGTTCGGCTCGCGGTCGAAAAACGAAAGGCCGAATACCGGGCCGGTGCGGCTCAGGAAGAGATGCGGAATCTCATCGACAACGCCAATCTGCTTGACGAGCGCGTCGGCGATTACAGCATTCAAAGTTCTTTTGAGACAGCGTCGGGAACGACGAACGTCGAGATTCGAAAGTCGCGGACGTCGGCCGCAATGATGGCGCTCATCGTCGCGGCCGGAGTGCTGATCGTGCTGCTTGTGTATTTGGTTTTGCGGGGTTGACCTGCCCGTTCCATTGCCGGCAAATTCATTTTCGATATGAAAGACATCGGCCTGACACATATTGCGCTTCAGGTTTCCGATATGGAGCGGACGCTCGATTTCTATGCGCGGTATGCGTCAATGGAGGTCGTGCACGAACGGATCTCTGACCAGTCCGGCAGGCGCGTTGTTTGGATCTCAGACAAAACGCGGCCCTTCGTCATCGTCCTAGTTGAGTCACAAGAAATAACCGCGGTCCTGAGACCGTTTGCGCATCTCGGCGTTGGTTGCGCGAGTCGTGAAGAGGTAGATCGGCTGTGTTCGGTCGCAGAGACTGAGGGAGTTCTTATCGAAGGCCCGACCGATTCGGGCTATCCGGTCGGTTACTGGGCGTTCATCCGCGACCCGGATGGCCACACGCTTGAGGTCGCGTTCGGGCAGGAAGTTGGACTTACGGTCGGAAACCCGCCGTCTTCAATCGATTGAATTCCGCGTTTCGGCCGGCTGCGTCTCTCGACCGACGAGCAAAAGGTATGAATACATCGCGACCCCGGACGAGATTCCGGTGAGCCATTTTACGGCCGGCGGCAATCCCGACGGCGACAAAAACCCCTCGATCGTGCCGGCGATCACCAGCAGAAACGCGCAGCCGATGACGATTCTCGCCGCTTCCATTCCCTTCTTTTTCAACGCCTGGGCGCGCGTCAGGTCGCCTGGATCGATCAGCGCGTAACCGATCATCATTCCTGCGCCGGCACAGAAGAAGATGGTCGAAAGTTCGATGACGCCGTGACCGACGACGAACGCGGCAAGCGCGTCCCCAAACGGCGGATTGATCGAATAGCACGCCGCGAAAACGCTGCCGAAACGCGCCCCTTCGACCGCCAGGTCGTAGGCGGCGCCGACTCCGAACAGCGCGCCCATCGCAAACACGCGGAACGTGACCATCACGTTGTTGGTCATTATCCGGCTCGACCCGACCTGGTTGGCGCTGTTCAGACTGAGCCACCACTGATCGTTTTCTTTGATCTGATACTCGATTCCCGAAAGATGAACGAAGTCGGTAAACCCAATGTCGCGCCAGGTCGCGATAAAACCGAAGACCGCGAACGACGCAAAAAGACCGAAGGCGATCGCCATATAGCGCAGATTCTTGCGAAACGTGACCGGAAAATCGTGAGCGAAGAACCGCCAGATCACTCCGAAACCCTGAGACTCGGCGCGATAGATCCTGCCGTGCGCGCGGATAACGAGGCTGTTGAGATAATTGATCAGCAGAGGATCGCGGGTTTCGGACCTCGCGATCGCAAGATCGGTCGCCGCCCGCCGGTAAAGTTCCCCGAATTCGCGGACCTCGGCCCGGGAAAGATGACGGAGCGAGTCTCCTTCGACAAGGGTGAGCAAATCCTCGAGGCGTTCCCAATTGTTTTTCCGATCGTCTGTAAAACCCATTCCCGATTTTGGATCTGCGATTTTGGATTTTGGATTGGTCGTTCCAAGTTGTTGGGATTATACAACGACTCGGCCCGGCGGCGAAGTATTTCGTGCGTAATCAAGCCCATCCTGCCTTCACCCGCCATCGTGTATTCAAGGCGACTGTTTCCCGCGACGGTGCCGGGACGAAACGCGCCGTTAATCCGGTTGAATTCCAAGTGATGCCAATACGTCCTGGATGTCACGAACAAATAGACCCCCGGCAACTTCCGTCCGCGGCCTTTGCTAATCCAAAATCCAAAATCTAGAATCTAAAATCAGATGTCCGACGCAAACAAGTTTCACGACGAAGAGGCGATTGGGAAGACTTACGATTTTCGGATCGCAAAACGACTCTTCGGCTACCTCAAGCCTTACTGGCCGCTGGCCGTCGGGGCTCTCGTTCTGACGCTGCTCACCAACGTCCTGATGTCGCTTCAGCCGTTATTCACCAAGATGGCGGTCGACGATTTCATCACGCCGAAGCGGACGGACGGGATCTGGCTGTTTTCATTGGCTTTTTTCGGGCTTTTCCTCTTCCGCTTTCTGTTCTCGTACTTCCAGGAGATTCTGCTTAACAAGGTCGGACAGCGCGTAATGTTCGATATCCGAACGCAGATCTTCACCAAACTGCAGCGGCAGGAAGTCGCGTATTTCGACAAGAATCCGGTCGGGCGCGTCATCACTCGCCTGACGAACGATGTCGATTCGCTCAACGAACTTTTCACCTCCGGCGTGATCGACGTCCTCGGCGACCTCGTGATCATCATCGCGATCGTCGGGATGATGCTCTTGCTCGACTGGAAGCTCGCGCTTGCCTCGCTCGTCACGATTCCGCTTCTGTTTGCCGCGACGAATTGGTTTCGGAAGCGCGCGCGCGAGGGCTTTGACAAGGTCAGGACGCGTAACGCAAAGCTCAACGCATTTCTCCAGGAGTACATTTCGGGCGCCCAGACGGTTCAACTGTTCAATGCCGAGCCGAAGTCGAAGCGGCGTTTTCACGAGATCAACGACGACTACCGCAACGCGAACATCGAAACGATCTTCTACTACTCGATCTTCTACCCGATGGTCGATCTGATCGGCACGATCGGCATCGCGGTCGTGATCTGGTTCAGCGGATACGAGTTCATCTCGCAGATGTCGGCCGCCGAAAAATCGCTGACGATCGGCGTCGTCATCGCCTTCGTGCAGTATTCGCAGCAGCTGTTCCAACCGATCCGGGATCTTTCGGACAAGTTCAACGTGCTCCAGGCGGCGATCGTTGCGTCGCACCGGATATTCGTGCTGCTTGATCTCGACATCGCGATCGAAACCCCGACCGAGCCCAAACGGACGGGAAAAGCGCTCGGCCGGATCGAATTCAAAAACGTTTGGTTTGCCTACAAGGACGAGGACTGGGTGTTGAAAGACGTCTCGTTCACGATCGAGCGCGGCGATTCCATCGCACTTGTCGGGCATACCGGATCGGGGAAAACGACCGTCACGAATTTGCTGATGCGCTTTTACGACATTCAAAAGGGCAAGATCCTTCTCGACGGCGTCGACATCCGCGACTGGGAACTGAATGATCTGCGAGAAAACTTTGCGGTCGTGCTGCAGGATGTTTTCCTGTTCAGCGGAACGATCGGCGACAACATCCGCCTCGGCAAAGCATCGATCGATGACGAGCGGATCGCGTGGGCGGCGAGCGAGGTCCACGCCGACGAGTTCGTCGGCAAACTGGAAGAAGGATACCAAACCGTCATCAAGGAGCGCGGCGCTGGCTTGTCGGTCGGACAGAAACAGCTCATTTCGTTCGCTCGCGCGCTGGCGTTCGATCCGAAGATCCTGATCCTTGACGAAGCGACGAGTTCGATCGATACCGAAACAGAGCAGTTGATCCAGCAGGCGGTCGACCGCGTGATGCTCGAACGCACGTCGATGGTCGTCGCCCACCGTCTTTCAACGATCCAGCGCTGCGACCGGATCCTCGTATTCCATCACGGCGAACTGCGCGAGCAGGGCACGCACGGCGAACTGCTCGCGCAGCGCGGACTCTATTGGCGGCTCTATCGGCTCCAATACAAGGAAGACCCGCCTCCGGGGCAAACCGACCAAACGCGCTCGAGCATCCCGCGGACGGTTTGAAAAAAGTCGATTTGCCTACCCGAACTGACGGGGATTTTTTCCCAAAGGCCGTCTATTCTTAACGATCGGACGCCGGAATTTTTCGACGTCGCACGTTTCTTATTTCAAAACAATCGTCTTATAATTATGTTCGCTGTGGCATCGGAGACCCATAAGAATTTACGTTTGTCGGACGCGACCGAATCGGTGATCGGTGAGATGTTCTCCCGTTGCGCCGCCAACGCGCCGAACTTTGCCGTTGAGTTTGATTGGTTCAGGGAATCGCTTGAGAAGACAATCCGCCGTTTCGTCGCTTCGAATGCGGAGTCAGCGCCGAGCGAAACTGAGATCGGCGACTTTGTCGGTCAATTGCAGTCCGAAGATCTTTTTCTGGCGATCGCCTGCGCGAACGGATGCGAGCGCGCTTGGTGGGAGTTTGACCAGAATCACCGGTCGTATCTTGAACGCGTCGCGCGGCATCTCGCGAGCACGGAGATAAATGCTCAGGAAGTCGTCGACACGGTTTACGTCGAGCTTTACGGAACGCGGGTCGTGGACGGCGAACGGGTTTCGAAGTTTTCGACCTACAGCGGCCGTGGAAGCCTCCGCGGATGGCTGCGGACCGTGATCTGGCATTCGCTCGTCGATCTCCACCGTGCCTCGCACGATGAGGTCTCGCTCGATGAGATGACGGAGAACGTCGGCGAGGGAGCGGTTCACGCGACTTTCGCCAACGCATCGCTCGGAGGCGAGGACGCGATGCTCGACGAAATTACCCGTCAGCGTTACCGGAAGGCGACCGTTTCGGCGATCGAGACCGCGTTCGGCAATCTCGACAGTCACGAAAAGCTGCTTTTGCTTTATTATCACGTCGAGAATTTGAAGTTGCGCGAGATCGCGCGGATGGTCGAGAATCAGAATTCGCCGTTGCGCGGATGGTTTCAGCGGAAATCGCCGAACCGCGACAAAAACCCCGAAAGCCGCATCCACGAATCGACGATAATGCGTTGGTTGGAAAAGAGCTACGGGAAGGTTTTGCAGCTTTTCCGGACGGAATTGCTGTCGCGCCATTCGCTGCGTGAGGACGAGATCGCGATCTGTATGGAATTGGCGACGCAGGATCTTGCCAGCCGGAGTTTGTACCGGAAACTATCGACCACCTGATTGGATCCCGTTCGAGTTGTTGGAATTTTACCCCCCTGAAAGATTTTTGCGCAAAGATGCATCTAAATTGCGTCTTGTGCTTGGGAGGCTGGAATTACAATGCGCAACACGGAAATTCGAAGCGAGGAAATCAGGGTTCAAGGTCTGCTTGACGGACTTTTGAACCAGCGCTTCAGGGACAGCGGGGCGGGTCACGAATCGCATTTGGAGGAGGACTCGCTGACGGCGTTTGTCGAAGGGAATTTGAACGAGCGCGAGGCCGAGCCGATCGTCGCCCACCTCGTGGACTGCTCGTTCTGTCTCCACGTGACCTCGGAATTGGTAAAACTCGATCTCGCGTTTGTCGACGAACCCGTTGCCCCCCCGGTCGTCGAAGGTCAGCCGACAAAGGTTTCCGAGGTTTTGAACGGACTGTTTTCGCGGATTTTCGGAACCGGCGACGGCGTCGTTTTCGCCCATCAGGAGTCCGAAGAAGAATCCGTAGAAGAAAACGAAGGCGAGGAGTCGGCGGAAACGAAAAAGTAACCCGACCGGCAAATTTTTCAAATGAGAGGCTGACTGAAAAGTCAGTTACCTTTATTGTTTAGAGATCAGAATTAGGATCTTCAGCGTATGTAACACGCGCAAGGACGATAGCACCACGTGAAGCGGAGCGTGGTGCTATCGTCCTTGCGCGTGTTACGCACGCTGAGAAGACTTTTCAGACAGCCTCTTTTTTATCCTTCGAAAGGCCCAAATCAAAAGATTTCCCAAATCCATTCGGTACGGCTATAATTTATTGGAATTCAATCAACGAGCGAGGCGGTAAATTTGTCCGGCAACCACGATCCCAACCCAACAATCGATCAAAAACTGACGGTCAGGAAAGTGGCGACAGCCCATCTCCCGACCGCCGTCGGGGAATTCGAGATCGCCGGCTACCGTTCGCTCACCAGCGACGAAGAGTTCGTCGTCCTTTTCAAAGGCGAGATCGACCCGTTGGTCCCCACACTCGTTCGGATCCATTCGCAGTGTCTGACCGGTGACGTTTTCGGATCCATCAAATGCGACTGCGGCCCGCAGCTTCAACTCGCGATGGAAATGATCGAGGAAGCCGGAAGCGGCGCGATCGTTTATCAGCAACAGGAAGGCCGCGGAATCGGGATCATCAACAAGATCAGGGCGTATGCGCTGCAGGATCAGGGCGCCGACACCGTCGAGGCGAACGAAAAACTCGGCTTTGCCATCGACGCCAGGAACTATCAGCAGTGTGCGGAGGTTTTGTGCGACCTCGGAGTCCGAAAGGTCAGGATCATGTCCAATAATCCGGAAAAGATCGCCGCGCTCAAAAACGCCGGTCTCGAGATCGTCGAGCGCGTCCCGCTCGAGATCGAAGCCCGCGAACCGGCCGCACATTATCTAAAGACCAAAAAAGAGAAACTGGGCCATTTGCTCAAGTTCTCCAAATAAAAATCCAAATTCGTGAAGATTTTTCAATAAATTGAAAGAAACACCTCTGACCGAGCTTTCAATTTTCCGCCTGGCTTCTCATTAAACCCTTATTTGTGTGCGACTTACGCCATATTTCGGATATCCGTCGACTATGGCTACGAAATTGCTTGTATAGGTGCGGCATATAGTATTTGCAGTTCTCCCCCAACTACCGATTTCGGTGAGAACTGCATTAAAGGCTACAAATTCCAGATTTTTTTAAGGAGATTAGAATGAAAACAAACTTCAGATTTTTGTCTGTGGCGCTCGCGTTCATCCTCAGCTTTGCGGCTGTCGGGTTTGGACAGGGAACCACAGGTAGCATCGAAGGAACTGTTACCGACTCGAACGGCGCGGCCATTCCGAATGCGACCGTCAAGATTTCGAGTAGCGGATCAACCGCAGGTTTCAACGTAACGGTCACCGCGAACGGCGAAGGATTCTTCAGCCTTCCGCGTGTCGCCTCGGGAACCTACAAAATTACGGTTTCGGCGAACGGCTTCAAAGAAAGAACGGCTGAGGCGACGGTTTCCGTCGACGGCCGCGCTTCGGTGAACGTTCAGCTCGAAGCGGGCAGCGGTGTCACGACGGTCGACGTTATCGCCGACTCGAACGTGACCGTTGACCAATCGGAAACAAAAGTTTCGACCAGTATCTCGAAGGCGCTTATCGAAGACCTCCCGAGCGGAACGACTTTCTCGAGCTTGCTCAAGATCGCTCCGAACGTTCGTCCTGAGCCCGGCGGTTTCCAGATCGACGGCGCGTCGGGTGCGGAAAACGTCTTCGTTATCGACGGTCAGGAAGTTACCAACTTCCGTACCGGTTCGCTCGACAGCAACTTCAACCTTCCGTTCGAACTCGTTCAGGAAGTTCAGGTCAAATCGACCGGTTACGAAGCCGAATACGGCGGCGCGACCGGCGGCGTGATCAACGTTGTTACCGTTGGTGGTAATGATTCGTGGCGCGGAAGCTTCGGCATCGGCTTCCAGCCGGCGAAGCTTCAGGGCGGCCCCCGCGGCCTTCAGACCGCGTTCACCGCTGGCGGAATCAGCAACACTCCGGGCAACACCTATTACTACACCCCGAACAAAGACGGCGGCACGAACTATTTCCCGTCGGCTCAGTTCAGCGGCCCGATCGTCAAGGGCAAACTCTGGTTCTCGGCCATTTACGCGCCGCAGATCTTCGACACCAACCGTGTTGTCGATTACTACAGCTTCCCGAACGGTTCGAACAATCCGTCGGGACGCACGACGACGAACTCGATCTCGTACGATCAGCACTTCGTCCAGGAAGATGCGTTCATTCGTCTCGATGCGCAGCCGACTTCGCGTCTTCGTATGTACGGCACGTTCCTCTGGAACCCGATCGTCCAGGAAGGCGTTCTTCCGGGCGTGACGGAAGGATTCGGCGGCGCGGCTCAGTCGGTTAACTTCGGCGGCAGCATCGGTGTCGTTTCGGGCTCGGATCTCCTCGGACGTCAGGGCGGGCGCCAAAATGCGAACGCCATCAACGGCCAGGTCACCTGGAACCCGACCAATTACCTGATCATCAATGGTCGCGTTGGTCGCAGTTTCCTGAACCAGAAACTTAATTCGTATTTCCTGCCGCGCGTTACGCGCTACATCTGCAGCGCGCTCGGACCGCAAACGGCGGCGACGACGGGTTGCGCACAGGGCTTCCAGAACGTGGCGAACAACTCGCAGGTTTCGTACGACGTTTCGACGCGTACCACCTTCGACCTTGACGGCACTTTCACCGGAATCAACGCCGGCGGACGTCACTCGATCAAGTTCGGTTATCAGTTCAACCGCTTGTTCAACACCGTCGATCGTGGTTATCGTGATCTCGGCATCATCCAGATGTTCTACGATCGCTCGATCACGTCGCTTGCCGGCATCGCGGCCACCCCGGGCAACCTCGGATCGGGCCTGATGACCCGTTTCGGTACCGTTGGCGAAGCGAGCAGCAAGAACCAGGCGCTCTTCGTTCAGGATACTTGGCAGATTGCCAACCGCCTGACGTTGAACCTCGGCGTTCGCATCGAGAACGAGGTCGTTCCGAACTTCGGTTCGACCGGAAGTAACGCTATCACCTTTGGCTGGGGAGACAAGATCTCGCCGCGTATCGGTGTTGCGTTTGACCTTCTCGGAGACGGCAAGAACAAGATCTATGCAAACTGGGGCCAGTTCTACGATCGCTTCAAGTATGAATTGCCGCGCGGCTCGTTCGGCGGTGACTTCTTCCGTCGCGACTTCTTCGAAGTTCTTCCGGCCAACCTTGGCGGCGTTGGCCTCAATTACTTGAGCTACACCCGCGCCAACATTCTCGGAAGCTTTGCGGACCCGATCGGCGGCGAATGCCCGATCGCGAATCCGACCGGCCTTTCGCGTTGCCAGTTCGATTTCCGTATCGCGACAAACCTCGCGGGCGCGGACATCTTCGAAACCGGCGCTATCGACCCGAACATCAAGGCTGCCCGCCAGAGCGAATACACGATCGGTTTCGACCGTCAGCTCGGCGCTCAGTTCCTGATGTCGGCTCGCTACACCCATAAGCAGGTTGACAAGGCCATCGAAGACGTTGGTGGGTTCAATGCGCAGGGTTCGGAAGCTTACATCATCGGAAATCCGGGTTACGGCCTAGTTTGCGAAATCTCGACGAGCGGCGGTTATCCGTGCGCCAAGGCGGAACGCAAGTATGACGCGTTCGAAGTTCGTCTTGACAAGCGTGCGACCAAGTACTTCTTCAATGCCAGCTACACCTATAGCCGTCTCTTCGGAAACTACTCAGGTTTGGCCAGTACTGACGAAGGCGGACGTACCAGCCCGAACGTTAACCGTTTCTTCGATCTTCCGCCCCTCGGCTTCACTGCTGACGGCGATCCGGATAACGGCAAGTTGGCGACGGACCGTCCGCACGTTTTCAAGGCGTACGGTGGCTACCGCTTCAACTGGAACAGCACCAACACGAACGTGACGACCGTTTCGGCGTTCACCTCGATCCAATCGGGAACCCCGTTGACCACGATCTATAACCTTTATAGCTTGGGCACGACGATCCTGAACCGTCGCGGTGACCTCGGACGTACCGAATCGTTCACCGAAACTGATCTTTCGATCAGCCACCGTTACAAGTTCGGACGCGATAACCGTTTCACCCTTGAACCGTATATCGACATCCGCAACCTGTTCGACGAAAAGAACGTTCTCGGTGCACAGACGAACATCAGTTCGGTGAACTTCACGGCCGGTACGCTTTCAACCGCGCAAGCCGGTTGTACGACGTGCGGATCGGAACTGGCAGTCTTCCAGACGATCTTCACCGGTACCGGTATCCGTCAGTTCGTTCTGAACTACATCAACAGCCCGCTGACGTCGCTGTCGTCGCGTACTCTGAACACCTATGGCCAGGCCAACGGCTTCCAGGGTCCGCGCAACGTGCGCTTTGGCTTCCGTATGTTCTTCTAATCTTCGATTAGTAGAGATACCTTTGGAGCCCGCTCGAAAGAGCGGGCTCCTTTTTTGTTTGTCCGGCAGATCTATGCACCATCGCCACCACAGTCAGTACCAACTGCGGCAGCAGTTGGTTGAACTCGGTCATTCCGAAAGATAGCGATCATCCATCGGCGGTTGGATTACCGCCGCCGCGGACGATACCGGCCTGCTGCGGCAAAGCTCTTTATGGAAACCGATCAAAGTCAGTACCAGCTGCGGGATTATCGCAAAAGCGTTCCAATCAGCAGATTGTCGATCGGCGTGCCAACACGGACTAAGTTAAATCGCTTTGCATCACGCACTTGAATTGTGTTGCTTGAGCGAGTCTTCTGATACCGCGCCGCCAGCTCCGGGCCTTGTCCCTTGCTCTTATCCCCGTCACCTTTGCCATCTATCCTTCCCCTGAGTTTATTCACCACATAGACACAGAGAACACAGAGATGTTCAAGACAATAGCGGTCGATTCGGCAGAATGGCGAACGGCGTGCCGACACGGGCTAAGTTAAATCCCTTTGAATCGGGCACTTGAAATTGTGTTGCTTGAGAGAGAAAGCTGCCAGCCCGTCAAATACACGAAAAACCCCGAAAGATATTATTTTCGGGCGCGTTTTCGTGTATTTCGTGTGTTTCGCGGGAAAGAATTTCTTTGATGCGCGATCTGGGTTGAACTTGATCATTCCGAAAGCTGACGTTCAACAATTGGCGGTTGCGGACGGAGCAATGCTGACCGCGAAACGACGCGAAACGCGCGAAATTTTGTAAAGGATTACGAAGTGGGAGTTTGACCGGTCGGCGAGTGCATTGAAAACGTAAAAAATGAGCGCTTTATTCGGCCGGTCTTCTTTGCCGTTTTGGATTGTTTCGTGGTCGTCAGTCAGTCACCGGACCGCGATCATTGAATGCCGGTTCGTAACCAATGCGCGGTCCCGATTGAGCTTCAGCGCAATGAATACCCGACACCGGCCATCGAATTATTACGACCCGGGAGTTTTGGCCTTTTCCCGAAGCGTGGAGATCGTTGTTCGAATCTTGGTCTCGTCTTCCGGACTAAGCTTTCCGGCCTTAATAAACAACTCCAGTTCATCCGCGGCATCCTTGTACTTCTTAAGGTCCGCAAACGTCTGGGCGAGTTCAAAATGGAGAGACGGAATCGGCGTCTTGGTTGACTTTTTCGCCTGCAAGAGATGTTTTTCGGCTTCTGCAGCCTTTCCTTCCTCACGTTCGATCTTTCCAAGTTCGAAAAGAACCTGGAACGACGCCGGAGCCAAGGTTGCCGCTTCGTTCAATACCAATAGCGCGGATTTATTGTACTTTTTGCCTAAACTGTGGAGCGAATAACCGAGATAGTAATACGAGGTCGCGCTCTTCGGGTTCAAGTCGGAGGCCTTGAACAAGTATGGAATTGCGTCCTTGAACCGCTTCTGCATAAACAGTTCGCTTCCCATCCGGTAAAGCGCCTGAAAGTAGTCAGGAAATACCTTGATCGCTTCGGCCAGCGAGTTGATCCCTTCGGCCTGTCTACCCTTGGAAAAATGCTCAACCGCGGTCTTGTAGAATTGCTTTGCCGCGTCCGGCACTTCCTGAGCAAAAACCACGCTCAATTCGGCATCGGCGAGACCGCCCTTTCGCGGCTGCAATATGAAATCAAGCGTGAAGAACCCCGCGCCCTGACCGCCGCGGATATTCTGGGTATTGATTTCCTGCTCTTGAGTCTGATCCTCGAGATCAAAGCGAAACGGCATCACCTTTATGGAGTATCGCCCGTTGCTAAGCCCGGCAAATTGATACCGACCCGTATTATCTGTTTTCGTTCGGAAAATCGTTTGGTAGAGATCGTTGAGCAACTCGACATCGACGTCCGGCAAAGCATTCCGTTGCTTGTCGTAAACGAGCCCCATGATCGTACTCTGCGAAAATGCATTCTGGGAAAGCAGGAAGATGAAAGAAAAACCGACGAGCCAAAAAACCGATTTCAAACGGGGCAGTCTCTGAGTGCGAACCATAGCAAACCTCCAAAAGCTATACGAACTGGTTAACCAATTGCGGAGTTGAATTATAACACCAATCGTTCGGTTTGATGGAATGTTGCGGGCTTTGCTTGATAAATAGACTTCCGCGGTTCAGAATTACAGACAAAATCAATACTGGAGACAACTATCTGTCGGAAAAGATCTACCGGGATTCCGTCCACAACATCATCCGCCTCAGAACCGATTCGGACGAAGGCAAACTGCTTGTCCGGCTAATCGATACCGCTGAATTCCAGCGACTGCGCCGCGTACGACAACTCGGACTGGCGCATTTCGCGTATCAAGGCGCGGAACATTCGCGGTTCACTCACAGCCTCGGGGCGCTCCATCTCGCGACGCGGACGCTCGCCAAACTCGAACTCAGCTATACGATCTCGCCCGAGTCGCGCATCGCCGTCCGCTGCGCCGCGCTGCTTCACGACATCGGACACGGAGCGTTTTCGCACGTTGTCGAACCGATCCTCGGGTTCCGTCACGAAGAATTTACGGTCGAGGCGCTGCTCAGCGACGAAACCGAGGTCGGCCGGGTTCTGAAAGAGTATTCGCCGGATCTTCCGGAAAGGGTTGCGTCGATCATCCGCGGCGATTTTCGTCCGCGCGCGCTCGGCCAACTCGTTTCGTCGCAGCTCGATGTCGACCGGATGGACTACTTGCTCCGCGACAGTTTGATGACCGGGGCCAAGTACGGGATTTTCGACCTTGAGTGGATCATCAAATCGCTCGAGATCGATGAGGCCAACGACCGCATATATGTCTCCGCGCGCGGGCTCTACGCCGTCGAAGACTACCTGCAGGCGCGCTACTATATGTTCCGGCAGGTCTATTTTCACCGCACGCTTCGCGCTGCCGAGGCGGTTCTCCATTCACTGCTGCGGCGCGCTTTCCGGGTTTTCGCGAACGATCCGAACGATCTTTATGTCTCACGGCAAACGGCGTTCGAGAAGATCCTGAAAGGTGAACGTTTGAGTCTCAAGGAACATCTCGAACTCGACGACCACGACGTGATGTTTCATATCAAACGCTGGCAGTCTTCGAACGATCAGGTGCTTGCGGACCTCGCCGGCCGTTTTTTGCATCGGCGCCTGTTCAAGGCTTTCGATCTCGATATGCCCGAAGACCGCCGCGAGTCGTTTCTGCGGCAATCGAGGGATCTCGTAAAAGCGGCCGGGTTCGACCCCGAATTCTATTTCATCGAAGACAAGGCCGGTGACGTCGCGCACTACTTTTACGCGCGGGACGACAGCAACTCTAAGGATCTGATCTTCGTCGAGGACGGTTTTTCGAACCCGACGATCCGTGAGATCTCGCAGATCAGCGGTGCGGTGCGCGGACTTCAGGAAGGCTACCGCATCCACCGTGTTTGTTTCCCCGCGGAGATCAAACAAGAGATCGCCAAGCTCTACCATGGCTAGGCCAACGGCAAAGATGATGCGGAGCCGAAACTCGCTCCGATCGGCGCTCCCCGAGGTTCGCGGGGCCGAACGATTCTTCGCACCGATACTGCGTCTCGGCGCGATGATCTTTTTGCTTTTCGCAACGGTTGCGGCGCAGAAGATCGCGGTCCTGGCACCGGAAAAGAACGGTCGTAGCGCCGAATTCGCCGAAGCCCTGTCGGGGGCACTCGAACAACAGCTCAAGCTCATCGACCCGTCGCTGGCCGAAACTGCGTTTCTCGCCTCGGGGGCCGAGACACCGTTCAATCTGACGGTCGAAGATGCGAGAAACATCGGGGCGGCCATCGGCTGCGACTATTTCATTATCGTGAGGGCTGAAGATCTGCCCCGTTATTCGCTGGCCAAGAAAGAGTATTTCGAGTCGTACGCCGCCATTTTTTCGGTCCGCGCTCGTACCGGCGGATTGATCGATTTCCGGCTGTCGTCGTTCAACGGTTTTGATCAGAAAGACGCCTCCCGATTGCTCCGCGAAGAGATACCGCGGCTCGGAGTCGAACTTGCCGCGAAGCTGCGGCAGAATTTCGCGATGCCCGTCAGCGAATCCCTCGGCGAGCGGCCGGCGGAGATCCCGATTGACGGGAGCCCTGATTCTACGGGCTTTCGTCCGCCAATTCCGTATCGCCGGCTGAGCCCGAAGTATCCGGTCACGGCTGATCTTTACGCGATTGCGGCAACTGTCGATATCGAGGTCGATCTTGATGAAAAAGGCACCGTTCGCCGGACGGAGATCGTTCGTTGGGCGGGCTTTGGGCTCGACGAGGCGGTTGAAACCGCGGTCAGAGCAATGAACTGGCGTCCGGCGGAACGGAATCGCCGGTTCGAACCGAGTCGCTTCCTGCTTCGTTACAACTTCAAGAAGATCGAGAAGGAAGATTAAGTTAATACATTTTTCAGGAATTCAGTGTTAAGCGTTGACGCAGTTTAAGGATTGGGACCGTCTTTTTGTCCTATGCTTGTGGAATAAAAACGGGCGCGGCCGGACTTATCAAGTATCGCCCGAACCAAAACGATGACAACCCAAGCAGATTCAATGATCGAACAAACGACACTCGCGAACCCGGTTTCGGCGATCGAAATTCGCGAGGACCGCTATACCGTGCGCTTTGCGAAAACCGAAGCCGAACTGGACGAGGTCCTTCGGCTCAGGTTCGAGGTCTTCAATCTCGAACTGAACGAGGGATTCGACGCATCGTTCATCAACCAGCGCGACGAGGACCGCTTTGACCGCAAATGTCATCACCTGGTCGTGCTCGAAAACGCCTCGGGCCGTATCGTCGGAACATACCGCATCCAGACGATCGAAATGGCCGGCAGCGCGTTCGGATTCTACGCGTCCGAGGAGTTCACGCTCGAGAACCTGCCGTACGATGTTCTTGCCGATTCGGTCGAACTCGGCCGCGCCTGCATCGCCCGCGACTACAGAAACTCGCGCGTCCTGTTTCTGCTTTGGCGGGGCATCGCGTCCTATGTCCGGGCGTCCCGCAAGCGATACACCTTCGGGTGTTGCTCGCTCTCTTCGCAGGATTTCACCGACGGCGTGAAGGCGATGCGCCAGCTGACACGCGACGGTTTCGTCCATCCGACGCTTTGGGTCGGTCCGCGTGAAGAATTCAAGCCTCAAACGACCGATTTCCTGACGGCTGACGACGGTTGCGACATCAAAATTCCAAAGCTTTTCGATACCTACCTGCGAATCGGCGCCTCCGTCTGCGGCGAACCGGTGATCGACCGCGGTTTCAAGACGATCGATTTTCTGGTGATCGTCGACACTGCCGCTCTCTCTGAAAAATACGCGCAAATATTCTTCCCGCAAGAGTAACGCGTTCACGCGTGACCTCAACTTCGCGTTCAATTACCTCGGCGCCGAGTCGAAGCCGTTGCGTTCATTAACGATAAATTCTCGTATGACGGAGTGCGGATTGCTCTTGCGGGGGCGCGTTTGAGTGTTTAGAATCAGTAGACAAGATGACGACCATTCGATCTATTATCGGGACCGCGCTGTTTTTCGGACTTACGTTCGGGATCTACGCGCTGTGGTTCGTCGGCTCGATCGTCATTCCGAACAAACAATTTTGGCGCCAGTTGATCTTCAAATTGTGGGCCCGCGGTTTTGCGAGAATCGCCGGGATGACGGTCGAGGTCATCGGGACGCCTCCGAAACCGCCGTTCTTCCTGGTTTGCAACCATCTGAGCTACGTCGATATTCCGGCTCTGCGCTGCGCCGCCGACGGCGTTTTCGTCGCCAAGGGAGAGATCAGGGGATGGCCCGTGGCGGGACGGATAATCAGCGACTTCGGAACGATCTTCATCGACCGCCACAACCGTCGTGACATCCCGCGCGCCGGACGGGATATCGTTCAGAAACTCGACGAGGGCGAAGGTGTGATCATCTTCCCGGAAGGCACAAGCACCAAGGGCGACGAGGTTTTGCCGTTCAACTCGTCGTTTCTCGAATTCGCCGCCAAGACCGACCTGCCGGTTTCATACGCGTCGTTGACCTATGAAACGCCCGACGGCGAGCTTCGCGCAAGCGACGCCGTCTGCTGGTGGGACGACACGACCTTTATGCAGCATCTCTACCGGTTCTTTGGCCTCAGTGGATGCACGGCGGTCATCCGCTTCGGCGAGGCGCCGATCCTCAACGCGAACCGCAAGGAACTCGCCCACGAACTCCGCGAAAAGGTAAAAGAAAGCTTTATTCCGGTCATCTGAATTTGGGATTTGGGATTTGGGATTTGGGATATCTGCGATTTGGGATTTGGGATTCGGGATTCGGGATTTGGGATTCGGGATTTGGGATTCGGGATTTGGGATTTGGGATTTGGGATTTGGGATTCGGGATTTGGGATTTGGGATTCGGGATTTTGCGCTGCTGAATTCGGCTTTGCCGCCTTGCGGCTAGCCGCCCGGATGTGCGGAAAGGCTCGGCCTTTCCGTTCAGCGTTCCTGAGATCCTGCGGCTGCGCCGCCAATCGCCGGTTTGCGGCGCCGCCGCGTCGGCGGCTGATGGAAACGATTGGCCGTCGCTTCCTTGATAGGGCGTTCGACGTCCAATCCAAAATCCAAAATCGAAAATCGAAAATCGTTCAGTCCAGCGTCTTGAACCGCTCGAACGCTTCTTTTTCGAGCCGTTCGCGGTGGTCCGGATGCGCGATGTGGATCAGTTCCTTCGCCCGCTGACGCATAGTTTTTCCATAAAGGAACGCGGCGCCGTATTCGGTGACGACGTAATGAACGTGAGCGCGCGTCGTAACGACGCCGGCTCCGGGCTTGAGGAACGAGACGATCTTTGACTCGCCGCGCCCCGTCACCGAAGGCAGCGCGATGATCGGCTTTCCGCCCTCCGAGACGGACGCGCCGCGGATAAAGTCCATCTGTCCGCCGACGCCGGAGTAAAGCCTTGTCCCGATCGAGTCGGCACAGACCTGACCCGTCAGATCGACCTCGATCGCGCTGTTGATCGCCGACACTCGCGGATTGCGGCGGATGACGCTCGGGTCATTGACGTACGCCACATCGAGCATCACGATCTCCGGATTGTCGTCGATAAAGTCGTACAGCCGCCGCGTTCCCATCACAAACGTCGAGACGACCTTGTTCGGGTGGACCCTTTTCTTGCTGTTGTTGACCACGCCCGATTCGAGCAGCGGAATCAGACCGTCCGAGAACATTTCGGTGTGGATCCCGAGGTCCTTGTGATCCTTGAGCGCGACGAGCACCGCGTTCGGGATCGCGCCGATGCCCATCTGGAGCGTCGCGCCGTCCTCGATCAGTTCCGCGCAATACCGGCCGATCGCCAGTTCTTCCTGTGAAAGTTCGGTCAGCGGACGTTCCGGAAGATCGTCGTCCACCTCGACGGCGAAATCGATGTGCTCGACCGGAATGATGCCGTCGCCGTGCGTCCGCGGCATCTTCGGATTGATCTGCGCGATCACCGTTTCCGCCATCTGGACTCCCGCGAGACTGACGTCGACCGACGTTCCAAGCGAACAAAAACCGTGACGGTCGGGCGGCGAAACGTGGATCAGCGCGACATCGATCGGGAGGATCTCGCGCCGAAAAAGCAGCGGAACCTCGCTCAGAAACGTCGGGATGTAATCCGCCTCGCCATCGGCGACAGCCTTGCGGACGTTTTCGCCGATAAACAGCGCGTTGGTGTGAAAACTCCGGCGATACTCAGGCGCGCAGTATGGCGCCTCGCCCTCGGTATGAAGGTGATAGATCTCAACGTCACGGAGGTCCGCAGCGCGGGCGGTCATCGCCTTGATCAGGGTTTGGGGAGCCGCGGCGACGCTTTGTATAAATACCCGGTCGCCCCATTTTATGTTCTTGACTGCTTCTTCAGCTGTTACGATCTGCATAATCGATTTTGGATTTTGGATCTTTGATTTTGGATTCAGGGCATTCGTTCCGCCATTCAGCTTTTGTTCGCGCCGGTTTCGGCAACCAGGTTCGACGCGTGCCGCAGACTCTCGAACGTCCCGGCGTCGGTCCACCAGCCATCGAGTTCGTTCCAGGTCATCTCGCCGCGGTTGATGTAATGGTTGTTGACGTCCGTGATCTCGAGTTCGCCGCGGTCGGACGGCTTCAGCGTTTTGATGATATCAAACACCGTGTTGTCGAAAAAATAGATGCCGATCACCGCAAAGTCGGACTTCGGGTCCTTCGGTTTTTCGACAATGTTCAGGACGCGGTCACCGTCGATCTCCGGAACGCCGAAACGCTGCGGGTCGTGAACCTTTTTGAGCAGTATCTTCGCGCCGCCGCCCTGTTTCTTGTAGTCCTCGCAAGCGCGGCGGATGTTGCCCTCGATGATGTTGTCGCCGAGAACGACGCAGACCGGCTCGTCGTCCGCAAAATGCTCGACGAGCGACAGCGCCGCGGCGATCCCGCCCTCGCCCTCCTGATACGTGTAGTTCAGGTCCTTGAGCCCGAAGTCCTTACCGTTCCCGAGCAACTGCAAAAAGTGACCCGCAAAGTTCCCGCCGGTGACGATCATTATGTCCTCGATCCCCGCGTTTATCAGCGTTTGGATCGGATAATAGATCATCGGCTTGTCGTAGACCGGCAAGAGATGCTTGTTCGTGATTTTCGTCAGCGGAAAGAGCCGTGAGCCGAGTCCGCCTGCTAATACAATGCCCTTCATATCGATTTTGGATTGCGGATTTTGGATTTTGGATTGCGCGATTCAATCCTAGATCCTCACTTTTCAAGCCGACCCCAATCTTCCGCTTCCGCGGCTCGCCGCCCGGATGTGCGGAAAAGCTCAGCTTTTCCGATAGCCTTCATCAATGACCAGCGGCTATGCCGCCACCTCCTGCGGCTTGCCGCCCGGATGTGCGGAAAAGCTCAGCTTTTCCGATAGCCTTCATCAATGACCGGCGGCTATGCCGCCATCTGCTCCGCTTTTCCGATAGCCTTCATCAATGACCAGCGGCTACGCCGCATACTCGCTATTTTTCAACAACCAAAAGCAAATTCTTCCCGCTCGGGGGCCGGACAAACCGCTCGAAAGCCTTCACAAACGGAACGGCGATTTTATCATAAAGCGCGACGGCGCCGCTTTCGAGGGAGTCCGATTTAAGGAGTTTATATTTCAACCACCACGGCAGGATTCCGGCGAAATCGAAATACTTCGAAGTCAGGATTCGAAATCCCGCAGCGGTGCACTTCTCTTCGATCTCGGCCTTTGAATAACGCCGGAAATGCCCGATCTTGCGGTCGAATTCACCGTAAAGCGACATCAGCGCCGGGACAAAGATAAAACAGCGCCCGCCGAGAACGAGCGTCTCGCGGATCATCTCAAGCTCGCCGCGGTCGTCCTCGATGTGCTCCAGAACGTTCACATAAAGGATCGAATCCGGCTCGGTTTCAGCGATCTTGTCCCGCACCTCCGCAAATATCGCCCGGTGCAGGTTCACTTCGGCATCGGTTTCGAGCTGCCGGACGTTCTGCTCGAGGAATTCGAACATCTCCGATGGCTCGACGATCGAGATCGACTGCGGCTTCTCGCCGAGCAGCAACTCCGAGAACGAACCCGTCCCCGCGCCGACCTCGACCAGCCGTTTACCCAGCGACGGCCGAAACTCGTCAAGTATCCATTTATGATAATTGACGGCAAACGACATCGCCTCGAGGTCTTTGCCGACATATACAACTTGATCGCTCATTTTATCCGTAAAAGTAACGCCTTCCGCAAGAGTAACGCCTTCCGCACGAGTAACGCCTTCAGGCGTGATTCCGCCGCGCCACGAACCCACATGTGCACGCGAGGGCGACCGGCGCTCTTCGCTGAGCGCGAGAAACGCTGATTATCGCGGAAGTCACGCGTAAACGCGTTACTCTTGCGGGGCGCGCAATTCGCGGCGCGCTTCGCTGATCGTCTGCGGCAGCGCCCGGTACGAGGCCTGCAGACCGACGAAAAGATTGTATTTCGCGATGTACCAAAGGGCGGCGACGCCGTCGCGGAAACCGATCTTTTTCCCCTCTTCGTATGTCCGCCCGTAATAGCTGATCGGGACCTCGTAGACCGCGCATTTCAGCTTGGCGATCTTCGCCGTGACCTCGATCTCGAATCCGAAACCGCTAGACGTGATCACCATATTGCGGATGATCTCGCCGCGAAACGCTTTATAGCAGGTTTCGACGTCCGACATATTGTGGTTGGTCAGCAGATTCGAGAGGAACGTCAGTCCCTTGTTCGCCAGATAGTGATAAAAATAAATGACGCGCGCCGCGCGTTTGACCATAAACCTCGACCCGTAAACAACGTCAGCGTGGCCCTCGATGATCGGCGAGATGACGTCGGCGATCTCCTTCGGATCGTACTCGAGGTCGGCGTCCTGAATGATCACGATCTCGCCCGTCGAAAGCTCGAACCCTTTCTTGAGCGCCTCGGTCTTGCCGCCGTTGCGCCCCTGTCGCACATACCGGACACGCGCATCCTGCGCGGCCAGTTTGTCCGCGATCTCCGGCGTCCGGTCGCGCGAACAGTCGTCGACGATGATCAGTTCGTGCAGATGCGGGATCTCCAGCACGAGCCCGACGATCTTCTCGAGCGTCGCCTCCTCGTTGTAGGCCGGCATAATGACCGAAAGTCTCATTGATTTCGAATCTGTCTGCATAGCAAATTGAAAATTGTAATCTATCGGCAGGTTTTTGGAAAATAAAAGCGCCGTTAGTTTCAGAGACTGTGCCGCAGAACAGGCTGCATCATTAATCGCCAACAGCTTCAGCAAATTGAAGCTAGTATTGGATTTTTCAATTGCCACTAGCTTCAGCTAGTGGAAGCCTGGATTGGTTTTTAATCGCCAACAGCTTCAGCTAATTGAAGCCTGTATTGGCTTTTTCAATTGCCACTTGCTTCAGCAAATTGAAACTTGTATTGGATTTTTCAATTGCCACTTGCTTCAGCAAATTGAAACTTGTATTGGATTTTTCAATTGCCACTAGCTTCAGCAAATTGAAGCTTGTATTGGATTTTTCAATTGCCACTAGCTTCAGCAAATTGAAGCTTGTATTGGATTTTTCAATCGCCACTAGCTTCAGCTAATTGAAGCTTGTATTGGATTTTTCAATCGCCACTAGCTTCAGCAAATTGAAGCTTGTATTGGATTTTTCAATTGCCACTAGCTTCAGCTAATTGAAGCTTGTATTGGATTTTTCAATTGCCACTAGCTTCAGCTAGTGGAAAAAGGCCATAAATGCCCCCGGCTTTAGCCGGCTAAAGCCGGGGATCATTTTTCCTGATTGCCCACTAGCTGAAGCTAGTGGCAATTGAAAAAACAACCACGCCTGGTGGCAATTGAAAAGACCAATTCATGCCCAGCAGCATTTGAAAAAACAAGACCCTTGCTTTCCCCGATTTGACAACTTTTCTCTGTAATTGCATATTGTTCTCAACAGAAACTCACGTGCGGGCGGCTTAACAGCCCGCGTAACACTCAAACTGAACGCCGGTGTCCTCACCGGAAACAATAAAAACATATGCCTTGGATAAACGTCCGGATTCATTTCGTCTGGTCGACGAAGTGCCGCATTCCGTTCCTCAACGACAAGATCCGACAGAGCGTCTTTCATCACATTAAAGAAAATGCGCGGTCGAAAGGAATTGTTGTCGATATGATCAACGGTTATCACGATCACGTCCATTGTCTGATATCGCTCGGTTCGAATCAGACAATTGAAAAGATAATGCAGCTCCTGAAGGGCGAGTCTTCACATTGGATCAACAAACACCGATTGTGTGAAGGTCATTTCGGTTGGCAGGAAGAATATTTCGCCGCATCTGTAAGCGAAAGCAACCTGTCGGCCGTGCGAGCCTACATCGCCAACCAGGAAAACCATCATCGAAACAGCACCTTCGAAACCGAGTTCAAGAGTTTTCTCAAACGTGCCGGCTTTCAGCGATTCGATGATGATTGGGATCGCTGAGTGTTTTGGTTTTTCACTTGCACTGGCTTCGGCTGGCGGAAGCTTGGATTGGATTTTTTCAATTGCCACTAGCTTCAGCTAGTGGAAAAAGGCCATAAATGCCCCCGGCTTTAGCCGGCTAAAGCCGGGGATCATTTTTCCTGATCGTCCACTAGCTGAAGCTAGTGGCAATTGATGGGCAATTCCATCCTCCCTGCAGCTACCAGCTTCAGCTAACTGAAGCTAGTATTGGCTTTTTCAATTGCCACTAGCTTCAGCTAGTGGAATAAAGCCCATAAATGCCCCCGGCTTTAGCCGGGGATCATTTTCCTGATTGTGGCAATTGACAGGCAATTCCGCGACTAATCAATAAACTCCCGAAACCAAAGCTCGAGCATCAGCAAGGTCCAGATCTGAAACGTATGGTCGCGCTCCGCCGAGGTGTGCTCGTCAACATAACGCGTCACCGCCGCCGGGTCGAACAATCCGCGGCCCAGCGAAGAGTCGGACAACAGCACGTCGCGCACGAAGTCCTTCATCTCGCCGCGGAACCAGTCGCCGATCGGGACTCCGAATCCCATTTTCCGGCGATAAACCACCTCCGGCGGGACCAGACGCGCGGCGACTTTTTTGAGCAGCGACTTCGTCTCGAACCGCTTCATCTTCAGATTCTCGGGCAGCGAAGCCGCAAACTCGATGACCTTGTGGTCGAGAAACGGCGAGCGAGCCTCGAGCGAGTTTGCCATCGACGCGATATCGACCTTCACCAGCAGATCGTTCGGCAGATACGTCATCTGATCCGTCAGCAATGTCGCGTCGAGAATCCCCGTGCCGTTCGCCTTTTCGAACCATTGATCGAGAAAATGCCCGACGTCCGCGCCGTTCAAACGATCGGAAAACGAAGCGGAATACATCGACGCTTTCGCTTCCCCCGTAAACGTCGACATCCAGCGCAGATATCTATCGTTCCGGCCGAGACTGGCCGCCTTCAGAAACCTCTGCGCATCGCGCACGCGCGACCTTTTCAGTTCCGAGGTCGGGATCAGACCGATCGGCGCCTCGACCAGCGCGCGACGCAAAATCCCCGGAATGCGGTGATAGATCTCGGCGATCTGCATCGCGGCGTGGCGTTCGTAGCCGGCGAACGACTCGTCGCCGCCGTCACCGTTGAGCGCGACCGTGACGAACTGCCGCGTCTCTTTGGCGACGTAATAGGTCGGGATCGCCGACGAATCCGCGTAAGGCTCGCCGTAATGCCTGACCAGCGTCGGCAGTATCTCGAGCGCGTTCGGTTTGACGACGAACTCGTTGTATTCCGCGCCAATATGCTCGGCGACCCGTTTGGCGTATTTCAGCTCGGAGTAATCCTGCTCCTCGAACCCGATCGAAAACGTCTTTACCGGCCGGTCCGAAAGCTGCGCCATCAGTGCGACGACCGCCGACGAATCGACTCCGCCCGAAAGAAAGGCACCGAGCGGAACCTCCGCGATCATCCGCAAACGCGTCGCTTCCTTCAGGATCCGCGTCGTTTCTTCGATCGCTTCCGTTTCGTCGATCTTCAGTTTTTTGGAAAAGTCCGGCAGCCAGTAACGCCGGGTTTCGACGCTCCCGTCCTTCCAGCGCAGCCAATGTCCCGGTTCGAGCTTGCGGATCGCGGCGAACGCCGTCTGCGGCGCCGGCACGCAGAGATAGGTCAGATAACTGTCGATGGCCTCGTAATCGACGTCGCGCGGCACGTCCCCGTGCGCGAGCAGCGCGCGAAACTCGGATCCGAAAACAAGATCGCCGTTCGGCCGGTGCGCATAGAGCAGAGGTTTTTTCCCGACCCGGTCGCGGGCGATAAAGAGTGACCGCTCGGTTTCGTCCCAGATGGCGAACGCGAACATCCCGCGCAGGTAAGCGACGCAGTCCGCGCCGTAGCGGTCGTAAAGATGAACGATGGCTTCGGTATCCGAGTTGGTGTAAAACTTGTCGCCGAGTTTCTCGAGGTCGGCGCGCAGTTCCCGGTAATTGTAGATCTCGCCGTTGAAGACGATGACCTTCGAACGGTCGGCGTTGAAGATCGGCTGCTTCCCGCCGGCGAGATCGATGATCGCCAGCCGCCGCATCGCCAGCGCGACGTTTTCTCTGACGTAAAACCCGTCGTCGTCCGGCCCGCGATGGACGATCGCCGCGTTCATCCGCTCGACGGTCCCACGGTCCGCGG
Organism: Pyrinomonadaceae bacterium; assembly: GCA_041752475.1. GTDB lineage: Bacteria > Acidobacteriota > Blastocatellia > Pyrinomonadales > Pyrinomonadaceae > JAFDVJ01. The sequence continues at coordinate 17,680 of JBGSWK010000059.1, read as the reverse complement.
CCCGGCCGTTATTGTTTACGAATCCGACAATTCCGCACATCGTTTTACGAACTCGCGCCCCGGGCGCCCACGAGCCGCGCATCCTGCGCCCTCCTCGCCGCCAACGCCGACGCGCGCCGGTTCTCGCGCTTCTCCTGCATCAGCGTCCAGCCAACGGCGATGAACATAAACAAAAACACCTGGATCTGCGTCCGCTGCCGATATGCCGTCCCGACGTTCCCCTGAAAGATCGAATACGCGATCGTCAGCATCAACGTAAAGATCAGGATCGGAATCGCCTCGCGCAGCTTATGTCTGATGGTATAGATCAAGCCCGTGAAAATCAGCGGGATCATCGACCACCAGACAAGCATCTCCGGCATCGTGATCGCCTGCCTCGGACTCGTAGCCTGCCACGGAAACGGCGCGAGCATCAGAAACACAAGACCGATCGGAAGCGCCGTGATCGCCCCCTCGGTTGTTGAAACGTCAACGTCCTCGCCGTAACCTGAATCGCCACGTTTTGCCTGGTCCATGCGGCTATTCTGAAGCCTGTCCAGATTGCCGAATTTCTCAAAGTTCTCGGTTGCCGTTCGGATAACTCCGAGATAGGTCAAGGCGACGCCCATTATGACCAACAACAAAGCCCCGCGAATCAGAGATTTTGCCGATCCGCTCTGTCCGATGACGAAACTGCCCGCGACCGACACGGCGACCATATAAAAGATATAAAAACGCAGCGAGAGAATTCCGAATAGCGAAAATATGAGGACCGCGACCGCGATATAGCTGAACTTCTTCTGCAAATTGATTACCATCGTCATCGTCAAAACAAGAAGAAAGATTATCAACCCGTCCTTTAGCAACTGCCCCGACCATATTATGAATGCGGGCAAAAAGGCGACAAGCAGTGCGGCGATTCTTCCGACCCGGCGATTTTGAAAGATCTTCAGCGCGCAGACATAGACCAAAGGCGAGGTCGCCGCTCCGAAGACGGCGCAAAAAGACTGTGCGGCAAGCAGATTCGGTCCGGTAACAAAATAGATCGACGCGACGAGATAATTCATTCCCCAGCCCGGGGTCCCGGTGCTCATCGCGCGGCGGCTCAAGGCATCATCGGGCGAAGCGGCTCCTCTCCAGACATCCAGGATGTGTTTCCCAAGTCCGTCGTAGGTTATCGCATCGCCGCCAAAAAAGTCCATCAAACCCCATGATTCGACGAACACGCCAAAGAGAATTCTGACAACCAGCGCACCGAGAAAAAGCGGAATCAGAAACTTGGAATCTTCCGTGTTCTTCTGGAGCCATAAGATGATCGGAATCGACAGCGCGGCGATCACCAGAACCGCGACGGCACCGGACGGGAACCGGATTATCGCCAGCGCAAGTGCTAGGATAAAGCAGAGTATTGCGGTTTTCCGGTTCAAGCTAAATGTCCTCCGGCAGATCGGGCCGCGTCTTGTATTCGGTCAAAAACCGGCCGTCCTCGTCCAAATCCTTCAACGCTTTCGCCGGAACCCCGGCGATCAGCTTATACTCGTCCTCAAACTTCTTGGTGATGACCGAACCGATGCCGACGATGCATTTCGGCGGTATCTCGCCGCCCGGCGCAATGCGTATTTCCGAACCGATATAACTGTAATCGCCGATGATGATCGGCCGCGTCATCTGCCGGTTATGCGTCCAGAGCGAAGAGTTCCTTCCGCCAAGGATGACGCGTTTTCCGAATTCGACGCGGTCTGTGAAATCGATCTTGTGCGATGTCGTGATGACGCTGCCGTCGCCGAGGATGAATCGCGGATCGGCCGGCGTGACGATCACCGGGTCGGGAATCGAATTGATCTCGTTCTGGCGAAGAATCTCCGAATAGCGTCCGAGCACTATCTCGTCGCCGCCGCGAAGGATGTTCAGATGGCCGACCCGCGCGTGGTCCCCGATGCGCAACGAACCGATGCCGACAAAAGCGTTGAAATGCCCGATCGAAACGTCGTCGTCGATCTCGCATTTCGCGGCGTCGATGATCGACAATCCTATCCGGACGCGTTTCCCGATCCTGTATCCGAAAAACCAGCGGTAGATGAGTTTCTTGACGCCCGACGGGAAGATCAGCGTCGAAAGCAGGCACAGTAATTTTAACTTGCTCATCGTTTACGCCTCCGGTTATTGCTTTATACCGACCGCGCACCAGTATGGCGTTTGGTCCGAAAACTTCACGTTGCCGATGCCGGCAGTATTTAGCATCTTCTCGATCTCTGCTCGCGTAAAACGAAATTCCAACGGCGTCCCAAAGCGGTCGAGCGCGTCCGTACGCATCGTATAGAAACTCTTGTCGCGATAGATCGAAAGCGGAAACGAATCGACATTCACTCCCATTTTTTCAATCAACCGGGCCGTTCTCGCCGTCGGAAAATACACCAACGCAGCGATAACATCGGCCGAAAAATGCCGAAGGCCCGTCGGCAATCCGGAGATCGCGCGCCTGAAAATTTCGGACACCCGCCAGAGCCGGCGAAACCAAGCCGATCGGTTATCGAAAGCGTAGTACAAATAGATCAGGAAAGGTGCGCCGCGCTTCAGCTTCCGCGCGCAATGGTTGATGCCCTCTTGCGGGTCCGGAATGTGATGAAGAACCCCCAACGAATACCCGAAATCCGCCGATGCGTCCCCGATCGGGAATTCGGCCACCGAGGCGCAGTAGAATTCGCAGTTCGGATGATCAGCCAGGTTTCGTTTCGCGACTTCGAGCGCGTTCGCGCTGGCATCGACGCAAATCAGTTTGCCGATGCGCGGCGCAACGAGCGACGCCCAGCGCCCCGACCCGCAGCCCATATCAAATCCGACGGCGTCCTTCGGTAAGATCTCCCACGGAAAGATACGAAAATACCCATCGAACAATTGACGCAATTCGGTGTCGCGAAGTCCGGTTTGATCAAACCTGCTCCACTCCTCGCCAAATCCCTCAACTGTTCGCGCGTCAACATTCGCCTGCATAACGAAGTTATCTTACCAGATTCCGCGCCGCGAGTTGTTGACCGCGTAAACGGTCGTCGGAAACAAAGGTTTATCTTCCCGCGTGCCGATCGCGCGAAGCATCCCGCCGCATTGCTCGCACGAGAATTCCCAATCATTCGCGGCGAGTTGTTCGACCCCACGAAGCTGCAGATACGATTCCGTTTGGCAACTGTTGCAAAAATATGTGCTTTCGCCGTAGATCGACATCGACGACGCGACGACCAGTTTCCGGATCCGATCGCGCCGCTTGACGATCTCGTCGAGCAGAACCGCCGTCCCGAGATCGTTGACCGCGACAAACCGCGCGATCTCGTACATCGATTGGACGACGCCGACCGCCGCCGCCTGATAATAGACCGAGTCGATCCCTTCGAGCGCCTTCGCAACCGCCCCGGCGTCGCGAACGTCGACTTTGATGAACTCGGCTTCGGTATTCAGATAATCCGGAATCCGCCCGCTGTGAACCTGTTCGACAAGCGAATCGAGGATCCGCACACGATGGCCTTCGCGACCAGTGCGTCAACCAGATGCGACCCGACGAACCCGACACCGCCCGTTACAAGTATGTTCAATCTTTCCATCAATGATGCAATTATCTTAAAACCGACCGAAACGTTTCAATCAACTTCGCGGTTTGGGCCTCGACCGCAAAATTCCGCAAGGAGAAGTTCCGGCCCTTCGCGCCCATCTCAATTCGCAACGCTTCCGACGAAAGCAATCGGTCCAGGGCGTCGAACCAGTCGGAATCGTTCCCGGCGTTGAAATGTGTCTCACCGTCGATCCCGATCTCGGCGCAGATGCCGACCGGCGACATCACGAAGGGAACGCCGACCGCGAGATATTGAATCGCCTTGAATCCGGATTTGCCCAAGTTCCACTCTTTCGGAGCGTTCGGTGCCGGAAAAACCGGATACAGGCCGATATCAAGATTTTGAAAATCCGACACCTCGCGGGCGAGTTCCCACCGAAGATTCTCAATCGTTAAACCTTTTGATTCTATCGTTTCAAGTCCCGAACCGATAATCCGGAGGACAAAATCGTGTTTTTCAGCGAGCTTTTCGAGAACCGGAATTATCGACCGCAGCATCGGAAACGTCGAATGTGTGCCGATCCAGCCGATTACCGGGACATCGTTCTTCCGTTCAACCGGCGAAAAGAGAGCCGTATCGACGACCGTTGGAATCACGACGCTACGCGCACCCTTTGACTCGACATACTCGGCAATGAACCGGTTGCCGCAGACGACGACATCGGCCCTTTTGATGAGCCGGTCGGTCTTTCCGAAGAACTTCAGGAAGCGCCCGAGCTTCCCGTACGTCGGACTGTCGTAAACGAGGTAGGTCGCGTCATCGAGATCGAGCACCAACGGCAATCTGCCGATCTTCTGGTAGATCCACTCAAAGACCGCCGGCCCGAAGATCATCGCTTCCCGCTGCACATACAGAATGTCCTGACCGCGAAAGACCGAGAGATCGAACGCCCGGCGAAATACCGCCCCCGCTAGCCGAACCGCCTTGGAAACGGTCGAACCGGGGGCATATTGCATCTTGAAGAGTTCGCTGCTCAAAAACGGGCTGATCGAAAGATGGACGCCCTGTTCTCGCAACGGCTCGACGAACTGCTGAAGACGGTAACGCGTCGCCGCCGCCTCAACCGGATATGAGCAGATTCCAAAAACGCGCACCTCACTCCCCCTTCAACAGACGCCGATAAATCCGTCGGTATCTTTCGCCGCCGACTGACTCCAGATTGAACTCATTGGCTGCGACGTCCATACAGTGAGTTCGGACATCATCGATCCCCTCGATCTCAGCTAACGCCTTCCGATATGACGGCACATTGAAATCGTCGAGCAATGCGCCGATCTTTTTTTCGTCCATCAGATCGTCAACGTCACCCACTCCACGGTTGCTGATCACTGGCACACCGGAGGCAAGATACTCGGCGATTTTCGTTGGCGAACGTGAAGCGGTTGCATAGCCGGCTTTCACAAATGAAAGTCCGACGTCAGACGCATTTAGGTATCCCTGTACATCGGCAGGTGAGACGCGTCCTACAAAATAATCCGTATCGGCGAACCCCCGTTCCTTCAGCAACGGTAGAATTCGGTTTGGATCAGTTTGGGTGAGCAACATAGCAAATGTCTTAGGGTTCACCTCTTTGGCAGTTGCAAGGAAATCGGCGATTTCGTCGGTTTTATAAAGTCCGCCAAGAGCGCCAAGATGTGTTATCACAAATCGATCTTCAATTCCGATTCGAGCCCGTACAGACCGTCGTGACACCGCCGCATCCTTAGAAAACCTTGAACGAAAATCAACGCAGCACGGAATCACCTCGACAGGACGCCCGTGCTTGTCAAAACCATTTTCAGCACTCTCTGGAAAAAGAATGTTTCTTGCATTCTCTGTTAATACAACGAACCCGTCTGCCTCCTTCAACAGCCAGCGCTCGACACGCTTCGCTGAGCGATATAACCATCCGCCCTCGGGCCATACACCGGCGTCGGTATATTCCTCGGGAAAAAAACCGCGGATGTCGAATAGCAGCTTTGGCTTGTGCCGCGAGAACTTACGTGCCAAAGCTCCCATCAATGTCGGTATATGGACACGTCCGTGCAAAACGTCCGGCTTATTTTCGGCGATAAAATTACGGATGAAAAGCGTTCCTCTCAAAATGTCGTAAATAGTCGCCGGAACCGACGGCCATTTATGGTACTCGAGGCAGTACCAGTCGATCCCCTCGGATGCAAGTGCCGTCCGCTCGGCAGCGATCTGTTCTGGCGTCCATTTTGACTTCAGGTCTGGCTCAAAAGTTAAAAGGGAAACTTCGAACCCCCGGGCTCCCATTCCCCCCGTCTCACCATCTGCTTTCATAATCTCGACCAAATACGGAATTACCTGAGTCTGAACCAGAGGTTCGCGGACACCAAAATAGCAAATATAAAGTGAAGTAGCCATCTGGTTCAGGCTCGCCTGCCCTTTAGATTAAGACCCGCATCGGTAACGCGATGGATATCATTAAGGCCGCCGATTTCAAGCGCGGCTCTTGCTTCCGCCTCGGTCTGAGGTTGATCGAAATGCGGAGAGAGCATATCAAACGTGTCAAGTATCGCCCAAGCGTATCGCTGATCCCGCGACAATTGCCGCTCATGAACGTAATTTGCAACAGGTATCACAAACATAAATACCTTACCCAACAAAGGAATCCGGAATAGGACGTCGGTTATCGGGAATGCGACGGGCATCACGGCCTGTATTAGCTTCAATAGCGTTTCCTTTCGCATGCGCTTTGTGATTGGCCGCACCCAATACTTGGAAAACAACTTTGTCCACGGTTTTCGCGGATAAATAGTTACCGCGATCTCGCCGTCGGGCTTTACCATATTGGCGATCGAGACAAGCGACGCTGCCGGATCGGGAGTATGCTGGATCACGCCGATGCAGTAAACCAGATCGAATGTGCCCGGTCGGAAAGGTAGATCGTAAATGCTAGCCTGCACGAAATGCAGGTTGTCACGGCCCTCAAGATTAGCCTTTGCAGCGTCGATCGCCGAACTTATATCGATCCCGACTATCTGTCCTTCCGATTGTGACGCCGCATCCAAAAAGCGCCCTGCACCGCATCCTGCGTCCAGCACCCACTTTCCCTTTAGGTCTTCCTGCTTCCATTCGCTCTCTGACCAAAGTCGATCTGCCGAAAGCGTTGTTCCGTTAAATGAATCCAGCTGTTCCTTCCGAAAAAGGTTCCATTGATATCCAAACGAAGTCGCGTAATTGTCCGGTTCGACAAATCGCGGGATTCCGTTTGTTACAGGAAATTCGGCTCCACATCTCGAACACGTCAAAACCCCGACCTCTAAGGTCTCGGCCCCAGGTTCGGAGGATATCATTTCGCCACTGCATTTTGGACATGCAAGAATGCCCAACAGATCTCGTTTCATTTACATTCAGGGAAAATGGTCGTTGGCCGTCCACCCAAAGGGTCTCTGAAGATAGTAACGCAGCAATGATGGCCGATACCAGAGGCTTTTGACCAAATTGCGAATGAACCCAGGATATTGCCTGCTATGCAGGAATGACCCCGCCAGAACCTTATGCAGGTTTCCATATGAACGCCTCTTCAGTTTCAAGAGCGTCTCGTCTGTTGTGTCGAATGCTGTAGCCCAAGCAAGAAGAGTCGACCGCTCCATCTCATCTATGTTCTTAGTTGCATTCGCATCGTGGTTTCTATATTGGAAAAGCGGCTCCGCTACAAAACCCACCTTGTATTTCTTCGCCACTCGCAAGCAAAATTCCCAATCTTCGCCGTTCTTCAAACGGGTGTCAAATCCGCCGACATCGTCCATAACTTCCCGCTTAACGACTATCGAGCCTCCTGGCCCGATCACGGGTCTTCCAAGTACAATGTCCCCGGCGACCCACCCTTCACTCCCTTCCAGATGTATCGCAATAGTCTCACCCGTCTGCGAATCGAATTCGCGCATTCCGCAACTGACCAGCCCGATTTCGGAATCTTCGCGGAACTTCGCAAATTGCTTTTTGAGTTTCGTCGACTCCCAGATATCGTCCGCGTCCAGAAATGCGACGAATTGGCCCGAAGAATTCGCTGTCCCGTTATTTCTCGCTGAAGAAACTCCCCGGTTCTCCTGCCGAAGATAACGAACCTTGTCGCCAAATAAGCTGACAACCTCCTCCGTTTCGTCCGTCGACCCGTCATCTACCACAATTATCTCCGATGCCGGAAGAGTCTGCACCAAAACGCTTTCAATAGCTTCGCCAATAAATTGCCCGTAATTGTAAGTTGGAATTACTACCGAGACCTTACACATATGTCTTTTTTGCGCAAATGAATCCGCTACCGTGGTCAAGCATTTTCATCTCTTCCACGACGAAGCCCTTATTCAGTAGGAATTCGCGAAGTGCGTTTCCATTCCGCTGCTTACTATCAAGTACATTAAATTCGCAAACCACGCGGCCGATCTTGCGCAAACTCTCGTCCGATGCCGCGTAGAGTATTTGATATTCCCCGCCTTCGCAGTCCAATTTCAAAAAATCGCATTTCTCGAGGTCCGCAAAAACCATATCAAGCGAAACGCAGTCTACCTCGACGCTTTGCTCATCCGAATCTTCTTCCGACAACGAATGCAGTATCCACGAATCATCGACATGCAATTTCCTGGTGCCTGCTTTGTCTGCGACAGCGGCTGCCTTGAATTCGATATTCTTCAATCCGCTCAATTTTAGGTTTGCAACAAAATATTCAGCGTTCTTCGGAAATGGTTCATAGGATTTAACCCGCACATTCTCCGCCCGCGTTGCAGCCCATAGGGCAAACACGCCGATGTTTGCCCCTATATCTACCACCGTTTCATTCGCCTTTATACCGTAGCCTTTAGGTGCGTAAAACTCATCGAGCCATATCTCATGAAACAAGAAATTGAGAGCCACTTCGGGCGGGGAATTCATCAAGACACCGTTACGCAGGACAATCGATAAAATCGGACGATTCGACGCTTTCGCAGAGAGCAATTGCGGCCAGTTTTTCGCCAATCTTATTATCCGGAGATCCTGAGAAAGCCGTTTCGGAAGCCGAGAGAGCTTTTGTAAAATCATCTAAATAGTCGTTCCGACTTGTATTAACCAATGTTAGAAATACAATGTTATCGGTTGCCGATACCCTAATCTATCTGCTCGCCAGAATAATTAAAGTGTAGCTTAATCTTCGAAGATTGTCTGTAATGAACCTCTTATCCTACTGGGCGACCACAATTTCCAAGCAAGTGACTCAACATTTTCAGAGAGCCGACGACGCATAGCGGTATCATTGTTGAGAAGTAGCACGGCGTCAGCCAGGGCACGATAGTCGCCCCCGGGAACCAAGATAAAGGCGTTTTCTTTCTCGGGAAGATCTTGGATCCAATCAATATCGTACGCAATTATCGGCAACCCACATAGAGCAGCTTCGCGCAAACTGCCGCCCGTTAAAGGCGAGACCAGCACATCAGATCGCATTAGATGATCTGGCAAATCGCCGTTGCTCATGAAGCCAAGAAAATTTATACAATGGCTGACGTTTAAGTCGGCCGCTAGTGCTTTTAGATTCTCTAACTCATCCCCTGCACCAATCAAAGTGAGCTGAACGGCGATATGTTTGTTAACTATGGCCAACATCTTGATCAGATCATCGACCATTTTTTCTTTTCGCAATCGACCGACATAGATAAGTTTGAACGGTTCAGCCTCATTACGACTTTCTCGCCGCAATTCAGACCGGACCAACTCGATCCTTTTGAAGAAATACGGCGACGGTGCCGCTTCGGGCAACAGATCAACAACAATTAATTTCGAGCCAATGCCCGGGGTAGATGCAAGCCTCTTAATGTAGGAACCAAGAGTTTTGGCCGTTATGACACCATCGACGAACCAATAGTTCAACCGGGCAACAAGCCGCTCAATCCAAATCGGTATTTTTACAGACAATGATTTTCCGGTTATTTTATAGATTGTTTGCGGAAGCACAAGAGGAAAAAGAATGATCTTTCCTTTCAGAAGGAGCTTTACGAATATGGCTGCCCACCATGCAAAAATAACTTCACATGTGAGGAAGTCAGTGGGTCGAAGATCGCGGGCAACTTTGAACAAACGGAAGGGAGCAAGGAAGAAATCGACTTTGCTGTTGCCGGTACCGGCAGACAAGAGTATGGTATTTCCAAACTTGCAAGGCTCCCCAGGCGGTCCCTGCAAACGAACATAATAGACTTCATCAAAAAATGACTCGTAGTTGCGTATATACCAAACTCCGCTCGTTTCGCTCGTGTCTTCTAAATTAAAACCCAGTGAGATTGTGAAAAATAATAGCTTTTTCATCCTTATGAACCAAACCTGCTGATTTTTGAGCAGTTCGATATTCTGCTGTTTTCGACTCAAAGATCAGCCAATGTTTCATTTGACCTAAGAGGACGAACCTAAGACGGGGACGCAGAGTCTACCTCATACCCAGCCGACTCGAGAAACATTCCAGTTCAACATCCTATGAACGGATTCTGATCACTTTTGCGGGAACGCCAACTGCAACGGCAAATTTCGGTATGTTTCGAGTAACGACCGCCCCCGCCCCTATCTGCGCACCTTCGCCAATTCGAACGCCGGGCAGAATTGTTGTTCCGATTCCTATGTGCACATTATCCTCGATTACCACTTCGCTAAAAACGATTGGATTGAAGGAGATCGGAGTGTCAAGATCCGTTTCCTCGTGAACACTGGTGAGAATAGCCGTGTTCGCCGCGATGCCGACATTATTACCGATCGTGATACCGCCCCCGCTATGAAAGAAGCAGTTGGGGCCGATAAATGCGTTATCGCCGATAGTCATTCGGTTTTTGTAATAGGCCTGCAAGATCGTGTTGTGTCCAACATAGATGTTGCTTCCCAACTCGATCGATTCCGGATGAAACACGCGAGTGCCGTCTTCAAAAATGACATTTTCTCCGATGGCCGCGAATTGACTTTCGTTAAATTTTCCATCCCCACGACTTTCCCAGTTCTTGATCATAATTTTGAGATTATATCGTTGAAGCAGCTCGAAACGAATGAGACGTCGCCGGCCGTCAATTTTTCGTAGCACGGCAACGCCAATCCGCACTCATTGGCATTAAATGCGTTTGGAAATTCCCAGACAGCATCGAGTTGATATTTGTCTTTATAATAAGTTGTCGCGGGAATACACTGGGCGCCGTAGTTTGCTCCAACGCCGGCTGCTTTCAATTTGCGGATAACGGAGTCGCGGTTTATTTCCTTGCTCAGTACAGTATGGAATGTCTGCCACGTATGGCGTTTGCCCGCTGGAACATTCGGAAGCTGCAATTGCTCGATATCCTTCAGATTCTCGAAATATATCTGAGCCAATTGGTTTTTGCGTTCGATCCTCACATCCAGATCTCGGAGCTGGGGACGGACAAGGGCTGCCTGAAAATCCGTCATTCTGTAGTTCAATCCCGCGGCAATAAAATCCATCCCCTGTCCATTAGGATCAATCCCATGATTCCTCAACATTCGAAATTTTGCAGCAAGACCGTCGTCATTCGTTACGAGCAGTCCACCTTCGCCGGAAGTAATCGCTTTTCTTGGATGAAGTGAAAATGATCCTGCATTCCCAACCGTTCCAACAAATTTTCCGCCCTCGGTCGCACCGAGCGCACAAGCGGCATCTTCGATCACGTACAGTCCGTGCTGATTCGCCAATTCGGTTAATCGATGAATGTCACAGGCTAAACCAAATTCATGGACTGGAATAATAGCTCTTGTTTTGGGGCTTATCTTCTGCTCGATCGCATCCACGTCGATATTAAATGTGTCTCCGTCGATGTCTACAAACACGCATTTAGCACCGACGACCTCGACCACGTTTGCCGTCGCGATGTATGAAAACGCGGGAACTATAACTTCGTCTCCGGGCCCGATTCCGAGAGCGAGCAACGCGAGATGGAGCGTCGCCGTCCCGTTTGAAACTGCGACGGCATTCTTAATACCCAAATACTCGGCTATCTCATTTTCTAAGGCTTCGACATTCTTGCCCTGAACCAACATTCCTGATCGGAGCACTTCGACCACGTCGGTTATGCTTTGCTCCGGTATATCCGGCGACATCAAAGGAATGAACTTCATCAGATTAATCCTGGGTTCGAAAATACTCGGCGGTCTTTAATATACCCTCGTCCAGGTCAACCTTCGCTTTGAACCCGAGCAACTTTTCAGTCTTTTCGACGGACGGAATTCTCAATTCGATATCGGCGGAAAGCTGTTCGCGAAAGTGAATAACGGAATTTGACCCTAAAACCCGACAAACCGTCTGAGCCAACCCTAATGTTGTTATAACAGCTCTCGCATTCCCCAAGTTAAAGCTCTCGCCCACCGCTTGTGGAGCCTCGATACATCTCAATAAACACTCTACGAAATCGTCCACATAGCACCAAGCCCGAATCTGCGACCCGTCGCCATTAATGAAGATATCTTCGTTTTTGAGAGCCCGCTTGATAAATATCTGGAGAGCTCCTTCCCCGGTCTGACCAGGCCCGTATACGTTAAAAGGACGGACTGTTACGCAGGGAACATTATATTGCTTATAATACGCGTGGGCGAGATGTTCGCCCGCGAGTTTGCTAACTGCGTATACCCACCTGGCTTCCCCCGCCGAACCGGCAACCGTACTGCTGTCCTCTCGTGATTTGTAAGCCATTGTTCCGAAAATCTCGGAAGTAGAGAAATCGATAAATCGATCCTTTATCTTATTTATCTTCGCCGCTTCGAGCGCGTTGGCAGTCCCGATCATGTTTACCTGCATCGTCCTTACAGGATCTTTTATGACAGTGTCAATCCCTGCGATACCTGCGGCGTGCACCACAATATCTGAACCTTCCATTGCGGAAGTCAATAGTGTCACGTCAAGCACATCTCCCTTCACTACCACCAGATTACTATGATTTGCGAATTCGCTGTCGGAAAGCGTGTCACGGTGAAAGTTGTCGAATGCGATGATTTTGTTAGCCTTGATCAGGTTTCGGATAAGCGTGTTGGCAATAAAGCCCGCACCGCCAGTGATAAAAATAGTTTTATTGGAAATCATAAACGAAAACAGATTTGTTTTATTTAATAGTTTGATAGTTTCTTATCTGGTGAACGACCTCGATTGCCTTTCGTGTCTCAGCCAAGCCGAAACCATCACCGTTCAAAATTCGCTGGTAACACAATGTATGTAAATCGGTGAATCCATCGCTGAATTCGAATGATCGATCATCGATCATAATTGAGCGAAACGTGCGGCCGCCCGACACTCGTGTTTCGGCGGGAAGATCATTCTCATCGATGCTCAACCGCCAGTCGACATTCGCCCGTTTCAGCCGCAGCAACCCCCCGGCTCTATTGAACTCATGATATTCAACTGATGTTTCCAAAACATCGCCGAAGACCCAAGTAAGCATGTCGAAAAAATGCACACCAATATTCGTCGCGATACCACCGGATTTATTCAGATCTCCCTTCCAACTGAAATTATACCAATTCCCTCGAGATGTGAAATATTGCAGCTCAACCTTGAATACCTTCTCTGGCTCGGATTGAGCGACCATTTCCTTCAATGCAATAATGCTCGGGTGTAACCGAAGCTGGAGAATTGTAAAGACGCTTTTTCCAGTTTCACGCTCAAGTTCAGACAGCAGATCGAGGTTCCACGGATTCAGCACGACGGGCTTTTCACAAATGACATCCGCTCCATGCCGTAGCCCAAACCGTATGTGGGCATCATGCAAATAGTTGGGCGAACAAACAGTCAAGTAATCTAACGTAATCCCACTTCGTTTCAGTTTCTCGATGTGACGGTCGAACCTCTCGAATTCCACAAAAAAATCTGCCTGAGGAAAGTAGCTGTCTAGCACTCCGACCGAATCGAACGGGTCCAACGCCGCAATCAGATTATTTCCTGTATCTCTTATCGCCCGCAAATGGCGCGGTGCAATGTAGCCGGCGGCTCCGATTAATGCGAAATTCTTCATGTTCAACTAGCTATTTTAGTAACGTTTCCGTCTTGCAAAAAATATTTCTCGCCCGATTCCGGACAACTCGCCGTATTGTCTTCACCAAATTTCAGGCGGTGCCCGAACTCGCTCATCCATCCGATCCGTTTCGATGGGTTGCCCACCACTAATCCGTAGGCGGGAACATCCTTTGTAACTACCGCTCCGGCCCCTACAAATGCAAATTCGCCTATGTTGTTTCCGCAAACAATCGTGGCATTGGCTCCTATCGTCGCTCCACGGCGGACGTATGTAACCTTATATTGATCACGCCTCAGAACCGCACTTCTAGGATTTATCACATTAGTAAAAACCATGGAAGGCCCAAGGAAAACATCGTCGTCGCAGATTACGCCGGTGTAAATCGAAACGTTGTTTTGGACCTTTACGTTTTTTCCGAGAACTACCCCCGGCGATATCACAACGTTTTGTCCGATATTACATCCTGCACCTATCTTGCTGCCTGTCATAATATGGCTAAAGTGCCATATTTTGACATCGTCACCAATCTCACATCCATCGTCAATAATAGCAGTCTCATGCGCGAAATAATTAGATTTGTCCATTGTATTTAGATCTGTCCGTGTGACTTAAAAAAGCTCCGCACTGCATCGATAATATAGTCCTGAGTCGGGCAACTCATCTCAGTGTGGATGGGAAGCGATAAGACCCGTTTACAGAGTTCCTCCGTTGCCGAAAGCTCAAAGCCATCACTCGAAAAATGGCGAAACGCTTCTTGCCGGTAAAGAGGAAGGGGGTAATAAATCATGGACGGAATTCCTTTCTCTTTCAGATGATTCTGTAAATCGTCGCGAAGCGTTTCAGGCACTTGCAGTGTATATTGATGATAAACGTGCGTCGATCGCGTTTCGCGAATAGGAATTTTTATCCCTTCCACATCATCGAACGCATCATCATAATATGCGGCCGTACGCTGCCGAGCTTCGGAATACTCATCAAGGTAATTCAATTTAACATTCAGAATCCCAGCCTGTATGGTATCAAGCCTGGAATTCACTCCAACTACCGAATGATAGTATTTCTTAGCTTGACCGTGATTCGCGATCATTCTTAGACGCACTGCGATCTCATCGTCATCGGTAAACATCGCACCGCCGTCTCCGAAGCAGCCAAGATTCTTAGATGGAAAAAACGACGTGCATCCAATGTGCCCGACGGTTCCGGTCTTTCTGATTCTGCCCTCAAATTCCGTTTCGCTGCCTATCGCCTGTGCGTTATCTTCGATCACAAAGAGACCATGCTTGTGGGCGACTTCCATTATCGGTTCCATTTCACAAGACTGGCCAAAGAGATGAACGGGCACAACTGCCCTTGTCCGCGGTGTGATAGCATTCTCTATATGCTCGGGCGTAATGTTAAAGGAATCAAGGCTTACATCAACCATTACGGGCGTGAGTCCGAGCAGAGCTATTACTTCTGCTGTCGCCACATACGTAAACGCGGGCACAATAACCTCGTCGCCGCGTTCAAGACCCAACGCCATCAAAGCTATCTGTAGAGCATCCGTCCCGTTCGCACAAGGAATTACGTGGTTTGATCCCAGGTATCGGCATAAGTTTTCGCCGAAACTACTAACGGCTGGTCCGTTAATGAATTCGGCTGAAGCGATACATTCAAGTACCACTGCATCTATTTCATTCTTGATCTTATTGTATTGACCCGCGAGGTCAACCATCTGAATTTTATTCACTCGTCTTTACCTTGCAAAAAAAATGGACATTTTCTGTTTCAACCAGATCGTTTCGTCGCTTTCAAGTACTCTGTTCCAAACCAAAAGAGTGTAAGCCATGAGACACAGGACGGAGATCACAATAACGGCGGAATTTAAGCTTTCGAAAAATAAATTTAAGGCAAACGGCAACGCGACACATGATGTCGCCATTAAAAACCACGGAAGAAATCGCCTTAGCGATGCAATATCGCAAAATTCTTTTGTAATTATAAACATGACAACGGTATCGACCGTCATCTTAAGACTCCATGCGATGGCCGCTCCCTTAGCACCCAGGGTTGTCGCAAGCAACCAAATGATCAGACAGTAAGGCACGATTTCGATCCAATAGAGACGAGCGAGTACATTAGACCGCCCCGACGCTAGTATTGCCGCAAACGGAAGATAAGAGACTACGTTAAATATGATTCCGGGTAACAAGAGATAAAACGGGTAAGTGCTTTCGCTCCCAAACTCCTCGCCTGCCCAAGTTGTGAAAAACGGCTTTGCCACGAGTGACAGAATCACGATTAAAGGAAATGCCCAAATCAGGCTAAGTCGCACTCCGCGAGAAAAAAGAGTCTTAAGACTGGCCGCGTTCTCTGACCCTTGAAGCTGCGAAAAGGCCGGAATTAAAGACTGTATCATAGCGCTCGAGAACAAAACCACCATGTTAGCTAGTGTAAATGCAATCGAATAGTGCGCGAGAGCAGCGGCTGACACACTAAATGCAAGAAGCCCTTTTTCAGCATTTACTAGTATGAACGCCGCAATTCCCAGTATCGATAGGTCGCCGCCGAATTTCAACAGGTACCGGATGCTATCCTTCTCAAGGGTAAGCCCAATGAGGTTATTCAGCAATCGACGCGAAACGTATATATGACCAAAGAGTGTCAGAAGGCTTACAGACATTAAGACCGCTACTGCTCCGACGATGCCGCCGCCAACGGACAATACAATCGGGATGGCAAGTAGTCCCAAAATACGAAAACCGCCATTTACCAATGTGCCGAGTTCCATCCGCAGACGAGTGAGTTGCGGTGTATTAAGTATGCCGTTTATAAATCCGATAACAAGCGTAATGGACCCAATTTTCAGCGCTGTGCTTGCATCTGACACTAAGTTCTCCGGTACATTCATCGCTCTGGTAATGCTCTCCGAAAACACGAACAACATGACCGCGAAGGGAGTCGAGGTTGCAACCGCAATTAGAGCGGCGGTACGGACAATACGCGCTTCTTTCACGTTGTCGCCTTTCGCATAGGCTTCACTTGCGAATTTGGTGGACGCGAGGCTCATGCCAAAATCAGCAAATCCCAAATAGGTCGGGATCAGTACGACGAGAATGAAAACTCCGTAACCTTCGGTGCCAAGCATCCGAATAACGAATGGCGTCGTGACAAACGAAACGGCGAGCGGAGCGATCTGTCCGGCGAGCGTCCAGATGCTGCCTTTGACGACTTTGGTCGTCATCCCTTGGGTTGAACGAACTTGCGTTTCGCCGGCCGGAAGGGCGGCGGTTTCGGGATTGCTGCTGATTGGTTCGGTGCTGCCTGACAAGTCTGTACCTTGAGCTTCGGGGACTTCAATCGTAAGGATAGGTTCAATATGGCGTTGCGTCAAACCGCGGGTTTTTGATTGAGGTCGCGGGACGGCGCGGGACGGGTTCCGAGCTTTCGGGGGAACATCGGTTCGTTTGCAATGATGAATGCCAAGGCGGCATATGATCCCGGTTCTTTTGCCACTGGCTCTGGCTTTAGCCGGCTAAAGCCGGGGAGATCAGCGGCCTTTTTACCACTAGCTGAAGCTAGTGGCAATTGAGGAAACCAAGACAAGCCTCAATTGGATGAAGCTTTGTGGCAATTGAGGAAACCACATCCCTTCAGCTTGTTGGCAATTGAAGAATCCAAGACAAGCCTCCATTGGCTGAAGCTTGTGGCAATTGAAGAATCCGTCCAGGCTTCCACTAGCTGCGGAGGCCGGGGAATTACCGATCAATTGGCCCGCCTATCAATTGCCACTAGCTTCAGCTAGTGGACCATCAGGCAAAATCATCCCCGGCTTTAGCCGGCTAAAGCCGGGGAGAGCAGGGGCCTTTTTTCCACTAGCTGAAGCTAGTGGCAATTGAGGAAACCAAGACAAGCCTCCATTGGCTGAAGCTTGTGGCAATTGAGGAAACCAGATCCCTTCAGCTTGTTGGCGATTGAAGAATCCAAGACAAGTGTCCATTGGCTGAAACTGTTGGCAATTGAAGAATCCGTCCAGGCTCCCACTAGCAGCAGAGGCCGGGAAATTACCGATCAATTGGAGCTGCCTATCAATTGCCACTAGCTTCAGCTAGTGGACCATCAGGAAAAATGATCCCCCGGCTTTAGCCGGCTAAAGCCGGG
>JBGSWK010000058.1:0-65702 GCA_041752475.1 Pyrinomonadaceae bacterium | reverse complement strand
CGACCGAAACGTCATCTTCGGATTATTCTTGCTCATCACCTTCGTGATCGCCGCCGTCAGGGTCGTCTTCCCGTGATCGACGTGTCCGATCGTTCCGATGTTCACGTGCGGCTTGCTTCTGTCAAATTTCTCTTTGCTCATAAGTCCTCTCTACCTCAAAATACGCAACTTTCTAGCTGCTGACTCCCTTAACTTTGGCGATGATCTCTTCCGCGACGTTGCGCGGCGCTTCGTCGTATCGTTCGAAATGCATCGAAGAAGTGGCGCGGCCCTGCGTCGCGCTGCGGAGATCGGTGGTGTATCCGAACATTTCCGACAGCGGAACAAATGCCGTAACTACCTGAACGTTACCCGGTCGCGGCTCCATCTTTTCGATCTGGCCGCGGCGTCGATTAAGATCGCCGTTGACGGCGCCCATATATTCTTCCGGCGTCACCACTTCGATCCGCATAATCGGCTCGAGCAACACCGCCTTCGCTTTCTTGAGCGCATCCTGGAACGCGAGGCTGCCGGCGATGTGGAACGAACGCTCGTCCGAATCGACCTCGTGGTACGAACCGAACAGCAATCTTGCGCGGATATCGACAAGCTCGTATCCGGCGAGGAATCCGCGGCGCATCGCGTCCTGAATTCCTTCCGAAACCGGCTTGATGAACTGGCGCGGGATGGCGCCGCCGGTGATCTTGTCTTCGAAAACAAAGCCTTCGCCCGGTGCCGGTTCGATCTCGAGTTCGACGTGTCCGAACTGACCGCGGCCGCCCGACTGTTTCTTGAAGATCTCTTTGCCCGGCGCCAGTTTCGTGATCGTTTCACGATACGCGACCTGGGGTTTGCCGACGTTCGCTTCGACGCCGAATTCACGCTTCATACGATCGACGATGATCTCAAGGTGAAGCTCGCCCATTCC
Source organism: Pyrinomonadaceae bacterium (assembly GCA_041752475.1). GTDB lineage: Bacteria > Acidobacteriota > Blastocatellia > Pyrinomonadales > Pyrinomonadaceae > JAFDVJ01. Next base: position 64,795 of record JBGSWK010000058.1, on the reverse strand, counting down.
GGCGATGATCGTCTGACCAGTTTCGTGATCGGTCGAGACTTGGAACGACGGGTCTTCCGAAGCGAGGCGATTGAGCGCGATGCCCATTTTGTCCTGATCCTGGCGCGTTTTCGGTTCAACCGCGACGCGCACCACCGGATCCGGAAACTCCATCGATTCGAGAATGATCTGTTTGGACTCATCTGAGATCGTGTCGCCGGTCGTGACATTCTTCATGCCGCCGATGGCGATGATCTCGCCCGCCGACGCCGACTCAATGTCCTCGCGCTTGTTGGCGTGCATACGCATCAGGCGTCCGACGCGTTCCTTGGTGCCTTTGATCGTGTTGAAAACGTAGGATCCCGAGGTAACGGTTCCGGAATAGATGCGGACGAATGCGAGTTGGCCGAGATGTTTGTCGGCCATCAATTTGAAAACCAGTCCCGAAAACGGCGCCGACTCGTCGGCCGGACGCGCCTCGACCTCGTCAGTCTTCGGATTCATGCCTTCGACCGCGGGAATATCAAGCGGCGACGGCAGGAAATCAACAACCGCGTCGAGCAGCGTCTGAACCCCTTTATTCTTGAACGCGGAACCGGTGACGACCGGAACGATCCTGAGATCGGTCGTTCCCTTGCGAAGCGCGGCGCGAATCTCGTCTTCGCTGATCTCTTCCCCCTCAAGGTACTTCATCATCAGGTCGTCATCGATCGATGACACCGCTTCGACAAGCTTTTCCCGCCATTCCTTGGCGGACTCAACTAGGTCAGCCGGGATATCGACGGTTTCGTATTCGGCTCCCTTTGTTTCGTCGTTCCAAACGAGGCCTTTCATCGTGATCAGATCGATGACCCCCTTCAGTTGAACTTCGAGGCCGATCGGGATCTGCACTGCGACGGCGTTCGCGCCGAGCCTTTTGAGAATCGAATCGAAACTCCGTTCGAACGAAGCGCCCGCGCGGTCAAGCTTGTTAATGAAGCAAATGCGCGGAACGCCGTACTTGTCGGCCTGGCGCCAGACGGTTTCGGATTGCGGTTCGACGCCGGCGACGCCGTCAAACACCGCGACCGCGCCGTCGAGAACGCGAAGCGAGCGCTCGACTTCCATCGTGAAATCGACGTGACCCGGCGTGTCAATGATATTGATGCGGTGCTCAACGCCGTTGCGCTTCCAGAAGCAGGTGGTCGCCGCCGACGTGATCGTGATGCCGCGCTCCTGTTCTTGCTCCATCCAGTCCATCGTCGCCGTTCCTTCGTGAACTTCGCCGATCTTGTGGGACACACCGGTGTAATAGAGGACACGTTCCGTCGTCGTGGTCTTACCCGCGTCGATGTGCGCCATAATTCCGATGTTTCTGAATTTGTCTAAACTGATCTTTGACATTGCTTCCAGTTGGCGGTGGTCAGTGGTCGGTGGTCAGCCAATTACTGACCACTGACCACTGTCCACTGAACACAGTTAAAACCTGTAATGCGCGAACGCCTTGTTCGCTTCGGCCATACGGTGAACGTCTTCACGTTTCTTAACGGCACCGCCGCGCGTATTGTATGCGTCAAGCAATTCGCCAACGAGACGCTCGGTCATCGTTTTCTCATTGCGGTTGCGCGAGTTGGCGACGATCCAGCGAATGGCCAAGGTATTGCGGCGATCGCGCGTGACTTCGAGCGGCACCTGATAGGTCGCACCGCCGATACGCCGTGATTTGACCTCGAGCGCGGGCGCGACATTGTCGAGCGCCCTCTTGAAGACCTTCAGCGGTTCCTCGCCGGTCTTCTCGCCGATTCTTTCCATCGCCGCGTAAAAACTCTTCTCGGCCGTGGACTTCTTGCCCGCCCACATAACTCCGTTGATGAACTTCGTCACGATCACGCTGTTGTAGATCGGATCCGGAAGAACTTCTCTTTTTGCTGCAACTCTTCTTCTAGGCATAATTCAATTTGTGATTGGTGATTCGTGATTTCGGATTGAGCTCAATCCGAAATCAGAATTCCCACATCCGAAATCCTACTTGCTTCCCTTCGGGCGTTTCGCGCCGTATTTTGAACGCGCCTGATTGCGGTTTGCGACACCGGACGCATCCAGCGTTCCGCGGATGACGTGATAACGCACACCCGGCAAATCCTTTACGCGGCCGCCGCGGATCAATACGATCGAGTGCTCCTGCAAATTGTGTCCGATACCCGGAATATAGGTCGTAACCTCGATCTGGTTCGTCAGACGGACACGGGCCACCTTGCGAAGCGCCGAGTTCGGCTTCTTCGGGGTTTGCGTGTAAACGCGCGTGCATACGCCGCGCTTCTGCGGATTGGCCTGCAGGGCCGGGCTCGCCGTCTTGTATTTGACTCGCTGGCGGCCTTTGCGAACTAATTGGTTAATCGTCGGCATTCTTTCCTCTTTAAAATCCCAAAAGGCAAAAGTAACCTTTCACCTGACTCTTGCCGGATCAAATCCGGCAGTTAGCAACAAGTCTGAACTTGCGTCTTCAGTTAATTGGATAAACCTTAATTAATTATCTTCGGGCATCAACTTTGCTGTAGCGTGGCTTTAATAATGATTTGACTCAATTCGCCGCGTTCCGATAGGTTCGGTGCTTTACGCTACAATTCTTGCTCATGCCTTCAAAAATCATCCGGGCAATTCTTTAAGGAATCACCACAGTCGGCCCAGACGTTTCAGTCCGAAACTAAAGACTATAATAAACGGCAAAAACTCTGTCAAGCGAAGGCTACATTTTCGCGGTTATTTAGTTCTGATTAGTTTATCCGGACGGCACTCCGACCTCCGCGCCGGTCGTGCGCGGTCGACCTCAACTCTAACGTCGCCGACCAATTAAAGCGCCAGCAGGATGATCAGCAGCGCAGGGCCCGCCTTTGTTCCGAAAAGCGCCTGCGTCAACGGCGTCAACAAAAGTCCGAGCGGCAGTACCTTGTAGATCTGCGCCGCCGGGGTCAACAGTCCGCCCCACTCGGTTCCGTTGAACGAGACCAGATTCAGGTAACTCGACGGCGGAGTGTTGGGCTGCCCGGACATCGTTATGTTCAGCCGTTGCTCGATCGGCGCGAGATTGTACGAGATCTTGCTGTACGACTTGATCTCGATGCCGCCCGGAATCTTGAATGTCGGCGCAACCGCCGTGATACCGGAGACAAACTCCGCCTTTGTTTCTTCGTTCGACAGCACGGCGGCGATTGAATTGACCGCAAACTGGACATCGGACGAAAGCCGCGTGACAAACTCCTTCTTCTGAGACTCGGAGGTCATAGTGTTAACATCGGTCCCATACATTGTATTGTGCCTCCTGAAAATGGATTTCCAGTTTAATTTTACACCCGTGCCCGGCGTCTCCAAAGCCTACCGAGGCCCCGATTCGGGGTCAGGGCCGGATTGTCTAAACCGATGCCGAAGTCACGGTTTTGCGCTGCCGCTGCCGCGCTGCGCCCCGGTTCGGCATCCGATGTCGCCCGCGAGTTTTTGTATTCCAGATTTTTTTGCTACATTTTTATGTTTATCGAACGCAATAATTTGCAATTAACTAAATTAACTATATGAACACAAATTTCGAACAGCTTCTTAACAATCTGGGCGAGTCCCAATGGCTCGAAACCGTCGATTCGCTCTTGCCCGCGATCCACGAGGTCGACCGCAACGCAACGGCGATCTGGTTCCGGTTTTTCCCGCTCAAGCTTAAGCGATTCCTCGACGAGGCGGAGGATCGCGATAAGGCGATCCAAAAATTCGTCATTCAGGGCGATTTCGATCTCACGGATCAGATCGACCTTTCACACAGTTTTCTTTACGGCCACCGCTATTGGAAGGATGTCAAACACGAGATCAAGCATCGCGCCGAGACGTTTGACGGCGAAACCGTCGATGTCGCCGCGGAAGCTCGGGCGATCGCCGAAGCCGCCGCGAAGACGGCGAAAGTCGATGTTTCGCTTCAGATCGGGCTTGCGGCGATCGGTCTGATGACGCTCGTCCAGGTGACGTTTGACGAGTTCAAGCGCTCGCCCGGCACGACCGGAACGCCGCACGGGATGCTGACCAAGTCTCCGGATCAGATCGTTGCCGAACGCGCTAAGGATGATTCGCAGGGGCTTTTCGGATTCCTGCGGACAGTCGACAAGAAATTCACGGTCAACTGGCAGGACGCGCGCACGAGCGGAAGCTTTCGGATCAAAAACGATGCCGATATCGCGACGGCTTCGGCGCTCGACCAGTCGCAGAACTGGCGGTCGAAGGATGAACGCTGCTGGGAAGGCGTCGTTCCGGTCGAATGCCGTTCGGCGGCGTGCGGAACGTGCTGGGTCGGCGTTGTCGGCGGACAGGAAAAACTTTCGGAAGTTCAGCGGCTCGAACGCAAACAAATGAAGGTCTTCGGCTACAATCAGGGCGAAGATTCGAAGCCCTATATGCGTCTCGCCTGCCAGGCCAAGGCGAGCGGCAACGTTTCGATCGTCATCCCGCCGTGGAACGGCGTCTTCGGCAAGAAACTGTACGGTGTCGAGGAAACGAAACTCGAGCCGGCGACGACCTCGGCGAGAAAGCTGCGCGAAACTATCGCAGCCGCGGGTGGCTCAAACGACTAACAAGTGACTGATAACAAGACATTTGTCCCGCCCGTCGTAATGGTCTTGATGGCCGTCGTGCTCTGGAGCATCGGCGGCCTTTTCATTAAGATCACGACCATCAGCGGCTTCGAGGTCAACCTCGGACGCTGTGTTTTCGCGGCGATAACGATCGCGCTGCTGACGCGCTTCAAGGCCCTCAAGGCGGATCGGTTCACCCTCTTCGCCGCGGTATTTTATGTCGGGGCGCTTTCCTTCTTCGCCGTCGCCAACAAGTATACGACGGCGGCGAATGCGATCTTTCTCCAATATACGGCGCCGGTTTACATCCTCGTCTTCGCGCCGCTTGTCCTCAAAGAGAAGTTCCGATTCGCGGACCTTGTGACGGTCATCGTCTGTATCGCGGGGATGTCGATGTTCTTCGTCGGTGCGGCACCGGGAACGGATCTCACGCCCGAATCCCAACTTACGGGGAACATTCTGGGCTTGCTCTCGGGTGTCAGTCTCGGCGGGTACATTCTTCTGCTGCGGCATCCGAAAGCGATGAATCAAAACCCGGCTTCGTCGGTCTTTTACGGAAATCTCTTCGCGATCGCGGCGATGATACCGTTCATCGCAATGGCGCCGTCGGTCTGGACCGCGAAGGATCTGATCGCCGTTTTTATCCTCGGAGTTTTTCAGATCGGACTCGCCTACTATCTTTTCACTTACGGCGTGACGCACGGCGTCCGCAGTCTCGATGCGAGCATCATCGGGTTCATTGAACCACTGCTTAATCCGGTTTGGGTGTTCCTTGTTGTCGGTGAACGACCGTCGCGGTGGGCGATCGGCGGCGGGATCACGATTATTTCGGCCGTCATTCTGCACACGTTACGGAGGGCCGGCACCCCGCGTCGATGAACGGCTCAATTGATCGAGCCGCTGACCAATTCTGCGGGTTCCGGCCGCGGGGCAAAGGCGGCGGAACTCGCGCTCATATTCGAAAGCAGGATCTCAAATTCGTCGATCTCGAGAGGCCGCGCAAAAAAATAGCCCTGGCCGAACTCGCAACCGAGTTCGCGTAGGATCTCCGCCTGCTCGTTGTTCTCGACCCCTTCCGCGACGGTCGCCAATTGCAGCGTTTGGCTGAGGCTGATTATCGTCCGCGCGACGGCGTTCTTTTGTGCGGAAGTTTCGATACCGTCAACGAAGGATCGGTCGATCTTCAAAATGTCGATCGGAAACTGCTGCAGGTAGCTCAACGAAGAGTAGCCGGTTCCGAAGTCATCGATCGCCAGGCGAATCCCGAGGGACTTGATGCGGTGGAGAAGCTTCAGGATCGCCTCCGTGTCCTCCATCATCGTGCTCTCGGTGATCTCGAGAATGATGTTTCCGGGATTTATTCCGACCTTTGAGATAATTTCGCCGAGATCGACTATAAAGTTCGGGTGTTCAAGCTGTTTGCCCGAAATATTGATGGTCACGGTTAGACCTGCGCCGTGCTTGTCGAAAAGTTCCTTGCTCCGGAGACAAGTTTCGAGCAGAATCCAGCGCCCGAGCGAAACGATGAGCCCGCTTTTTTCGGCGAGCGCGATAAATTCAACCGGAGGAACCATTCCGTGGACCGGGTGATTCCATCGGACCAACGCTTCCATACCGGTGATCTGACCGTTCTGCATACTGAGGATCGGCTGATAGTTCAAGTTCAGCTGGTTGCTGTCGATCGCCTCGCGAAGGTCTTTTTCAAGTTCGATCTGGGCGAGAAGGTTGAGGTGCATCGCCGGCTCGAAAACAACAAATCGGTTCTTCCCTTTGGATTTCGCGCCGTACATCGCGACGTCCGCGTTCCGCAATAGATCATCAGCGATGACATCGTCCGAGTCCTTGAGCGAAATGCCGATACTGATGCCGACCTTAACCTCGGAGTTGTTTATGCTGAACGGCTGTCGAACGTTGTGGAGCACGCGTTCGGCGATGGCGACCGATTTATCGCGAACGCCGTCACCTTCGATAAGGATCGCGAATTCATCGCCGCCGAGCCGCGCGACGGTCTCCTTGGCGCGAACACAAAGTCGAAGTTTTTCGGCGAATTCGACAAGGAGCTTGTCGCCGGCCTCGTGTCCGAGCGTGTCATTGATGTTCTTGAAGTCGTCGAGGTCCAGAAAAAGCACCGCGACCTCGGAATCGCCATCCGCGGCGCCGATCAACGCTTCCTCGACGCGGCTCTTGAAAAGCAGACGATTCGCGAGGTTGGTCAGCGGATCGTGAAATGCCTGATGAATTATCTTCGATTCCAGCGCGCGGCGTTCATTTACGTCGCGCGCGTTGAGCAGTAGTCCCGCGGTGCCTGACTCATCGTCTTTAATGATCTTCGCTATTCCCTCCAGGATTCTCCACGATCCGTCGAAATGGCGAAAACGGAACTCGCGCATCACTTCCGAAGATTTGCCGCGCTCCAGCAGTTTGGCGGCATCTTTCATTGCCGGCAGATCGTCCGGGTGAATAAACGAGTACCCGACCGCTCCGAGCAGCGAGTCCTGTTCGTAACCCAGGATGCGTTCGACCGAGGGACTTTGATAGGTGATCGTCGCGTTGAGATCGAAGATCATCACGATGTCGGACGAGTTCTCAATCAGTGTTCGAAAATGCGACTCGCTCTCGCGTGTCGCCTGGAGCGCGTGGAGCCGGATATTCTCCCTGACCGCGGTGATCTGCCTCAAGACGACGATTGCCGTCAGGATCAGGGCCGCGAAAACCACCAACCCGTGCGGTCTATTCCAATACGGTAACGCCGAAACAACGAGAACTCCGTAAACGACAAACACTGCAAGATAAGGCAGCCAACTGAATGCGGGAACAAACACGTTATCGGAAAGTTCACTGTCATTGCCGTTTGAATCGGTTGCCAATTGAAATTGGTACAGAGAAGCTGTCGCGAGCAGCAGCGGGCCGGTCACCCATAGAATCACGAGCGGCCCGCTTCCGCCAAGCTTATAAAGTGTGACGAATGCAAAGGAAATATCGGCGAACAGAAGATTGATGAGACCGGCGACAACGAGAAAGAGGGTTCGTCGGATACCTTCGGGCGGACGCCGGAGAAGTATCGTCGTGATTCCGAGAAGCAGTACGAGGTCGCCGACTATGTACGCGACATTGAGCCCGATCTTCACGAAGTCGGTGTTCGTTTCGATCGTCGGGAGCACGATGAAATACAGGACGACGGTCGAACCGGCGAGCATCACGGAGAATGTATCGAGAATGAATTTCCGCCGATGGTGTCCGGCGTTGGCCGACGTCGGAAATGACAACAGTGCGACGAGCATCAGCGGGTAGAACGCCAGATAACCGACGTCGGCGAGCGACGGAAACGGGCGGACAACCTGAATTTGGGTATAGTACAACCAGACGCCCTGGGCTCCGGCGAACGCGCCGTATGCGAGCGCAGTGCGTTTCCACGCGAGCCGAACGTCGGACGCGAGGCGTTTGTGCCGCGAAAGCATCAGCGTCGCGACGAACGCCGCGAACGCCATAACGAACTGCATTGCATCGTTGACCAGCATCCTGCCGCGCGGGCTCGGCATCCCGGCGAACTGCCAAACTCCGTAAATGAGGGTCAGCAATCCGAGCGCAACGACCGCGCGCGCCGTCCAATTGCGAAGCCAGTGCCGCAGAAACAACCTGGGCGGCACGAGTTCTATTGATTCTGTCTGATTGACCTCTTTCATTATCAGCCGAAATGCAGACTCTGCCCAAATTAGTTCGGTATGTTACCGAGGGGGCAATCTCAGCACACTTCCGCCGTGGACATAACAATCGGCATGCCACGCTTCCCTGAGACCTTCGGACTCCGTATCTGATGCAGCTAAGCAACTTGCGAAAATCAAGATCAACTTGGACAGAGTTCCCGCGCCGTCACCCTGACCCGCTCGCGGACCGAAAATCGATCAAATTGACAGTCGCCGATTCGTCCCCGATCCGCACCGCGACCGCGCTTTCAAAATGCTAATAGTGTGATAAGATTAGCGAATAGTGTTGAAAAACAATTCTCGATTGATTGTTTGGTTTGTTTTGGTTTTTTTTCAATTTTTAAGAGCATATTACTGATTTGGAGAGTAATTCCTATGACAACTTTGAACATACCGGCGAATGTTAAAAATGCCGAGCTTATCGAATGGGTCACAAAGGCGATCGATCTTTGCAAACCCGAAAGCGTGAAATGGTGTGACGGTTCGAAGGAAGAGTACGACCGCCTCTGCGAAGAGATGGTCGCCAGCGGCACCTTCATCCGGCTGAACCCGGAGAAACGGCCGAATTCGTTTCTCGCCCGGTCGCATCCCTCTGACGTCGCCCGGGTCGAAGATCGAACCTATATTTGCTCGATCAGCAAGGGTGACGCCGGTCCGACGAACAACTGGATGGCGCCGAAAGAGATGAAGGCGATCCTGAGTTCCAAGTTCGACGGGGCGATGCGCGGACGGACGATGTACATCATTCCGTTTTGTATGGGACCCATCGGCTCGCCGATCTCGCAGTTCGGCGTACAGATCACCGACTCGCCGTATGTCGTCGTCAATATGCGCATTATGACGCGTATGGGTGAAGCAGCGCTCGCCGCTCTCGGCGACGGCGATTTCGTCCACTGCCTGCATTCGGTCGGCAACCCGCTCGCCGAAGGTCAGGCTGACGTTTCGTGGCCGTGTTCGCCGGACCCGAAAGACAAGTATATTGTCCATTTCCCCGAAGAACGGGCGATCGTTTCGTATGGTTCCGGGTACGGCGGCAACGCATTGCTCGGCAAGAAATGCCTCGCGCTGCGAATCGCCTCGACGATCGGCCGCGACGAGGGCTGGCTGGCTGAACATATGCTGATCGTCGGCGTCCAGTCGCCCAACGGGCAGAAGGACTATGTTTGCGCCGCTTTTCCGTCGGCTTGCGGAAAGACGAATTTCGCGATGCTCATTCCGCCCGAACCGTTTCAGGAAGAGGGCTGGAAGGTGACAACCGTCGGCGACGACATCGCCTGGATCAAGCCCGATGAAACCGGCAAACTTCGCGCGATCAACCCGGAATACGGCTTTTTCGGCGTCGCGCCGGGAACAAATTTCAAGACGAATCCGAACGCGATGGATTCCATCCGCGAAAACACGATCTTCACCAACGTCGCGCTGACCGACGACGGCGACGTCTGGTGGGAAGGAATGGACGGCGACGCGCCGGCCCACGCCATCGATTGGCAGGGCAACGACTGGACGCCGGCGGTCGGCAAACCCGCGGCGCATCCGAACGCTCGTTTCACGGCGCCGATCACGCAGTGCCCGGTCGTCGATGAAAATTTCGACAGTCCTGAGGGCGTTCCCGTTTCGGCATTCATTTTCGGCGGCCGGCGCAATTCCGTTGTTCCGCTCGTCCTGCAGTCGTTCAACTGGGCATTCGGCGTCTATATGGCCGCGACGATGGGGTCGGAAATGACGGCAGCGGCCTTCGGAAATATCGGCGAGGTCCGCCGCGATCCGTTCGCGATGCTGCCTTTCGTCGGCTATCACATGGGCGATTACTTCTCGCATTGGCTGGATTTCGGCCGTTCGATCCCCGAACCGCCGCGCATCTTCTCGGTCAATTGGTTCCGCAAGAACGAGGAAGGAAAGTTCGCCTGGCCGGGCTACGGTGAAAATATGCGCATCCTGAAATGGGTCGTCGAGCGTGCCCGCGGAACGTCGAAAGGCGTCGAAACGCCGCTCGGCTGGCAACCGCGATATGAGCATCTCGACTGGCGCGGCCTCGATTTCTCGAAGGAGGATTTCGATCAGGTGATGAACCTCGACCGTGACATTTGGCTCAAAGAGATCGCGATGCATGACGATCTTTTCTTCAAGCTCTACGATCGGCTTCCGAAGGAAATGGCTTTCATTCGTGAACTGCTCGTTTCGAATCTCTGGCGTCAGCACGACCTCGGTCTCGCGACGCCGCGAATCGAACCGCCCGAGAATGAGAAGGCGGCGGCAAAGTAGGATCTTTCCCGAAGATGTCACGCAAGAACGCGGAGCGCTTTCATACGCTCCGCGTTCTTGCTTTCAAGTATCTGAAAGGCTTCGCAGTTTGTCCTCCGGCAACGAACCAATAGATCCGGCGCCGGCCCGTCATCCGCGCGAAACCGGATGATGCGGGTCTTCGGACACAACGTTAATTCCCGACAATGCGGCCGAGATATACGCCGCCCCAACTCTCTTCGGCATTTGCCATTGTCGCGGTGATCGCGATAATGTTGCCGCGAAATCCGTCCCGTTCGATTCCGATGCCGGTGATCGACATCGCTCCTTGCGGCAATTCCGAATCAAGCAGATTTCCGTCCATCCCCGTTTCCGCCAGAATCATCTGCGGGTGACGGAGGTAGGCGTCAGCCAAATAAAGTCCGTCGATGGGGTTGATGTACTCATTCTTGTCGTTTCGTTCTCCGGTTCGCGCCTTGAACGCGACGTGACCGTCAAACACGGTCATGAAAGCCGCGGAGCGCCAACGGGGCGGTTCCGAGTTTTCATCGGTTCCGACTCCCGGCGGTTTGCCCGAATATCCCCAAAAAACGAAATCATTGAAGTTCTTCTGGGAGTTCGAGATAACGTACGTCGTATTGGTGAACATGTCGTAAACAAAGACTCCCTGTTTTTGCGGAACTTCCCTTTCCTGGAACCATCGGCCGCTATCCGGGTCGAAAACGCTGAGCGGATCGACACCGTTGCAGTAATCGAGCAGATCGCGGTTTCCGTCGACCGCGCAATAAAGCCTGACCGTCTTCATCTCGCGGCCCCAGGCGCCCCAAAACGCCAGGTAGCGACCGTCAAACGATAATCCTTCGCCGACTCGGGTCAATCTGATTCCCGATAAGCCGGGAAGCGGCTCGCCGATCTCGACGAGCGGCGTCAACGGCGGATTGGGTTTTATCGGAGCCGAGTAGATCCCGCCGTATGACGGAGACTCCTCGTTGTCGAGACCGACAAAGACGGCAACGTTTCCGGCTGCGCTCGGCGGGGCCGTCGAACCGAAAGTGGCCGCCTTGAACTTGAAGCTCGGCGGCATATTCGGAATTTCAGTATCCGAGGTCGCAATGGCCTCGACGGCATCCGAACCGCCGTAAAGGGTATTTTGGAGCCGGCGGTAAAAGACACCGGTCTTGCCGATACCATTTAACGTGTAGTTTCCCTTGAAAAGGATAACTCCCTCATCCGTTATCGCAGGCGCGCCCGGGAAGACATCGAACGGCACTACTGGATCCGTTCCGGGAACACCGTAGAACTCGAACCCCGGAATCGCTCCGAGTTTCGAGGCGGCGGTGAACAGGTATTTCGTTTCAAGTTGAGCGTAAAGACCCGTAGTGCCGGCACGGGATTCGGAGCCATCAGGAAGCGTGAAACGGTACACCGGCTTGTGGTTTCCCCGGGTCGCGACGTTTGCCGCGTTGATCGCGATGCGCGGAATCGCCGGAAACTCGGTGAACTCGGCATCGAGATTATTCGGTTGCGGCACGAAATTGTTGACGTCCGCGAGCGCTTCCAGGTTACCTTTTGGCGTGTTCCGCATAAAGGTCCCTGAGATTCGCGCCGATTCTGTCCCGCGCCCTCTGAAAATGACCATCCCCTCGGAATTGACCGAAGGTTGGCCGAAGCTGTTGAATAAACTGTTCGATCCGGGAATGTTGCGGCCGTTGTTGACGACTGTCTCCCAGAAGACGTGAACGCCCGCAGACGGGCGGGTCTTCTTGTCCAGCAGCGAAGCAGCTTTCGTTTTGTCGACCGCGAATCGAGCGCTGGCCGATGAGCGGTTGACATAATTCAGCCCCAATGCCGCCAATGTGATAACCAAGATACAACTAAATAGTGATTTGATTTTCATAATATACCTCCCCAAAATCCGCGGCGTAGCGACGCGGGAAATTGGCCGATCTGTCGCGACCGTTCACACCCGGGGCCTGCGGTCGAGTATTCACATTTGACCGGGCCGGCGGTCTCACTCTTGCCAAAAAGCAACGTCTTTCAAGACGGGCGCGACTCTGCACTTTCTAGCACTTTGGGTGCAAACACCGTGCCGTTCACCCAGAAGACGCGCCGATGAGCAGGACACTGCCGACCAATGGCTACGGTGTCCGAATTCAATCTGACGATGGGGCGTTTTACCCGAAATCCGCGATCTTGGCGCGCAGGGTTTCCCGCCGATTTTCGGCTCGTCCCGAAACGGCGGGTTGTCCTTTTGCGGGGTTTTCGAGAGAATTGAAGCGAAATGAAAAAGCGTCTCAAGGACAAACTGAAACGAAACCTAGTCCAAAGGGTCGAGCGAAAGTTCGTCGGCTTTCACGTTTATCGATCAACGAACGAGCATCTGCCGTTCGCCTTGTGGGAACGCCTGACCGAAGACCCGATCCCGGACGGTCAGTTTGACGACCCGGCGGCCAGACTCGGCATGCGATATTTTTACCGGCTGACGCGGGTCGATGAGAACGGACGCGAGAGCGCCCCGATGGCTCCGAAGGTGGAATATACGGACCACGCCGGAAATCGACACGGCCAGAATCCTCTCAAAAACTTTGTCGGCTATAACATCTACCGGTCAGCCAATGAAGCGACACCGCTCGATCAGTGGGAACGCCGCAACTCGGAACCGCTCAAATCCACCGAGTTCAAGGACGACGGCGTCGAATCCGGCGAGGTGTTCTTCTATTACGTCCGCGCGGTCGATTCCGACGGCACCGAAAGTACGCCCGGCGAGGTGATGAGGGTGATCAGAGCCTGATTCCGAATTCAGGACGGCCCCGACGGATTACGGACCGAGAATTCGTGCGTGACTTTCAAAAAAAACATTGACCGATCCGTCCGCTTTTGAGTATCCTAAGGTTGGGAGGTGATAGATATGATAGAAACATCGATCGAAACACCGCCGGACAGTTTGAGCCGGTAAAACCGGTAAGAATTTCCGACTGGTATCATAGAAACGAGGCGGTTCCTTTGCGGAAGTCGCAGCCAACGAAAGCTCCGGTGGAATCAAGGTTTGCTAAAACTCATTCCGGCGATTTTCAGGCGCGAAGGCCGAAACGATACTGACTCGAACATACCTTTAATAACATCGACAGGCGACTTTGAGGAAAGTCGCCTGTTTTTCTATTTCTTTAATTGGGGCGGTGCAATGTAACCGAAAACGGTCGGGCGATGCGGAGTGAAATAGTAATCGAAACTCCGAAAAACGTGGACGCCACCGTTCGGGTCCATCGCCCAAACGCCGTCAAAGACCTTATAGTTGTAAAGGGCGACCGAGTGATAGCCACCGACGGCTGTTTCCCAATATCCGCACATCACCGGCGAAGCCTTGAAAACAGTATTCGCCAGATCGCGCATCTGAACCCCCATCGAGACATCCTCGACTGTCATTCCCCAAAGTGGGTCGCTTAACATCCTTTTGTATCCGTCCGTAAACTTTAGACCGCCGTCGGATCCCGCAAGATGGCTGAACATCCCAAGGATATCGAGTTCGGAATAGTCCTTAACGCGACAAACCGCGCGGGTCCACCAAGCCATCGATGTCGACCAGCACGCCGTTTGATCCGGCTGTGCCATCGCTTTTATGTGTGCAAAACTTTTTCCCATCAGAAACCTCCGATGAATGAACAGTATCGAACTCGCCAAGACCGCGTAGTTAAGAATTTCTGAGTTTTTTGTGATTTTTTTGTGAAATGACGTCGAGGACTCGATTCGTGTATAATTTCCGAAAAAACGGGAGTGGGACAAGCAATGGAACAAGACTACGACTCGAACTACGGCTACTCGGCGGCGCAGGCGCAACCTGCGGAGCGCGCCTCGTTCGTCCGCAAGACCTACCTGCACCTCGCGGGGGCGATCCTTGCGTTCATCGGCGTTGAGGCCTTCTTTTTTGTTTCCGGCGTCGCCGATGTGATGATCGGAGCGCTGCAGTTTGGCGGAAGGCTCTCGTGGTTCGTCGTTCTGGCGGCGTTTATGGGGGTTTCGTGGCTCGCGAACAAATGGGCCCGTTCTCAGGTTTCGACATCAACGCAATATCTCGGACTGCTCATTTACATCGTGGCCGAAGCCCTGATCTTCATCCCGCTGCTGTATGTGGCGGCGCAATTCGGTGGCGGAGCGGACACTATTTTGAAGGCAGGGATCGTTTCATTGGGTCTGTTTGCCGGTCTGACCGCGGTCGTTTTTATCACGCGAACCGATTTTTCGTTCCTCGGTTCGATCCTTGCGATCGGCGGCTTTGTTGCATTGGGCTTCATTGCCGCGAGTTTGGTCTTCGGCTTCTCTCTCGGCAGTCTGTTCGCGTTCGTAATGGTCGCGTTTGCGGCGACGGCAATTCTTTACAGCACTTCCAACGTACTGCACGTGTACCACCCGACGCAGTACGTTGCCGCGTCGCTTTCGCTCTTCGCGAGCGTCGCGCTTCTTTTCTGGTACGTATTGACTATCTTCAGTTCGGACGATTAAGGTATTGATTATGAAAATATACGCAACATTCCTGTTGGCGCTTTTGTTCGCGGTTTCGGCCTTCGCGCAGACGCCGAAAGCACCGGAGACGAAGCTGAAGGTCGGCGACGTCGCGCCCGATTTTACATTGACGGACACCTCTGGCAACAAGGTCACGCTTTCTGAATTCCGCGGGAAAAAGAACGTCGTACTGGCGTTCTATGTACTCGCGTTCACCGGTGGCTGAACGAAGGAACTCCAGGCGTATCAGGCTGATATCGCCAAATTCGAAGCAACGGAGACGGTGGTTTTCGGAATATCGATGGACAGTTTCGCGGCGAACAAGCGCTTTGCCGAGGACATCAAGGTCAACTTCCCTTTGCTCAGCGACTGGAAGCGGACGGCGACGAAAGATTACGGGCTTTATAACGAGGAAAGCGGTTACGGCGCGCGCGCGACGCTTGTCGTCGATAAGGAAGGCAAGATCCAGCACGTCGAAGTCGGCCGTACCGCGATCGATCCGACGGGCGCCTATCAGGTCTGCGACCTGTTGCTCAAGAAAAAGAAGGGTTGATTGTTGATTGTTGATGGTTGAAGATGCTCCAGCGGTTACCCGGGTATTGCAAGTAGCGATCACTATCCGATCAACGATTAACAATGAACTATTTACTATCTACCGACTTTCATCATAAAATAGTCGTCTGTTCGAGCAACGTTCCGAAGGAGGTACGACATCATAGACAACGAAGATTTACTGAACTCAGAATCAAATTTCTTAGGAGCGGCTATGGACCTGACCTCGGCGATTGAGCGCGAAGGCGCATTCGGCATTGAGGAGAGCGTTGAGCTTTCCCAATTTCAGACCCCGTCGATTGCGGAAAGCACCCCGGTTTCCGCCGACACCAGCGATCTTACCCTTTGCAAACTTGCGGCTGAGGGTAATCTTTCGGCGTTCGAGATGATCTACCAGCGTTACCATCGCCGGACCTTCTCGCTGTGTCTGCGGATGACCAACAGCCAGACCGAAGCCGAAGACCTGACGCAGGAAGTCTTTATCCAACTCTTCCGCAAGATCGGAAGCTTTCGCGGAGATTCGGCGTTTTCGACCTGGCTCCACCGGCTGACGGTCAACCAGGTGCTGATGCATTTCCGGCGACGCAGCGTGAAGAACGAAAAGGTTTCCGATACCGGTGAGATTCCGGACCAGATCGTGATCGGCACCTCAAACCCGAACAAGATGCCGATCGTCGACCGTCTCGCGTTGAACAAGGCCATCGAACAGCTTCCTCCGGGTTATAAAAAAGTGTTCATTCTGCACGATGTCGAAGGATACGAGCACGAAGAGATCGCCCGGATGCTTACGCTGTCCGTCGGAACTTCCAAATCCCAGCTCCATAAAGCCCGTCTGAAACTACGCGGTCTACTGATCAAGCAAAACGGCTAACTTTTGCCGGGGCGGGGCAACCTAACGGACCGCGCGGCAATCTATAAGGGTGTATCCGCAACTTTGCGAAAGACTTTTAATTAGTTGAATTGAATCAGATGAACTGCGAACAATGTCAAGAAATGATGAGTGCTTATCTGGACCTCGAACTCGATGAAGCGAGTTCTGAAGATGTCCGGGCGCATTTGTCGGTTTGTCTTGACTGTGTCGGGGTTTGCAAGGATCTGGCCAACCTGATTGATGATTCGAGGCCTGACGAGGACGGCCCGTTACCGCCGAATCCGCAGGCGCTTTGGCTTCGGATCAACAACATTATCGAGGGCGAAGTTAATGCCGAGATCGCCAAAGAAAACAAAGCAAAGGTTGCGGAATTGGCCGCCGCGGCAACCAAGGGACGTTGGCATCTCAGTTTTCCGCAACTCGCGTCAGCGCTGTTCGGAATCGCTCTGGTGAGTTCGATTCTGACGTTCATCGGCGTGCGGCATTACGTGCAGCCGAACGACGATTTTGCGCAATCCTCGGAGCCGACGGTGGTTGACCGCGTGCTCGGCAAGCTTGGCTTGGTCGAAACGCCGCAGCAACTTCGCAAGCGAAAAATGGAGGAGCGCGAAGCGGCGATCGCTTATTGGGACAAGAGGGTTCAACTCCGGCGAGGCCAGTGGGATGCCCACTTGCGCGACGCATTCGACCGAAACCTGAACGAGATCAATCAGGCGGTCAGCGAATATAGTTTGATTTTGGAAGAAAATCCGCAGGACGACCTTTCGGGCGAGATGCTCGATACGGCGCTCAACGAAAAGATGGAGCTGTTGCGTGAATTTTCCGAATTGTAAGTTTTGGCGATGATTTTGAAGTTGAGACAACTCATCAGGCTTTCGGCGATCATCAAAACTACGGCCATCGTGAGCGTAGTTTTTTTCTTTGCAACATTTGCCGCGTCTGAATCTGCTGCCCAGAAGAGATTTTCAAAGCTCTATCCGGCGGGCAAAAACGTGCGTTTGCAGCTCACCAACCGGTCGGGAACCGTCACCGTCGAAGGCTGGGACAAAGATCAGGTTCAGATCTCCGCATATTTGGAAGCACCGGCGGCCAATATCATCCCGCAAAGCCTCAGCGGCACGATTCTAATCAACGTCGTCAAGGACAATCAGGGCCGCAACGAAGTCGGCAATGTGAATTTCACGGTCAAAGTTCCGTACACCTCGTCGGTCGATATCGAAACCAGGGTCGGCAATCTCAACGTCAGCAATGTCCGCGGCGGACTCGTCCGCGCAAACATCTCCAGCGAGGGAGATATTACGCTGACGAACATCGGCGCGAGCAATGTCGCCGCCGAAAACGTGATCGGAGACATTTTCTTCGACGGCGAGATTCAGAACGGCGGAAACTATCGCTTCGTTTCGATGCGCGGCAACATCAACGTCAGGATCCCGTTCAACGCCGGCTTTAAGCTTGTCGCAACCGCGCCTTCGACGCGCAACATCTCGCTCGGGGCGTTCTCGGGCGGAAATATGAATGTCGTCAGCGACGGCCGCCGGGTCATCGGAAAGAACGGCGACGGCGCGGCGACGCTGACGGTCACCAATCAACGCGGCAGCATCGCCTTGATCCGGCGTTAACTCCCGAAACGAGCCCGTTGAACCGGAATCCCGCCGAAAGAATCTTGCATCCGCCGCTTTCGCTTCGAAAAATACTTTGACCAATCGTCTTCGAAACCGCTAAGCTTATGATGGAACGATCGTTCCGTCTCCCCTTTCAGCGCTAAAACAAAATGAAAAAACAAATTCTTCGTCCGCTCGCAATTCTTCCGCTTCTGTTCATTTTTGCCTCGCTCGCGTTCGGGCAGGCGATGATCAAACGCACGGCGTTCAAGTCCGACTCGGTCGAATTCGGTCCCGGCGGAACCGTGACCTTGACCGGAGCCCCATTCGGTTCCATCCGGATCGAGGGCTGGGGCAAGAGCGAGATCGAGGTTTCGGCGGAGATCCAAATCGAAGCCGCGACCGAAGCCGATCTCAACAAGCTTGCCGAAGTCAACGGATTCGTACTCGATTCGACTTTCAACCATCTGCGGATCAACAGCATCGGAACGCACGACAAGAACTATCTGAAAAAGGCCGGCAAAAAGATCCCGAAGAACCTGCTCGGACTTCCCTTTCGCATCGACTATGTCATCAAGGTCCCGCGCTACTGCGACCTGAACATCGACGGCGGCGCGGGAGATTTCTTCGTTTCGGGCGTCGACGGCAACATGCGCATCAATTTCGTCAAAGGCGATGCCAAGCTGACGCTCGACGGCGGCGCAGTACAGGCAATCTTCGGAAACGGAAACGTCGATGTGACGATCCCCTCGCGTAGCTGGCGCGGGCGTTTCGCCGATATTCAGCTGACGAGCGGCACGATGAACGTCTTCTTGCCCCTGAGCCTTAATTCGATCTTCGATGCGGCCGTTCTCAGAACCGGGAACATCGTCAATACGTTCACGGAACTCAAGCCGCGGACGCGGAACGACAAGTTTGACGACAAAACCATCGTCGCAAAATCCGGGGTCGGCGGTGTTCCGCTGCGGTTCATCGTCGGCGACGGCGTTCTCAACATCGCACCGATCAAATAGCTTGCGCTTTCTCGCCGCGGACACGCGCGGGATTCGCTGATCCTCTTTCGGGTCCGCGAATCCCGGGCGTGTCCGCGGCTAATTTGTTTGGGGATTTTTCTTTTCGAGAGCTATAGGCTATTTTTTAGTCTATGTCGATTAAGTCTGATATTTGGCTCCGCAAGATGGCGGAGGAAGAAGGGATGATCACGCCGTTTTTGCCGGAACTCGTCCGCGAATCGGACGGCCGACGGATAATTTCCGCGGGTTGTTCAAGTTACGGCTACGATATGCGCCTCGCCGACGACGGATTTCGCATTTTTTCGTCGGTTCACGCCAAAGAGATCGATCCGAAGAGATTCGATGATCAGTTCTCGTTGATCGAACCCGTCCTTCAGACCGCAGACGACGGCGCGGAGTTTTATCTGCTGCCGCCGCATCATTACGGCCTCGGGGTGACGGTCGAAACTTTCAAGATGCCGCGCAACGTGACCGGAGTCGCGCTCGGGAAATCAACTTACGCGCGGGCCGGATTGCTGGTCAACACGACACCGCTCGAGGCCGGTTGGACCGGACGGCTCGTCGTCGAGATCGCGAATCTGGCGAATCTGCCGCTCCGTGTCTATGTCAACGAAGGCATCGGCCAGATCTTGTTTTTCCAATCAGATGAAGATTGCGCCGTTTCTTATTCCGACCGGGGCGGAAAATATCAGGGACAGACCGGTTTAACGTATGCTAAGGTTTAGAATCTTTTCAGCTGGGAGCTATTCCGGTGAAGCTCTATTTGACGACGGTGTTATGCCGAAAGAGCTGAGAGGTAAGAACTGAAAGCTGAGAGTATTGGGGTGGACCGCGGCAACGTTCAGACACTCTGTCAGCTATGACCTATCAGCTACCAGCTATTCGGAAACAAGCCGCGCGAGCTATGTGGTTTCGAAATAGTCGAGTTGATCGGTCAAAAAAAGGCACCGACTGAAAGACTATTAAATGGCCGTCGCAAGCGCCGTCCGGGACGCGGCGATGGTTTTGTCGAGATCCGCGGTCTCGTGTGCGATCGAGACAAAACACGCTTCAAACTGCGACGGCGGCAGATAAATTCCGGCTTCGAGCATCGAACCGAAATACGTCGCAAATCCCGCGGCGTCCGATGTCTTCGCCGTATCAAAGTCGACAACCTGCCGATCCGTGAAGAAGAGCGTGAACATCGAACCGACACGGTTGATCGTGAAGTTCATTCCGACCTCGTTCAAAACCGCGGAGATTCCGTCCGCCAGATACGCGCTTTTTGCTTCGAGCCGCTCGTAGAAATCCGGAGTTTCATCGATGATCGACAGCGTCTCGAACCCGGCCGTCATCGCGAGCGGATTTCCAGAGAGCGTTCCGGCCTGGTAAACGGGACCGGATGGCGCAATCATCCGCATGATGTCTTCGCGGCCGCCATAGGCTCCGACCGGCAACCCGCCGCCGATAACCTTGCCAAACGTCGTCAGATCAGGTGTTATCCCGTAGAGTTCCTGCGCGCCGCCGCGCGCGAGCCTGAATCCGGTCATCACTTCATCGAAGATCAGGACGATGCCCTCGGCCGTGCACAGATCTCGAAGCGCTTGCAAAAACTCAGGTTGTGACGGAACGCAGCCCATATTTCCGCCAACGGCTTCAATGAAGACCGCGGCGACCTGATCTTTGTTCGACCTGACCAGTTCGTAAACCGTTTCGATATCGTTGAAGCGTGCCGTCAAAGTATCTCGTGCCGTAGATTGCGTCACGCCGGGCGAATCGGGCAAACCGAGCGTCGCGACACCCGAGCCGGCCTTGATCAGAAACGAATCGCCGTGACCGTGATAACAGCCTTCGAACTTGATGATCTTGTCCCGCCCCGTGAAGCCGCGGGCGAGGCGCATCGCGCTCATCGTTGCTTCGGTTCCGGAATTCACCATCCGGACGATCTCGATCGACGGGACGAACTTTTTGATAAGTTTCGCAAGATCGATCTCCGGAACCGAACAAGCGCCGAAGCTTGTGCTCTTTTCCGCGATCGACTGGATTGCCTTGATCACCCGCGGGTGCGCGTGACCGAGGATCATCGGGCCCCACGAACCGACGTAATCGATAAACTCGTTGCCATCGACATCCGTCATCCGCGATCCCTTCGCGGAATCGAAATAGAGCGGATCGCGCCCGACGGACTTGAAGGCACGGACCGGCGAATTCACGCCCCCCGGCATCAATTTTTTGGCCTCTTCAAAATACTTGCTGCTTTTTCTGGTGTTCATCCTTCCCTCATTTGCGATTTGCAATTTGCGAATTTGCGATTTGCAATTGCGCACTCAAATTACAGTTCGAGATTGCTGAATCGGACAAATTGCAAATTGCAAATCAAACTAACCGTGCTGCTTCTTTCGCGAAATACGTGATGATCACGTCGGCGCCGGCGCGTTTGATCGCGAGCAGGCTTTCCATCATCACCCTTTCTCCGTCGATCCAGCCTTTTTCGGCCGCTGCCTTGACCATCGAGTATTCGCCGCTGACGTTGTAAGCGGCGAGCGGCAGATCGAAACGGTCACGCGCCTGCCTGATGATGTCGAGATATGCGAGCGCCGGTTTGACCATCACGATGTCCGCGCCTTCCTGGATGTCGAGTTCGATCTCGCGCATCGCTTCGAGCGGGTTGGCGCAATCCATCTGATAGGACTTTCGGTCGCCGAACTTCGGCGCGCTTTCGGCGGCCTCGCGAAACGGCCCGTAAAACCCGGATGCGAACTTCGCCGAATAGGCCATGATCGGTGTTTCGTGAAAACCGTTTTTGTCCAGGATCTGACGGATAGCGCCGACCCGGCCGTCCATCATATCCGACGGCGCGATGATGTCGGCGCCGGACTGAGCGTGCGTCAGCGCCTGTTTTGCGAGCAGGTCGAGCGTCGCGTCGTTCTGCACATATTGGTTCTCGATGACGCCGCAATGACCGTGAGCGGTGTATTCGCAAAGACAGACGTCGGTGACGACGATCATTTCGGGAAGCCTTTCCTTGATCGCGCGCGTCGCCTTCTGCACGATGCCGTGCGGCGCATAGCCGCTCGAACCGACATCGTCCTTGAAATCGGGAATCCCGAACAGCAGAACCGAATTGATTCCGAGTTTCAGAAGTTCCTCGCATTCGCCGAGGATATTATCGACGGACATCTGAAAGACATCGGGCATCGAACCGATCTCGCGTTTGAAGTTCTCCCCTTCGGCGACGAACAACGGATAAATAAAATCGTACTTCGTCAAAAATGTTTCGCGAAACATATCGCGCAACGCTCCGGATTTGCGGAGACGGCGCATTCGGGTAATTGGAAAATTCGGATATCTCATTTTTTCTTCCCGCCGTGGATGAACGCGGCTCCCGCCGACCGATTTCGGCCGCCGGCACGACGCAGGCCAGATTCGCGTCAAGTCGCGGCCAAATCGCTTTCGATGGCGGAAGCCGTTTCGAACGCGTTCTTGACGCAATCGCTCATCGAAATCCCGCGATAAAAATTGCTGCAAACGTAAATTCCCGAATGCGACGATTCAAATTCCGAGATCCTCTCGGTGACCTGTTCGTATCCGACGCGGTATTGCGGAATCGCCCGCTTCCAGCGTTTGATATGAACGAACGACGGTTCGCCGCTCACTCCGATGATCTCTTTGAGCTGCGTCAAGACAATCGATCTCAGCTCTTCATCCGACATCGAATCGAGTTTGTCGCCCGCACGGACGCCGCCGACAAAGGTCATCAAAAGCTGCTTTCCGCCCGGCGCGCGTTCCGGGAACACGGCCGAGTGAAACAGCGTTCCGAGGATCGGCCTCTTTTCGCTGCTCGCGATCAGAAACCCGAAACCGTCGAGGTTCATCTTGATCTGCCCCGAGTCAAACCCGAGCACGACGACCGCGACCTGTGGATAATTCACATCGGCAAGCAGGTTTGCCAAATCAGCGTCGCGGCCGCGAACCAGATCGGCCGCAACATACGAGGGCGTCGAGATCACAACCGCGTCAAACTCATCTCCATTGACCGCCAACCCGTCACCGATCGAATCGACCGCGAAATTCAGTTTGAGATCGTCCCCGACCTCGGTGGCGAGCGCATCGATCAGCGTTTTCAGACCGCCCCTGAACGAAAATGTCCGCGGGAACTTCGGATCCGGCTTTTCGACCTTCCGCCGAAAAGTTCCCATTATCAGGCTGCCGAAATCGCGTTCCATTTCGTACAACTTCGGGAACGCCGAACGCATGCTCAAATTTTTCGGATCGCCAGCGTACACGCCCGAAACGAACGGATCGATCGCCTTGTCCAAAAACTCTGAACTGATCCGGCGCGAGACGAATTCGGCGACCGACTCGTTCTCAGGCGATTTTGATCGAACGAACGGCTCTATTGCCAGCCTTAAGATGGTTTTCAGCGAAAAGTAACCGTTCACAAACGATTTCGGCCCCATCGCCTCAAGTTCGCCGCCGGACAAGATATAGCGCTTATTTGCGCTCTCGCTCGCTGCAATAACTTTATCGTCGAGTTTCAAAAGCCGTACGAGATCGACCAGCCGCGGCGCCTTCAAAAGGCTGTTCGGCCCCTGTTCGATGGTATAACCATCGCGTTCGACGGTTTGGATATTCCCGCCGGGCTGTCCCGCGGCTTCAAAAACCGTGACCGCAAAGCCCTTTCTTTTCAGCAGAAACGCGGTCGTCAGACCGGAAATTCCGCCACCGATGATACCGATCTTCTTTTCCATTCGTGCGATCAAAAAAACGTCCGACCAAATAATTGACAGTTGAAAATTGATAATTGAAAATGACGCGATCTTCAATTATCCTTTATTACGCAATAGAGTTTTTGCCCGCGAATTTCCGCGAATCCGCGCGAATAAGATTCTATCCGAACCCGCACCGGTAAACCGCCTTTCAACACTTTGGCCCGTGGCCCCTTTCAAAAACCCGCTTCTTTCGCAGCGCTTTGGACCAGATTTCCATTGGCGCGGATTCGCGGAAATTCGCGGGCAAAATTTCCCTATTGCGCAATTTGGGATTATTGAATCTTTCCAATAACGAGTTGAGCCAGCGACTCGGCAAACAGGGCCGAGTCATTAAGTCCCTCGGTTACTTCATATTGCTCGACACCCTTCTCTTTTGCGAGTTTCGAATACTCGTGACCGAGTTCGAAAAGCGTCTCGAGATGATCCGAAACGAACGCGATCGGGATCACGAGCATTCTTTTTACGCCGTCGGCGGCAAGTTCTTCGATCACTTTCGGTGTCGACGGCGTGAGCCATTTTTGCGGACCGACCTTCGACTGAAAACAAAGCGTATGCGCGTTCTTCCAGCCGCCGCGGTTCTTGACCGCGGTCACCGTCTCGCATATCTGCCCGGAATAGGGATCGCCTTCGCGGACAAGCTTCATCGGCGTTCCATGCGCCGAAAAGAGCAGATGGACGTCGTCTCTCGCGTCGTCCGGGAATCGTTCGAAACACTCGTTGATGCGCCCGATGACGGCGTCGAGATAAGGATCAAAGTCAAAATAATGCTCAACCCGTTCGGTCAGAACGCGCTTGCCCGCGGTCAGTCTCTCCCATTCCTTGAAACTCGAACCGGTCGTCGCGGACGAAAACTGCGGATAAAGCGGCAAAAGGACCACTCGGTCGACGCCGTCGCTTTCCATCTTCGCGAGCGCGTCCTCGGTGAACGGACGCCAGTAACGCATCGCGACATAAACGTTGGCGTCGATACCTTTGGCGCGCAGATTCTGCTCGAGCAGCTCGGCCTGCTTGTTGGTCAAATCGACGATCGGCGACTTTCCGCCGATTTTGGCGTATTGCTTTTGGATCGACGGCGCGCGTTTTGACGAGATCAGCTTTGCCAGACGCTTGCGAAAAAGAAAACTGAGCGGAAAATTTATGATCTCGGGATCGTTGAACAAATTGAACAAAAAAGGCTCGACCGCGTCGAGCGAATCCGGTCCGCCAAGATTTAGTAGTACAACAGCGACTTTCATTTTCGATTTGCGATTTGCAATTTGCGATTGCCAGTTGATGTAACTTGTCGTTTGCGACTGAACTCAAAACTTGAACCAATCGCAAATCAAAAATCGCAAATCGCAAATCCCTAGACTGTCTTCGAGAAGACCGGTTTCTCCTTCATCATTTTTTCGAGATACGAGTCGAAACACATCGCGACGTTGCGGATGACCAGTATTCCGGATCCGATCACTTTGATTCTTTCGGAATCGACGGCGAGAAGTCCGTCTCGGACGAAAACGTCCAGCTTTGGAATGTCCGCGGCAAAATACTCCTCAAAGTCGATGCCGAATTTCGTCCCGACGCGGCGTTTATCGATCTCGAGATTGCACATCAGCTGCATGATCGTCTCCTTGCGAATATGATCGTCGGCCGTCATCCGATAGCCGACGTGCGTCGCCAGCCGTTTCGTGTCGATGCGTTTGTAGTAGTCGCGGAGATGCTTTATGTTTTGCGCGTAAATGTTCTGAAATTGCGAGATGGCCGACAGTCCGAACGCATAAACGTCGCATCCGGCCTTGGTCGAATAACCCTGAAAATTCCGGTAGAGAGTGCCGTTCTTCTGCGCGACCGCGAGTTCGTCGGTCGGTTTCGCAAAATGATCCATCCCGATGTACTCGTAGCCGGCTTCCAGCAGTTTCTCGATCGTCATTTTCAGGATCTGCAGACGTTCATCCGCCGACGGCAGATCTTCGGCCTTGATCAATACCTGGTGTTTCTTGAGCCACGGCACGTGGGCGTAGTTGAAGACGGCGATGCGGTCGGGCGAAAGCGCGGCGACGCGTTCGACGGTTTCGGTAAACGATTCAAGGGTCTGATGCGGCAGGCCGTAGATCAGGTCGAGATTGACCGACTGGAATCCGAGTTCGCGCGCCCAGTTGATGGTCTGCGTCGTCAACTCTTCTGACTGGACGCGGTTGACGGCTTCCTGAACCTTGAGATTGAAATCCTGAACGCCGAAACTCGTGCGGTTGAAGCCGACATCGCGCAGCGCCTGGAGATGATCCTTCGTCAATCCGCGCGGGTCGATCTCGACGCTCGCTTCGATGTCGTCGGAAAAATCGAATCGATCCTTGATATAGGTCCCGATGTCGCGGATCTCGTCGGGCGAAAGATATGTCGGCGTTCCGCCGCCCCAATGCATCTGTTCGACTTTCCGGTCTTTCGACATCAGCGGGACGATCATGTCGATCTCTTTTTTGAGGTACAGGTTGTACTCTTCGATATGCTCGCGTTTCTGCGTGACCATCATATTGCAGCCGCAGAAATAACAGAGCGTGTCGCAATACGGAAAGTGAAAATATAGCGAGAGATCGGTCGGCGCAGAATCGTTATTGGTTTCGATTATCTCGCGCTCGAAATCGTCCGGCGTGAACTCATCCGAGAAAACGGGCGCCGTCGGATACGAAGTGTAACGCGGACCGGGCTGATTGAACTTCTTGAGAATATCGACGTCGAGATGTTTGATACTCATTTTCTTCCCCCTTTTTCTTTACTGCAAAAACACTCCAGATACGCCAAAGATTCCGATCCGCGTCATTTCGCGTGTTTGGCAGGCAAAGGCTTTCTGCTCAACTCCTTCACGCAATCGACGAAATACTTCGCGTTCTCGACCGGCGTCGCCGGCAAAATGCCGTGGCCGAGATTGAAGACGTGTCCCGAGCCCTCGCCGTAGCTCTTCAGGACCCGTTCGGTCTCGAGCCTGATCTTTTCCTTCGGCGCAAAAAGGACCGTCGGATCCAAATTTCCCTGCAGCGCTTTCGTTCCCGAGATCTCGTTCCGGACGTCGCCGATGTTCTTCGTCCAATCGACACCGAGCGAGTCGCATTTCAGTTCGGCGAGCCCCTTGTATGAACTCACGCCCTTAGCAAAAACGATCACCGGCGCCCCGTTTGTTTCAAGATTGTCGCAAATGTAGCGAATGTACTTCAAAGAAAACTCTTCAAAATCTGACGGCGACAGAATTCCTGCCCAGGTGTCGAAGATCTGGACCGCGTCGCATCCGGCGCGGATCTTCGCGTTGAGATATTCGACGACCGAATCTGCCAAAAGCTTCAAAAGCTTGTGCGCGAGCGCCGGTTCCTGATAGATGAACGTTTTTACAATATCGAAGTTCTTCGATCCCTTGCCCTCGACCATATACGTCGCCAGCGTCCACGGCGATCCCGAAAATCCGATCAGCGGAACACGGCCCGCAAGTCGCTCTTTCGTCAGTTTGACCGCCTCGATTACGTAGTTGAGCCGTTCGACGACACCTTCGGTCTTTAGCTTTCCGACCGCCTTCGCGTCGCGGATCGGCGCGTCGAAGACCGGACCTTTCGATTCGATCAGTTCGAGATGCATTCCCATCGCTTCGGGAATGACGAGGATGTCCGAAAACAGGATCGCCGCGTCGGTGCCGATGATGTCGATCGGCTGGATCGTTACTTCGGCTGCGAGCTCGGGCGTTTTGCAGGTCGTCAAAAAGTCGTACTTTTCGCGGATCGCGCGGTATTCGGGCAAATAGCGCCCAGCCTGCCGCATGATCCACACCGGCGTCCTTTCGGTCTCCTGCCTTTTGCAGGCCCTGATAAAAAGCGATTCTTCGTTCAATTTACTTCCCCTTTGATCAATTCGTTCGCAAAACTCTCTGCCGTGGCGCGGCTCGCGACAAAATCGACACCAATGCCGCGATTCCCGAAAAACTCCGCGGTCGTGGCTCCGATCACCGCGATCTTCGATTTCTTCAGTCGTTCGAGACCGAGTTGATCGACAAAACTCGCGCCCGCGCTCGGACTGAAAAAGCAGATCCAGCCGAATTGCCGGTTGGCCAGTTCCCGGTCGATTCTTATTGGTTCGGTTCGATATACGACCAACTCGTCGACCGTCGCCGTTCCCTTCAAAAACTCCGGAACCGTTCGCAGCGATTCTTCGCCGCGAACAAACACGAACCGTTTTCCTTTAAGTTCGCCGGACGGTATGCCCGCCATCATCTCGCTCGCGGTATTTGCATTCCCGTCAAAGAACAGATCGAAACCGCGATCTTTCAGGACATCGAAACTGCTTCGCCCGAGAACGTAAACTCGCCCGGCGAAGTTCGCGACACCGGAAAAAACTTCGGCCGCCTTGCGGCTTGTGATAAACACTCCGTCGACTTCCGCGTCGATCTCAAATGACTTTTCAAACGCAACGGTCTCGATCGCCGGGCAATTCGCGACTTCAAACCCGTTCTCTTCAAGAATCCGGCTGAAGGCGTCGTATTTTCTGACGACCAGCGCCGATCTCATCACATCACCCCGCCGTTCGTTTCGGCCGCACGCGCACCGGCGAGGATCTCCCCCGCTCCGGCCGCCAGGCAGCGTTCCGCCAGTTCCGTACCGATCGTTTCCGGCGCGTTCACGGAACCGCGCATCGAATCCCGGATCACACGCTTTCCGTCGATCGTCCCGACGAAGCCTTGAAGTTCCAATTCCCCGTTTTCAAGCACCGCATGCGCGCCGATCGGAACCTGGCAACCGCCTTCGAGCCGCCGCAGGAATGCCCGTTCGGCGAGAATACAGGATTCGGTGGTCGGGTCATTGATCGCCTCGACCATCGCTTCGATATCTTCATCGCCGTCTCGAATCTCGACCGCCATCACGCCTTGGCCGACGGCCGGCAGCAAAATGGTCGTCGGCACGACCTGGCTAATGTGCCGGTCGAGTCCGAGTCGGTGAACGCCTGCGAAGGCGAGTATCATCGCGTCGAGTTCCGACGCGAGAAACTTGTCGATGCGGGTTGGCACGTTTCCGCGAATTTCCACGATCCGAAGGTCCGGTCGATATGCCAGCAATTGACTGCGTCGGCGCAAACTTCCGGTCGCGACGCGCGCGCCCTCCGGAAGTTCGTCGATCGACGCAAATTTCTTTGATATCAGAACATCGTTCGGCGTCTCGCGGGCGCTCACGGCACCGATCTTCAGTCCTTCGGGCTGGACCGTCGGAAGATCCTTGAGACTGTGCACCGCAAGATCGATCTCGTCCGACAGGAGCGCCGTTTCGATCTCTTTCGTAAATAACCCCTTGTCGCCGATCTTCGACAGGGCGACGTCCAGAACCGCGTCGCCCTTCGTTTTGATGATGCGGACTTCGAACTGAATTTGGGGAATTCGTTTTTCGAGTGAGTCTTTGGTAAATCTTGTCTGCCAGAGCGCCAGATCGCTGCCCCTTGATCCAATGATTACCTTGTCCCCTTCCCTTGATCGGTTGTTAATTTTACGCTCCAACGCCAGACCTCGCTTGATTTGCCGCTTCCTTCATCGCGACGAGTTGTTTGACGACCTCAATGTGACCGTCGAAATCGTTTCCCTGCTGCATCGCCAGCTTATGGAGATACGGCAAGTTGCCGAGCAAAAAGTGCTTGACCCGGACGATCTCCCGGTGCGTCTCCGGGTCCGGTTTCGCGCCGGCCTGCATCGTCGCCGGCAAGAGCGGAAGCGAATAATACCAAATCAAAAAGTCGGACATCTCCCGCATTATGATCTGATGCACGAGCGGCAGATCCGCAATCCGGCGTTGATGATTTTGGTCAACGATCGCTGTCAGGTCGTCGATGTTTTTCAAAACGACATTGTCGCATTCGGCGGCGGCGGGGGCAATGTCTCGCGGCACGGCGATGTCGATCAGCAGGATCGGCCGCGCACGGCCCTCAAGATCATTACGTCCGAGGATCGGGTCCGTCGAGCTGGTTGAACTGATGACCAGATCCGCTCCATCGAGACGGTCGCGGAATCGTTCAAAGTCGACCACCTCGCCCTCGAACTCGAAGTTGGCTTTCAGGCTCTCCAGCATTGCGTCCGCATTCGCGCGGGTACGGTTTGTGAAAATCAGTTTGCCGATCTTCTTTTTCAAAATGCATTCGGCCGTCAACCGCGACATATTTCCGGCGCCGATGATCATCACGGTTTTGTCGGCGAGTTTTCCGATCGATTTTGACGCGAGCTCGACCGCCGCCGAACTGATCGAAACAGCGCCACGATGAAGGTTTGTTTCCGTATGGACCTGCTTGCCGACCTTGAAACTGCGCTGAAACATCTGATTCAGGATCTTGCCGGTCGCGTGATGACTTTCCGCCAAATGGAAAGACTCGCGGACCTGACCGAGAATCTGCATATCACCGACGATCTTCGAATCGAGGCTCGTCGTCACGCGAAACAACTGCTGGCACGCCGCGCACGAGATCATCCCGAAGAAATCTTCCCTGCGAATAAATCCGCGGGCGTTCTTGAAATCGATGACCAGATCTTTGTAGTAATCGAGTCCGATGTCCGTACGCGTCGAAACGCCGTAAATTTCGATTCGATTACAGGTTGAGATAACTGCCGCCTCGTCGAGCGTTTCACGTAACAGATCAAGAAGTGCGGGAATTTCCACATCCCGCACATAGACGCGCTCGCGAATTTCCACGGGAACGGTGTTGTGATTAATGCCGATGGCAAAGAGTATTGAAGGATTCGTTGTTGCTTCCACGGCTTTTTACCTCAAAACGCGGGATTTAACGACCAGACGCGTCTTCCGTCTTTCAAATCTACAGGCCGGAACGTATTCGCGCTTATATAAGGACGTTTTCTATATCTGATTAGATACAAAACTCGAACAAATTATTTCCGACCTTAAAAACGTTGAGATCACAAGGCGGCGCGGTAAATGGGTTAAATGAAAGCTGCTGATTACTTATCTAAAATTTGCGCGCGATTCTGATCCCTTCAGTTTTCAAAAATTATCGTCTCCGATCTCGAACCTATTCCAACGACTAACGCGATGAATATGTTCGCCAAGTATCAACGCAAATGCCATTCCACTCGGAAGTCCGATATCCCGACGTATGTTTCGAGCATTCACCGAAAATCGATTTGGGTTTATGATTGCTAAATGCTGAAGATCGAAAATTACATCGGAGGAAAACTGGTCGGTCCCGCGTCGAACGAATACCTCGAGAATTACGATCCGGCCCGGGGCGAAGTCTATTCGCTGATCCCGGATTCGGACGGTCGGGATGTAGATGCCGCGGTCGGCGCCGCAGCGGAAGCGTTCCCGGCGTGGTCAACGACTCCAAACGACGAGCGTTTCGAGATCCTGATGCGGGTCGTCCGGTTGATCGAACGCGACCTGGACGCTCTGGCCGAAGCTGAAAGCCTCGACAACGGTAAGACGGTAAGCCTTGCAAAACGGGTCGATATTCCGCGCGCGGCGGCCAACTTTCGATTTTACGCGACGGCGCAGATGCATCTCGCAAGCGAATCGCACGAATCGGTCGGGCAAGCGATCAATTACACTTTGCGCCAGCCGCTCGGCGTGGTCGGATGCATTTCGCCGTGGAATCTGCCGCTTTATCTTTTTACGTGGAAGATCGCGCCGGCGATCGCCGCCGGATGCACGGTCGTCGCGAAACCGTCGGAAGTTACTCCGATGACCGCATATCTGCTCTCAAAAATATGCATCGAAGCCGGACTTCCGGCAGGCGTCCTGAACATCGTCCACGGTGACGGCCCAAAAACCGGAGCGGCGATCGTCACGCATCAAGACGTCAAGGCCATTTCCTTCACCGGCGGCACCGCGACCGGCGAGTGGATCGCCCGCGAGGCGGCGCCGAAGTTCAAAAAACTGTCGCTCGAACTCGGCGGCAAGAACCCGAACCTCATCTTTGCCGATTGCGAATATGAACCGATGCTCGAAACGACTCTGCTTTCGTCGTTCTCGAATCAGGGCGAGATCTGTCTGTGCGGCTCACGTATTTTCGTCGAACGTCCGCTATACGAGCGTTTTCGCGCCGATTTTGTCGATCGGGTGAAGGCCTTGAAGGTCGGCGACCCGCGTGCCGCCGAAACGAATCTCGGCGCGATCGTCTCAAAAGCGCATTTCGATAAGATCCTTTCCTATATCGAACTTGCGAAGGAGGAAGGCGGAACCGTGCTGTGCGGCGGAAACGCGGTGTCGGTCGATGGACTTGGCGGCTGGTTCATCGAACCGACGGTCATTGAGGGGCTGTCCTTTGACTGCCGGTCGAATCAGGAAGAGATCTTCGGACCGGTCGTAACGATTCAGCCGTTCGACAGCGAAGTCGAGGTTCTGAGATACGCCAACTCAGTCCGGTACGGTCTCGCATCGACCGTCTGGACGGAAAATCTGACGCGCGCGCACCGCGTCGCCGCGAGCCTCGAAGCCGGGATCGTCTGGATCAATTGCTGGCTTTTGCGCGATCTGCGCACGCCTTTCGGCGGCGTGAAGGATTCGGGGATGGGCCGCGAAGGCGGATTTGAGGCCCTGCGTTTTTTTACCGAAGAAAAGAACGTTTGCATAAAACTTGAGGGGTAGAAGAAAAATGGGGACACTCGCGCACGAATCGCGAAAATGGGGTCTAATAGAACAATGAGTAATGAAACACAACCGATCAGAATCGAAACCGGCGAAGAAGTCGCCTTTGAATTGATGAAGTTTATCGCCGAAAAAGAAGGCCGCACGCTTGCCGTCGAAGAGATCCGCGACTATTATCTCGATCTCTTCGCCGAGTGTGCCAACGTCGTGTACAACGGTGAACGGGTCAGCGACGACTAAAGGTTCCCCGAACGCTTCTTCCTTCGCCTGCGAATTCGTAAAACAAGTACGTTTCGTGGCAAAATATCTCCATTATGCAACCAGAAAAAGGCAACGACTCGATAATGGCGCAGCTCAAATCGCGGACTGCGCATCAGCATCAGGCAACCGAAGCAACGGTGGATCTAATGCGCCCCGATTTTACGCTCGACGATTACCGCGGACTTCTGACGCGCTTCTTCGCGTTCTACAAGCCGTTTGAGGCAAAGGTGCAAGCGGCGCTCGGCGAAAACCCGATCGAGCTCAATCACAGCGAACGGCTCAACACGCCGCGGCTTGTCGAGGACTTAAAGAATCTCGGACTCTCGGACGATGAGATCGCCGCGATCGAACCGGCGGATACGTTCCCGGACCTTGATTCGAAAGAGAATATCTTCGGATCGCTCTACGTCATCGAAGGTTCGACGCTCGGCGGTCAGGTGATCGGGCGTCATCTCAAGCAAAACTTCGACCTCGACGCATCGAACGGCGCCGCGTTCTTTCTCGGCTACGGTCCGGAAACCGGAAAAATGTGGCGCGGCTACGCCGAAGCGGTGTCAAAATTTGCCGAAACGGCGGACACCGAAAAGATCGTCGCGGGCGCTAATCAAACGTTCGAAGCGATCGGGAAAGCGCTGTCGAGGTAATTGGGATTTGGGAATTCGGATTTGGGAATTCGGTATTTTTAGGCGCGCCCGGGATTCCGACATCACAAATCCCACATCCGAAATCGTTATGATTGAATCATCAAGAGCGCCCGAACCGGTCGGACTCTACCCGCACGCGCGGCGGGTCGGTGATCTGTTGTTTCTGTCGGGTGTCGGTCCAAGGGAACGCGGTTCGAAGACGATCCCGGGCGTCGAATTGAACGACGCCGGCGAGATCGTTTCGTACGACATCGAGGCGCAATGCCGTTCGGTGTTTCAGAACGTCCGGTACATTCTCGAGGATGCCGGATCGTCGTGGGACAAGATCGTTGACGTGACGGTCTTCCTGACGAATATGAAAGACGATTTTGCGACTTACAACCGCATCTACGCCGAGTATTTTGCCGAAAACCGTCCGTGCCGGACGACCGTCGAGATCAACTGCCTGCCAACGCCGATCGCGATCGAACTCAAGGTCATTGCGACAGTTTGATTGGGGATTGGGGATTTCGGATTGGGGATTTCGGATTGGGGATTGGGGCGATTGCGATCGCCGTTCAGCGTCGGGCTCCCGCCCGACGGGTTTGTCGCCAGTTCCTGATCCCGGGCTGTATAAACAGATTCTTGAGATGAGATATGTCGTGCTGTTTCGCGGAATAAATGTCGGCGGGAAGACCATCGTCAGGATGGAACGCCTTCGAGAGTTTTTGACCGGGATCGGATTCGAGAACGTCCGGTCGTACATTCAAAGCGGAAACGTCGTCCTTGATTCCGATGATCAGGAATCGGCGGTCGAAGCACGAATCACGGAAGCGTTTGAGCGCGAATTCTTCAAAACCCCGGTGATGGTTCGGTCGGTCGAGGCGATCCGGGTTCTCATCGACGCCAATCCGTTTGCGAACGAGGAGTTCGAGGACAAACAGATGCATCTCGTTTTCTTGAATGAGGTGATGAGCGACGACAAGTCGGCACTCCTGCTCTCGCACAACAGCGAAACCGAGATGTTCGCGGTGCACGGTCGCGAGGTTTATTGCCTCCTTCGTGCGGGCGTCGCCGACAGCCTTCTTGGCAAGAAGTTTATCGACAACAAACTGAAGATCGCGGCGACCGCCAGAAACTGGCGCACCGTGAACGCAATTTTGTCACTTTGAGATCGAGATGAAAAACTTGATTCTTACAATTCTGTTCATCGTATGCGTCTGGCCGGCCGCGGCCCAGACAAAAACGAAGAACGTCATCGTCGTCACGCTCGATGGCGTTCGGACGAAGGAGATTTTCAGCGGACTTGATGAGCCGCTCTATAAAAAGATCTACAAGAACGCCGAGCGCCGCCCGATTTTCAAACAGTTTTCAGGGCCGGACGCAGCTTCTCGCCGCGAAAAACTAATGCCCTTTTTCTGGACGCGGCTGATGCGCGGAGAGGGCTCGATCGCCGGCAATCGCGAGCTTGGAAGCGAGGTCAAGACGACGAACAATATGCTGTTTTCGTATCCCGGCTATTCCGAGATCCTGACCGGACGGGCGCACGACGACGTCATCAACAGCAACGATCGTGTTCAGAACAAATTTCCGTCCTTCCTTCAGTTTCTTCAACGCAAGATGAAGCTCGGCCGCGATCAGGTCGCGCTTTTCGCGTCGTGGAACGTATTCAACGAGATCGCGACGACCGACCCCGAAGCGTTTGAAATCAATGCCGGATACGAGCCGTATGCCGGCGCGGGCAAGCCGCTGAGTGACGCTCAGTTCGAAACTCCGACGCCGTGGGATTCGGTTCGGCACGATTTTTATACATTTCGGTTCGCGATGTCGCACATTGAGAAAAACTCGCCGCGGATCGTTTACATCGGCCTCGGCGAAACAGATGACTGGGCTCACGACGGGAATTACGACCGGATGATCGACGCCCTGCAGCGCACCGACAACTACTTGAAAGAGCTTTGGGAGTTCGTCGGGACCGACCCGAGATACAAGGGAAACACGTCGATCGTCATCACCACTGACCACGGGCGCGGAGTTACCGAAAAGGATTGGGACAAGCACGGCGAGGACGTTCCCGAGGCCCGGCGCATCTGGATGGCGTTCGTCTCGCCCGATTCGGCGCTTCGCGGCGAGTGGGGCAAAGCCGAAACGATCTATCAGAATCAGGTTGCCGCGACCGTGACGAAACTGCTCGGGTTCGATTATTCTGAACAGGATCGAATGGCCGGAAAACCCATCGACCGCATTTTTTCAAGATAGAGGACAGACGAATGCCGATTCAAAGACCGTTCAACTTTCAAAAGTGGATTGACGAAAATCGCCATCTGCTGAAGCCGCCCGTCGGCAACAAACTGGTTTACGAGGATGCGGAGTTCATCGTGATGGTCGTCGGTGGCCCGAACTCGCGCAAGGATTATCACTGGGAAGAGGGCGAGGAGTTTTTTTACCAGATCGAGGGCGACATCACGGTCAAGGTCCAGGAAGACGGCGAGGCGGTCGACGTCCCGATCCGCGAAGGCGAGATCTTTCTCCTTCCGCCGCGCGTGCCGCATAATCCCATCCGCGGCGCAGCAACGGTCGGCCTCGTAATCGAGCGCCGCCGCCGGGAGGGCGAACTCGACGGATTGCTCTGGTTCTGTGAGAACTGCAATGAGAAGATCTTCGAAGAGTACTTTCAGCTGACCGACATCGTAAATCAGTTTCAGGGCGTTTTCAGAAAGTTTTACGGCAGCGTCGAAAACCGTACTTGCAAGTCTTGCGGTGCGGTAATGGAACCGCCGCCGATAGTCGGGTAATACGATTCGATTTTGGATTTCTGATTTTGGATTTGGGAAGTCTGCAAGACCCTCGGGAAACTTGTAATCGAGCCGAGACGAGCCGTCCAAAATCCAAACCCTAAGATGCAAAAGATCGACATTCATACACATATTCTTCCGCGCGACATTCCGCGATGGAAGGACAAGTTCGGCTATGGCGGATTCATTACGCTCGAGCACCATAAGCCGTGCTGCGCGCGGATGCTCAAGGACGACGGACATTTCTTTCGCGAGATCGGGGACAATTGCTGGTCGGCGGAACGCCGGATCGAGCAATGCGACGCGCAAAACGTTGACATTCAGGTGCTTTCAACCGTCCCGGTGATGTTCAATTACTGGGCGAAGCCGGCCGACGGAGCCGAAACCGCAGGATTCCTGAACGACGGAATCGCCGAGATCGTCGACTCTTTTCCGGAACGCTTCATCGGATTGGGAACGGTCCCGATGCAGGACACAGCGATGGCGATCGCCGAACTCGAACGCTGCAAAACAATGGGGTTCAAGGGCGTTCAGATCGGCTCGAACGTAAATCAGATGAATCTCGGCGAGCCGCAGTTTTTCGATTTTTTCAAAGCATGCGAGAAACTCTCGATGGCGGTTTTCGTTCATCCGTGGGAAATGATGGGCGAGGCCGAGATGAAGAAATACTGGCTTCCGTGGCTGGTAGGAATGCCCGCCGAGACATCGCGCGCCGTTTGCTCGCTGATTTTCTCGGGGGTTCTGGAACGTTGTCCGCAGATGCGAATTTGCTTCGCCCACGGCGGTGGATCCTTTCCCTCGACGGTCGGCCGCGTCGCGCACGGTTTTGAAGTGCGTCCGGATCTTTGCGCGATCGACAATCCCGTCAACCCGCGCGATTATTTGCGAAAGATCTATTACGACTCGCTCGTCCACGACGCCGCGATGCTTCGCTATCTCGTCGACCTCGCCGGCGCCGACCGCATCGCGCTTGGAACTGATTACCCATTCCCGCTCGGCGAAGACGTAGCCGGAAGCCTGATCGAGTCGATGGCTTTTGACGATGCGACGGCGGCGAGACTGCTCTCCGGAACCGCCGTCGAGTGGCTGGGAATGAGCAGTGAGCGGTGAGCAGTGAGCAGTGGTCGGTGGCGGTGAACGGTGGTCAGCGGTCAGTGGTCAGTGGTCGATGGTCGGTGGTCGGTGGTCAGTGGTCGGTGGTCGGTGGCCGGTGGTCAGTACGTCTGACGTATCGACGTAGTTAATGGAATCTCCGGAATCCCTGGAATCTGACTGGAATCTGGAATTTGACTGGAATCCCTGGAATCTGGAATCTCTCGAATCCGAATTCCGAATTCCGAAATCCGAAATCCGAAATGATCGAATATACAACGGGCAGGATTCCCGACACTTGTGAGATCGTCGAACTTTATCGCGCTGCGGGGTTGCCGCGGCCGGTCGATGACCCGCACCGCATTGCCGCAATGTATTCGGCGTCGAACATCGTCGTCACGGCGCGCCTCGATGGAAGACTCGTGGGAATTTCCCGCGCTATCGGCGATCACGTCTGGTGCTGCTATCTCGCCGATCTTGCCGTCGATCCGTCGCTTCAAAGATCAGGGATCGGCCGAAAACTCGTCGATCTGACCCGCGCGGCCGCCGGCGAGGGCTCGATGGTTCTGCTGCTTTCCGTGCCTGACGCGATGGATTACTACCCGAAGATCGGAATGGACAACGTTGAAAACGGATTCATTTTCCCCCGTAAGTTCTGATTTGGTATAGTCGAGCTATGAAACTCAGAATTCGCGGCAACACGGTTCGCGTGAGATTGACCCAAAGCGAAGTCGCGGCTTTGGCCGAAAATGGGTTCGTCGAGGACATAACGGACTTCGGCAACGGCCAGATTCTCGTTTGCTCGCTGTTGTTGGACGATTCGGTTCGGCTAAACGCCTCATTCATCAACGGTTCAATTGAAATTACGATTCCTGCCACGACCGTCTCGGCTTGGGCAGCCACAGATGAGGTCGAGATCGTTGGCGAAACCGACACCCTCAAACTTTCGATTGAAAAGGACTTCAAGTGCCTGACACCGCGTCCCGGCGACGACGACCACGATACTTTTCCGCATCCGCGAGAATCCGAGTCGAATTGCTGATTTTCATCGATTGTGATTGCAATCATGTTTTCTTGCGGCTCGATGATCTACCATCCGAACATTGACAGTTTTCGGAGGTAAAGATGCAAACATTGTCCAACAGAACCGTTCGCGAGATCGCCCTCGAGTTACCGGTTGCTACCCGCGTTTTTGAAGAGTTCAAGGTCGATTACTGTTGCGGCGGCAGGCGCGGGTTCAATGAGGCCTGCGAGTTGGCCGGCGCCGATCCGGCCGTGGTTGCAAAGAAGATCGAGGAGATCGTCGAAACCGAATCGGCCGGCGACCTGGCGTGGTTGAACGCCGCGCCGCTTCGGGCTCTTATCAGTTACATCGTCGACCGGCACCACGTTTTTACGCGAACCGAGATAGCCGCGCTCCTGCCGCTGTCGGCGAAAGTCGCGACCCGCCACGGCGAGTCGCATCCGGAGATTGTTCAACTCGACCGGGTTTTCAATCTGCTTTCCGATGAGTTGATGCAGCATCTTTTGAAAGAAGAGAACGTGCTGTTTCCTTACATCGCCGATCTCGAAAAAGCGGAAAACGGCGACGCGGCGATTCCGATCTCTTGTTTCGGCAGCGTCCAGAATCCGGTCAGTATGATGCTGCGCGAACACGATAACGCGGGCGAAATGCTTCGACAGATACGGGAGCTTTCCGGCGACTTCAAGCTTCCTGACGACGCCTGTCCGAGTTTTACGGCACTGTTTCATCGGCTCGGAGGATTCGAACGCGATCTGCACCAGCATATTCACCTCGAGAACAACTTGCTTTTCCCAAGGGCTTTGGATTTGGAAAAGAAGGTGTTCGCCGTTTGAAACTAAAAGGAATACTATTCGAAATAAGGTTTAAGGTGATCGAGCGTCGGTAAAACCACGAGTTTGGGATCTTGCGTCTCGGCTGTTCCGAAGTCTTTTTTCAAATGTCAGAAGCAATTTCCACAGTGAAAGTCCGGATCCGCGGCATCGCGCTTCCAAACGAACACGGCTCGTGGGGATTTCTGTTCGAGCCGCTCGTCGCCGGACTCGCAATCGCCTTTTCGATGCCGGCGGCGTGGATCGCACTGACCTACATCGGAGCCTTCCTGATGCGTCAGCCGCTGAGGATCTATGTCGCGGATCGGTTGAACGGACGCGACCTGCCGCAGACTTCCGTTGCGTTGAAATTCGCGCTCTATTTCGGGTTGATCTACGTCGTCGGCGTCGCCGGCAGTCTGGCGTTCGCCGATCTCAAGAGTTTTATTCCGATCCTGCTGGTCGCGCCGCTCGGCATTTATCAGATCTACGCCGACGCATCGCGCCAAAGCCGTAATCTTTTGCCCGAACTCACCGGTGCTGTCGCGATCTCGTCATCGGTCGCGGTGATCGCGCTGGCGTCCGGACTCGAAGCCGGGACCGCCTACGCGCTCTGGGGAGTTTTTGCGGCGCGTCTGATTCCGTCGATCGTTTATGTCCGGAATCGTTTGCGGCTCGAAAAGGGTAAAAAGTTTTCGTCCCTTTCAGCTATCTTCGCGCACGGCGCCGCGCTCGCGTTCGTAGCAGTGCTGGCTGCCAACGGTCTCATTCCGAAGCTGCCGATCGCAATTTTTTCCGTTCTGCTGATCCGTGCCGCCTGGGGGCTCTCTTCGTACCGCAAGAAAGTGAAAGCTATGCGCATCGGCGTTTGGGAAGTCATCTACGGCTCGCTGACTGCAATCTCCGTCATCTTGGGTTATCATTTTGGTATATGAAGATGCCCTCAAGCATCTACGGTCCGGTAAGCTCGTGGCGTCTCGGACGCTCGCTCGGCGTCGATGTCCTGTGTGTCGATTCGATCTGCTCTTTCGAGTGCGTCTATTGCCAACTCGGCAAAATAAACCACGTTACGGCGAGTCGCGACATCTTCGTCACAACTGACCGGATCATCGCCGATCTGCTTGCCTCCGATTGGAAAAACTGCGACGTGATCACCTTTTCGGGCAGCGGCGAGCCGACGCTCGCAGCCAACCTGGGCGAGATAATTGCTGAGATAAAACGGATTACGGCGAAACCCGTGATCGTTTTGACCAATTCCACGTTGCTGTATCAAAGAGCGGTGCGGGATGAACTCGCGCTCGCGGACCGGGTTTTCTGCAAGCTCGACGCCTGGTCGGACGAAACGCTGCGCCGCTTTGACCGGCCTGCCGCGGGAATCACGCTCGAGTCGATCGTCGGCGGAATCGCCGCGCTTCGCAAGGAGTTCAAAGGGTTTCTCGCGATCCAGACGATGCTGCTCCGGCGCCCAAACCAAGACGATATCGTCGAATTGGCGAAGATCTTGTCGACGATTCAGCCTGACGAGGTCCAGTTGAATCTTCCGTCCCGTCCCGTCCCGCGCGAGTACTTCGTCGAAACTCGCGGCAACGAGGTCGAGTTCGACGGATCGTTCACCAGATTGAAGACGATCTCACGCACCGAACTCGAGCAGGTCGCGGAGAGCTTGAAAACAATGACCGGATTGAAAGTGGTCACGCGCTGATTTTGTTGGATATCGATCGTGCGATCATATCGAACGCACTGCCGTTTAGGCGGAACAAGTTGCACGCACGACTCTGGCCAGACCAATCCAAATTGCAAATCGCGGATCGAAATTCGCAAATAAAAACATATGCATAACATCGATCTTGAACTGATAGAAATGACGCTCGATGTAATGAAGTACGCGATCGGGCGCATCACCGACGCCAATCCGCCGCTTGGCCATCCGATGTCGGAAGATGACCTTTTTGCGGCCGTCGGCGAAACTATCACGCCGAAAGGGATCGGCGGCGAACGCGCGTTTAAGATGTTTCGCGAGACGCTGATGAAGGCGAGCATCTCGATCGATCATCCGCGGCATCTGGCTTTCGTTCCGGCGTCACCGACGCGCGCCGCGGTGATGTTCGATCTCGTTACGTCGGCATCGAGCGTTCACGGCGCTTTCTGGCTTGAAGGCGCGGGATGCATCTTCGCCGAGAATCAGGCGATGAGATGGCTCGTCTCGCTCACCGGAATGCCGTCAACCTCGTTCGGCGTGTTTACCAGCGGCGGCACCGAGGCGAACCTCTCGGCGATGGTGACGGCGCGAGAGGCCTGGCGAGCCCGGGACGAATCGAAAAAACAGGTCCGCGGACTGATAATTTCCGCCGTTTCAGCTCATTCTTCGGTGCGCGCAATGGCGAAGGTCATCGACGCCGACGTGCTCTCGGTCCCGACCGAAGAGCGCTTTGAGGCGGTCCAACTCCGGGCTGCGATCGACGCCCTGTTGCCTGAAGACCGCGCGCGTCTGTTTGCAGTCATCGCCACCGGGGGCACGACCAACGCCGGCGTCATCGACGATTTGGACGGCATCGGACGCATCTGCGCGAAAGAAGGACTTTGGTATCACGTCGATGCGGCATACGGCGGCGGCGCGCTCGCTTCGCGGACCGTCCGGCCGTTGTTCAAGGGCATCGAACGTGCCGACAGCGTGACGATCGACCCGCATAAATGGCTGTTCTCGCCCTACGACTGCGGTGCCGTCATCTATCGGGATCCGGAACTCGCCCGCGCCGCCCACAAACAGGAGGGTTCATATTTAGACATCATCACCGAGAAGATAGCGAACGGTTTTAACCCGGCGGACTATCAGATCCAGTTGACGCGGCGCGTCCGCGGACTGCCGCTCTGGTTTTCGCTCGCAATGCACGGAACCGACCGCTATGAGGTCGCGATAAACCGCGGGATAGAACTCGCGCGCGTCGCCGGAAAACTCGTTCGAGCCGGACGCCATACCCAACTCGTGCGCGAACCGAGCCTTTCCTGTGTTTTGTTTCGGCGGCTCGGCTGGGAGGCCGACGATTATTTGGATTGGACCTACCGTAATCATAAGTCGGGATACGCGCTCGTCGCGCCGACCAAGGTCCGAACGGGCGACAAGGTCGAGACCGTCGCGCGATTCTGCTTCATCAATCCCGACACGACCGAAGAGGACATCAAGGGAATCTTGGACACGATGAAATGAAGCGGATTTGGGATTTCGGATTTGGGATTTCGGATTTGGGATTTCGGATTGGGGATTGGGGATTTGGGATTTGGGATTTGGGATTTGGGATTTCGGATTTGGGATTTGCGCTACTCAAAGCGGCTTGCCGCCCGGATGTGCGGAAAAGCTCGGCTTTTCCGTTCGGCGTTCCCGGATTCCCGCGGCTGTGCCGCACGCCTTTCCGCACATCCGGGCGGCAGGCTGCAAGGAATTCAAACAAATCAGCGTCGCTTGCCGATTTGCGATTTCGGAGGGGTTTTGCGAATCCAACTGAACGCCGACTCTGTGTTTATCGGTGGAAGAAACGCGAATTGTTTGGTTCAGGGCCGAAAGCTCCCGATTGGGATTTGCGATTTGGGAACTCTGAAGATCTCTCGGGGCTTGTCGCCTTTGAGTGGCACGAAACAGTGCGGGCTGCGGTAACGGCTCGTTGAAGGTCAGCGACGGTCAGGATTAGAGGCCCTGATCATGGCTTTGCGGACTCAGCGAACTTTGCGTGAGATTCGGCTCAAAGTTCGCGAAGATCGCACCGGATCTGAAATCCCATCGGACTTCCGAATTCCCGATTTGGAAAATTTGGAATCTTGAATTTGGAATTTGGAATTTCGCTTTTCTCATGGTGTACAAAACCGATGAAACATTCACTGGAGTAAACTTCTCTGCCGAGGACATCGCGGGCAGCGAGTTTGAGAACTGCTCGTTCGATCGCTGCGTCTTTGCAAAGGCCGATCTCTCGAAAGTCCTTTTCTTCGAATGCAGTTTCGTCGGTTGCGATCTAAGCCTGGCGGCGATCACCAAAGCCGCGTTCCGGTCCGTGACGTTTGAGGCGTGCAAACTGCTCGCACTGCGATTCGAGGACGCGAGCGATTTTGCGTTTGAATGCGACTTCCGGAACAGCCAACTCGATCTCTGCACTTTCATCGCGCGCGACCTCCGATACTCCAAGTTCAATGGCTGCAGCCTAAAAGAAACGGTTTTCGCGGAGGCGAACCTTTCCGGCGTCGATTTTGCCGGTTGCGATCTGCGCGACGCAGTGTTCGACGGCACGAATCTCGAACGCGCCGACTTTCGGTCGGCATTCAACTTCACGATCGACCCGGATCTGAACCGCGTCTCGGGCGCAAAGTTCTCGGCCGCGGGACTTGGCGGACTGCTCCGCAAATACGAGCTCGAAATCGAGCCATAATCTTTTGAAAATCAGCAACTTGGAGTAAAATCGAGTTATGAAAGCAATCGTCAAAAGCAAGGCTGAAGTGGGACTTTGGCTCGAGGATGTACCGGAACCCAAGATCGGCATCAACGATGTTCTGATCCGTATGAAACGCACCGGGATCTGCGGAACCGATGTCCATA
Organism: Pyrinomonadaceae bacterium; assembly: GCA_041752475.1. Classification (GTDB taxonomy): domain Bacteria; phylum Acidobacteriota; class Blastocatellia; order Pyrinomonadales; family Pyrinomonadaceae; genus JAFDVJ01. The sequence goes on along the minus strand of JBGSWK010000058.1, from coordinate 21,229 downwards.
TTTGGAACTGGGACGCCTGGGCGCAAAGCACGATCAAGATTCCGACGATCCTCGGGCACGAACTCGTCGGCGAGATCGTCGAGGTCGGCTCGAACGTCAACGACTTTTATGTCGGCGATATCGTCTCGGTCGAGGGGCATCTCGTTTGCGGCCGCTGCCGCAACTGTCTCGCCGGACGACGCTACAAATGCGCGAAGACGCTGGGCTTCGGAGTCAATACCGACGGCGGCTTCGCCGAGTATATGGCCGTTCCGATGACCAACATCTGGAAGCACGAACCCGGGATCGACCTTGATGTCGCGGCGATCTTCGATCCGTTCGGAAACGCCGTCCATACGGCGCTCGCTTTCGAGGTCTTCGGCGAGGACGTTCTCATAACCGGCGCCGGACCGATCGGAATTATGGCGGCGGCGGTCGCGAAACACGCCGGCGCGCGCCATATCGTCATCACCGATGTAAATCCGAAGCGTCTCGAACTCGCGCGTGTGAACGGCATTGAGCACGCGATCGACGTCACCGAGATCTCGATCGCCGACTATCAGAAAAAGCTCGGGATGAAGGAAGGCTTCGACGTCGGAATGGAAATGTCGGGCAATCCGCAGGCGTTTCGGGACATGCTCACGAATATGACGCACGGCGGAAACGTCGCGTTCCTTGGGATCCCGTCGGACGAATTCTCGATAAACTGGAAGACGGTTATCTTCAATATGCTGACGATCAAGGGTATCTACGGCCGCGAGATGTACGAGACTTGGTATCAGATGAATGTCCTTGTCGAGGGCGGACTCGATATTTCGCCGATCATCACGCACCGCTATCACTACACCGAATTCGAGAAGGGATTTGAGGCGATGCGCACCGGCAACAGCGGCAAAGTAGTGATGAATTGGGACGTGGTATGATTCCTCAAATATGAAAGACATCCCGCAATTGAGATTGGACAAGACCAGATTGACAATTGTGAACAGATTTGAGGAGTCTGTTTCCGATGAAATAGAGTATTGGCGAAACGCATCCGTCAAGGAACGACTTCAGCATATCGAACGATTAAGGCGACTTAACTATGGAACTAGAGCTGCCGGAAGACTTCAAAGAGTTATTCAAATCGTTAAATGCAAATAATGTCCGATATTTGATGATCGGCGGTTATGCGGTTGGGGTTTACGGCTATCCGCGTGCGACAAACGACGTTGATATTTTTGTATCGGATGACGACACTAATACCGGCAATCTCGTCAAAGCGCTGCAGGATTTTGGGTTTGGCGGATTTGACTTGAGCGGCATTTTCAAAGAAAGCCGTAGTCTTGTTGAAATCGGAGTCGAACCGTTGAAAGTTCAATTTATGAACTTCGCCGACGGAATCGAATTTGAAAAAGCGTTTGAATCCCGAAAGCTGATCGCAGTAGAAGATATTTCGATCAATACCGTCAGCAAATCCGATCTCATCCGGAACAAACTTGCAAGCGGGAGACACAAAGACCTTGCGGACGTTGAACAACTCTGTCAAATCGAAGATTTGTGAAGACGGTCCGAAGATCAAGTCGGCAAATCGGCGGGATTCATTGGTTTGAAAATCGATTGAATACGTAACGCGATCCGAAAAACGCCGCGCAAATGCGGCATCCATTCGTCGAATTGCGTCACTCTCGGGATGTGGAAGTGTTTCGTTTCGCGGGTACAAGACAAAAATATGTACGGAAAATTACAGGGACAAATCAAGCTTACGATCGGCGAGATCCGCGAGGCGGGTCTTTACAAAAATGAGCGCGTGATCGAATCGCCGCAGGAGGCGCATATCAGGGTCGCCGACGGCGAGGTCCTGAATATGTGCGCCAACAACTATCTCGGGCTTTCGGATCATCCGGATCTCGTTGCGGCGGCGCATAAAGCGCTCGACGAATGGGGTTACGGGCTTTCGTCGGTCCGCTTCATCTGCGGTACGCAGTCGATCCATAAAGAACTCGAGGCGAAGATCAGCTCGTTTTTGGGGATGGAGGACACGATCCTCTACACGTCGTGTTTCGACGCCAACGGCGGGCTTTTCGAGACGATTTTGACCGAAGACGACGCGATAATCTCCGATGAACTCAACCACGCGTCGATCATCGACGGCATCCGCCTCTGCAAGGCTCAGCGCTGGCGCTACAAGAACGGCGATATGAACGACCTTGAGGACAAACTCAAGGAAGCTAGCGGAACGCGCAACCGAATGATCGCGACCGACGGCGTCTTCTCGATGGACGGCTACATCGCGAAGCTCGATAAGATCTGCGATCTCGCCGAACAATACGACGCGATGGTGATGGTCGATGACTCGCACGCCGTCGGTTTTATGGGTGATCACGGCCGCGGAACGCCCGAATATCACGGCGTTACGGACCGCATCGACATCATCACCGGCACGCTCGGAAAGGCGCTCGGCGGCGCGTCGGGAGGATATACTTCGGCGAAGAAAGAGATCGTCGAACTGCTCAGGCAACGCTCGCGGCCGTATCTTTTCTCGAATTCCGTCGCGCCGCCGATCGTCGGCGCGTCGATCAAGGCGATCGATATTCTGACCGGATCGACGGCGCTTCGTGATAAACTCGCGGCGAATACGAAGTTTTTCCGCGACGAGCTTTCGAAGATCGGTCTCCAGATTTTGCCCGGCGAGCACCCGATCGTGCCGGTGATGTTCGGCGACGCCATCCCGGCGGTGAAAATGGCCGAATCCCTTTTGAAAAAAGGCGTTTACGTCATCCCGTTCTCGTTTCCGGTGGTCCCGAAAGGCAAGGCGCGCATCCGCACGCAGGTCTCGGCCGGACATTCGATGGACGATCTCAAGTTCGCCGTCGAAAAATTCGCCGAAGCAAAGGCCGAAGTCGGGATTTAAGATCAGTCCGCGAAACACGCGAAACACGCAAAAAAGAATTGTTGCCGGCCGTTATTGATTTTTTTTCGGCACTTGGCGTTCCGAACTAACTTTCGCGTATTTCGCGTATTTCGCGGGATAAGAAAAAATGTCATTCGAAAACACCGCAAAATTCGCGGCCGATATGGATGCCGCCGACCCGCTCGCGCCGTTTCGCGAACGCTTTCATTTTCCGCTCGACGCGGACGGTCAGAAAGTACTGTATTTCACCGGCAACTCGCTCGGTCTGCAGCCAAAGACGGTCCGCGCATATGTGAACCAGGAACTCGACGACTGGGCAAAATATGCCGTCGAGGGACATCTGCACGCCAAAAACCCTTGGCTTCCGTATCACGAACTTCTCGTCGATGATATGGCCGAGGTCGTCGGCGCGCTGCCGATCGAAACGGTCGTGATGAATTCGCTGACCGTCAACCTGCATCTGCTTCTGATCTCGTTTTACCGTCCGAGCGGCAAGCGTAACAAGATCGTCATCGAAAAGGGCGCGTTCCCGTCGGACCAGTATGCGGTGAGGTCGCAGCTTGATCTTCACGCTCGGAGTTCCGCCGTTTGGAGTTCCGCCTTCAGGCGGCCCGACGCCAGCGAAGAATCGCATAGCGGGGACGAAAAGCCGCCTGAAGGCGGAACTCCGAGCGGGGCTTCGAACCTCATCGAGCTCGCCCCTCGTCCGGGTGAATCGACGCTCCGAACCGACGACATCGTCGCAACATTGCGCGAGAATGCGGACGAGATCGCGCTTGTGATGCTCGGCGGAGTCAATTACTACACCGGTCAGGCGTTCGATTTTCAGACCATCACTCGCGTCGGCCACGAGATCGGCGCCGTCGTTGGATTCGACTGCGCCCACGCCGCCGGCAATCTCGAGCTCAAACTCCACGACTGGGACGTCGATTTCGCAGCCTGGTGTTCCTACAAATATCTCAACGCCGGCCCGGGCGCGATCGCCGGAGTTTTCGTGCACGAGCGTCACGCTGAACGCTTCGATCTGCCGCGGTTCGCCGGTTGGTGGGGACACGATAAGGAGACGCGGTTCCTGATGGGAGATAAATTCGTTCCGATGCGCGGCGCCGAAGGCTGGCAGATCTCGAACCCGCCGATCCTGCAAATGGCGGCGCTCCGCGCGAGCCTTGAGGTTTTTCACGATGCCGGGATGACAAATCTCCGTGCGAAGTCGTTGAAACTGACGGGATTTCTCGAGTTCCTGCTGAAACAGATCGACACCGACCGCATCGAGATCATCACGCCGGCTGATCCGGCGCACCGCGGTTGCCAACTATCGATCCGCGTGCGCGAGTCGGACCATACGCTTTTCGATCGCTTGACCGAGAACGACGTCGTCGCCGACTGGCGCGAACCGGACGTGATCCGCGTCGCTCCCGCGCCGCTCTACAATTCCTTCATCGACGTTTTCCGGTTTTCCGATATTCTGAGAAAGATTCTCGGATTATGAGAACCGCCCTTTTCGCCCCCCTTATTTTCTGCTTCTCAGCGATCGGCACACCGTAGTAGCAAATCGACGCGCCGTGCGTTTCGCCGAGCGACGTCGGGCAGATGATCTTCAAGCTCGATTCCGCAACCGGATCGCCGTTCGACAAGAACCTCCGGGAGCGCCTTGTTGTCCTCAAAAGACACACGATCGACCGCTTCTGGGACAAGGCCGCGCTTCACGAGCGTGAGCACCGGCCGCGGCATCGCATATCAACCCTCGGACGACAAGCGCGACAGGAAATGGCCGGGAGATCCGCGTCGAGATCGCGAGTCGGCACAGACTGGTCACACTCACACGGATGGGCGATCATGCAACGTAAACAGGAGAAAAGGCCCCGCACGTTCGTCGGAGCCTTGAATGCCGTCGAGGTTCGTTATTGATCAGAAGTTGTTGGCCTGCAGGACCAGTTCCGCAACGTCTTCGCTGAGCGTGATGACCCGATCAGTAAACTGGAATCGTTTGCTAAAAACGCTGATGACGTAGTCGTTGCCGACAGGCAGTTCATTGAACCGAAAATACCCAAACGAACTGCTTCGTGTCGAAGTTATCTCACCGGTGCCGAGATTAAACAATCGAACTTCGGCGTTGTTCAGACCGCGGCCATCGGGCGTAAGCAGCTTGCCGCGGATATTCGCATTTGCAGCCGTCGGAACCGTGTAATCGATGTCGAGGCGGGCGACTGAGAGCGTGCCGGTATCAGCGGCCGCATTGTCAGACATCACGAGCGTCCAAGTACCGTTCGTCAATTCCGCGGATTCGGGGCGGAGGGGCTTTTCGCCTTTCATCCCGAAAAGACCGTCAACAAATGGCAATCCGGGATACCCGAACGTCGTGTTGATGCTCGTCGCCGTATTGACATTGATGTTGGTCGTCCGGTAGGTTCCAGAAGGAACGACGAAGGCGCTGTTTCCGCCAAGTGCGCCGGTCCAGAGCGTGGTCGCCCCCGTGTCGGCAAGTGTATAGGGTCCGGTGAGATTCGAACTGTCGCCACTACCGGCAGGCGATGCCGTATCTCCGATATCATAGAATAGCGTGTGAACCTCGCTGTCGGGCGAAGTCAAAGTCGACCGCAGGTCACCGAGCCAAGTATGAGTGACCGAAAAGGTCAGGGTCATCGTCACGAAATTCACGGTCGCGCCGGCCGGAACTCCCGTGACGGTATAGGTGCGCGTGATACCAGCGGCGTTGTTGTCCGGAATCGCGACCGGCATCGCTTCATTCGGGTTGAAGCTCAAGGTCGTCGCACTCAATTGGAGCACGCCGCCAAAAAATCCGACCGCGATCATACAGCCGCTCAAAAACCGCTTCATAAACTTCATCCTCCTTGATATCTGTTTGATTAATAAATAAGTTTCTTTAATCAAATAACATTCTCCAACGATAATTATTACCGAAAATATCGCGGTAAGCAACGTTTATGTTAGCTTCGCGACGTAGCTCGTCAATAAGGATTGCCCGTTGCCGATCGGCGTTGCATTCGCATAATCGTCGTTTCGGATCGTCATTTTGCCGCAGAAAAGCAAAATGCGTCAAGACGAATAGCAATTGCCCGAACGCGGCGAATTGTTGGGAACGCAGTGTATTGTTCGCTTTTTTTCTTTCTTCCATCTGTCGTTTTCCGCTTTTTGGCCTCGCGGGCAAACGGCTTTCTAATGCGAAACCCGAGGCCAGACCGCCAGATCGGGGCATAACGTACGTCGCCGTATTCCCATTCGGCGGCCGCGCTCTTGATTGTTGGAGTTCTAACAGCGCGCGGACGTGAGTTTTTCCGGGCTAACGGTTATTCTGACAATGCGATCCGTGAGCGGTTGACGATGCTTCAAGAATCGGCCGATTTGTTGTGTCTCTACAGCCACGGGTTTTAAGCAACGATTATGTCGAAAGAAAGAGTAATAATTATCGGTGCCGGATTGTCCGGCTCCCTGCTCGCGATCTATCTCGCGAAACGCGGGGTCGAGGTCGATGTTTACGAGGCCCGTGGCGATATGCGTCTTGAAAGGGTCGCTGCCGGACGGTCGATCAATCTCGCGCTGTCAAATCGCGGCATCCGGGCGCTGAGCGAGGTCGGGCTCGACGAGTATATGCTCGCCGAGGCGGTCCCGATGTATGGCCGGAAAATACACGGGCTCGACGGTTCGACAAAGCTCCTGCCGTATTCCGGACGCGCGGGCGAGTACATCAATTCCGTCTCGCGAAGCGGTCTGAATATCGCATTGATCAATGAGGCCGAAAAATACCCCGGCGTGCGGTTTCATTTCGATGAGCGCTGCGTCGCGTTTGACTGCCGCACCGGCGAGGCGCGTCTCGAAAGCGGACTGCACTTAATGGCCGACACGACGATCGGCACCGACGGCGCGGGTTCGATCATCCGCAATTCGATGTTCCGCGAGGTCGATCGATTCGATTTTTCGATCAAATGGCTCGAACACGGATACAAAGAACTCCATATTCCGCCCGCGCCGGACGGAGGCTTTCGGCTTGAAAAGAACGCCCTCCACATCTGGGCGCGCGGCTCGTTTATGATGATCGCGCTTCCGAATTTCGACGGCAGTTTCACGGTCACGATGTTTCTCGCGCACAAAGGCGAAAACAGCTTCGAACATTTGGCCGACCGCGAATCGCTTCTCAGGTTTTTCGAAAGGAATTTCGCGGACTCGATTCCGCTGATGCCGACGTTGGTCGAGGACTTCTTTGCAAATCCGACCGGAAACTTGGGAACCGTCAAGTGTTATCCGTGGAACGTCGACGGAAAGTCGCTTTTGATCGGAGACGCGGCCCACGCCGTCGTGCCGTTTTACGGTCAGGGGATGAACGCATCGTTCGAAGACTGCCGCGTGCTGAACGATCTGATCGGCGAATACGGAACGGATTGGGAGACTGTGTTTGGCGAATTCGAACGCCTCCGCAAGCCGAACGCCGACGCCATCGCGAATATGGCCGAAGAGAATTTTTACGAAATGCGCGACGCCGTCGCCGATCCGATCTTCCAGCGCAAGCGGGAACTTGAAACGCGGCTCGAACACGAGTTTCCGGAGTACTTCTCGAAATACTCGATGGTCACGTTCCGCGACGACCTTCCGTATTCGGTCGCGATGGAGAAAGGCAACGCCCAGGATCGGTTTTTGATGGAACTTTGCGCCGGCGTCGACGACGTTGCGGGTTTGAATCTGAACGAAATTTTCGCGAGGTTGAAAGCCGACCGATGACCGTTAACTTTGCAGGGATTGAGTTTGACGTTTCGCAACCGTTTTCGATCGCGATCCCGATGGATTTCGGCGGTGACCAACCGAACGCGTTCGGCGTCGATCGCGCAACGTCTCGCGCCTGCGAATCGGAAATGCTCGTCGGCGATACGCGGCGCGGCGGAAGCTGCAATTTCGAGCAGATAACGCTCATACCGCACTGCAACGGGACGCATACCGAATGCGTCGGGCACATCACCAACGAACGGTTCAGCGTGACCGACTGTCTTCGCGACGCATTTTCCGTCGCCTCGCTGGTTTCGATCGCCGCCGAACCGGCCGCCGAAACCGATGAGACCTACGTTGTTCCGCTCGAGCCGTCCGATCTGCTGATCACGAAGCGCTCGCTCGACGCCGCACTATCAGCTAACAACTCCCAGCTATCACCTACTCCGGATGTTAAATCACTGATAATCAGAACTTTACCGAACTCCGAATCGAAAAAGGCAACGACTTATCGCGAACCGGTTCCGCCGTATTTCACGACCGAGGCGATGCAGTTCATCGTCGATTCGGGATTCCGGCACTTGCTGGTCGATCTCCCGTCGATCGACCGCATTTACGATCAGGGCAAGTTATCCAATCACAGAATTTTCTGGAATGTCGAGGCGGGAAGCTTTGAGGTCGACGGCAAAACGCGCGTCGATAGTACGGTGACGGAACTGATCTACGTTCCCGACGAAATCGAAGACGGAGTTTATCTGCTGAATCTGCAGATAGCGCCGTTCGCGGCCGATGCCGCGCCTTCGAGGCCGATCGTATTTCCGATTTGTGATTTGTGATTTGTGAATTCGGATTTGTGATTTCGGATTTGAAACGGTTTCGAGCAATCCGCAATCACAATTCCCAATTCCCAATTCCAGATTACCAGTTCACTTTTCCTTCCTGCGACGTATCGATCTGCGTCAGCTCGACACCTTCGTTGAAAAGAAAGATCTTCAGATTGTCGAAAAGAAAATCGTGCGAGTCGGGACTCGAAACATCGAGACCGAAGTGATTGATCAGCTGATTCTGCTTCTGCAGCCACTCTTTCCAGCACGACTGGCAGATCTCGTTGTAAACCCGCGCGCCGAGGTCGGTCGGAAACGGCGCAAACTGCATCTGCTCGCCCTTTCGTTCGCAGCGCGTACACTTGAAACTTTCGCTTGAAAAAATACCCACGGTTCAATTTTGGAATTTGGATTTTGGAATTTGGATTTCGTAAATTCGCAAGAGTTACGCGTTTACGCGTGATCTCTCCGGAGTCACGTCTATCCTCGGTTCCTCGGTCCAAAAGCTCTTTCTAAATTCTAAATACAGAAACTAAGTTAGCAAGAGTGGATCGAAAATCCAAGATCAAGAATCAGAAATCAGCCGGCGGCGGCGCGAATCGCTTCCAGCACGTCGTCGTCTTTCGGACGAAAAAGACTTAAACTCTCGACCTTGTGATAGGCGATGTTGCCGTTCTTGTCGATGACCACGACGCCGCGCGCCGAACGGCCCGGAAGCCAGGACGTCATCTTGTAATCTCGAACGACCTCGCCCTTCTCGTCCGACAGGAGTTTCAACGTCAGATTGTACTTGTCTGCGAACGATTTATGAGAACCGACCGAGTCGGTGGAGATACCGACGACCTCGGCACCGGTCTCCTGATACTGCGACCAATTGTCGCGCACCGAACATAGCTGCGCCGTGCAAACGGGCGTGTCGTCGCCCGGATAGAATAACAGGACGACAGTCTTCCCCGCCTGTTCGTGCAGGCTCCATTTGTCGCCGTTCAGGTCCTTCAACGTGAAATCGGGCGCTTTGTCTCCAACTTTCATAATGAGTCAGATACTACGATATTCGAGCGAATAGTCCAAAAAGGAACATGAACCGCCGGAATCGAAGAATTCGTTTGGTCGATCCGCAAATCGCCACTGGCCCGTGTCAAAACGGATAAGCCGATCTGTTGCTTTCCGTCTTGACCTTGTTACTAACTTCAGCTTCAGCTCGTAGACAATTGCCACTAGCTTCAGCTAGTGGACAAGGCTGCAAATGACCCCGGCTTTAGCCGAATCACGGCGCGGGTTCGGCTAAAGCCGGGATCAATTATCATCGTGGCCCACTAGCTGAAGCTAGTGGCAATTATGCTAGCTGAAGTTAGTGGCAACGCGTTTTGACACAGGCTCTTGACGCTCCGAGCGGCAATAATTCTCAGACCTGCGGCTCAAAATCCCGAACATCCTTGAACGGTTCTTCCTTGTCGCTGAAATCCGGGCGATAGTAATGCGACGCCGATTCGTATTCCTGCATAAACCCCTCTTCGATCCCGATCTCATCGAGCAGCGAAACGGCCGAAAGCCATTCACCTTCGGAAATTCGCCTCGAAAGCAGAATGTAGCGGGGATCGGTCGCCGCCTTATTGGTCGCGTAATACTGCGCCATCAGCGAGACCGCGACGCGCGGCGACAACTCGTCGCGGATCCAACGCAGGTTCAGATCAATTCCGGCGAGGTCGTTCGGCAGGACCAAAAGACGTACCACGAGTCCGCGTTTCAGCATTCCATCGGCGCCATAAACCAGTTCGTCGCCCGTTTGCCTGAACATTTCGGCGATCGCGTTACGGGCGTGCGTCGCATAACCGCGAATCTTCGAAAACTGAAATCCGGCTTCGGAATCGGAGTATTTCAGATCCGGAAGATAAACATCGACGACGTCTTCAAGCAGTCTCAAGACTTCAACGGAGTCGTATGCGTTGGTGTTGTATACGATCGGCAGGCGCAGACCTTCTTCCGCGGCGATGAGGATCGCCCGCGCCATCTGCGGCGCGAAATGTGTCGGCGAGACGAATCCGATATTGTGGCAGCCGCGGGACTGCAGTTCGAGCATCATCCCGGCGAGCCGTTCGTGCGTCGCCTCGTTCCGTTTCTGCTCTTTCCAGGTTTGCGAGATCTGATGATTCTGGCAATAGACGCAGCGCAGATTGCAGTTGCCGAAAAAGATATTTCCGGCGCCGCGCGTCCCCGAAAGTACGGGCTCTTCTCCGAAATGCTCCGTAAACGACGAAACGATCGGCAAACGGCCCGAATAACACGCGGCGATCTCGTCGTTCAGACGGTTGTTTCCGCAGTCCTTCGGGCAAACGGTGCAGCGTTCGAGCAGTTTTTCAAGCTTCCGAACCCTTTTTTCGAGTTCGCCGCTTCGCCACAATTTCAGAAACCGCGGCTCCGGGTGTTGTTCCATAAACTCCGCCAATGGGGTACTTTGCGATGATCTCGGGCGGCGCGACCTCGCGCGCAAGCTGCCAGGTAAAATCCATCTCCGCGTTGATGGTCGCCGTCGCCATCCGCGCTTCAAGCATCATCAGGACGCTTCCGTAAAACAAAAAAAAGATCCCGATCAGGCCGACGGGGATCGGGACCCATCGATAGACGCCGAAAATACCGACGATCCCGATCGATACGCTGGTAAGCACGAATATCCCGAGCCCCCAGTAAAACGCGACCATCGCGCGCTGGAGCAGCCGCGACCGGCTCGTAACCTTGTCGAGCAGGTCGATGATGACCTCGATCCGCCGGTCGTAAAGGAGAATGTCGCTCTTGTCCTCGGCCCGGATCAGCAATGCGAGCCGATCCTCGAGGATCCGCACACGGTCGATGACCCGCCCGAGCCGTGTCGAAGTCGAGAGCACGAGCGATCCGGTGGCGGAAATCAGCAACGCCGGTGTGATCATCGCCGTCAGAAACTCGATGGTCGAGCTCATCGCGTTCGGGTTTACGTTTATTAAGTCTCCAGCCATAGTCCGATTTGGGATTTTGGATTTTGGATTTTGGAATTGAGGTAGCGGCGATCCACGCCAAAACCCATAACCTGATTTTCCAAAATCAAGCAACAATTCTAAACTAATGAATCGTAACAAAAAACCTGGACTTACGAATTAGTTGAAAATCTAAGTCGATGACTCCGAGACTTTTTGCCCAAAGGCGCGAAGATCGGAAATTCTTGCCGTTTGACGCAAGGCAACCGAAATAGATTCATCGATAACGGCCAAGACGCCCTGCGAACGCCAGCAAAATGAACTCCAAAATCGAAAATCCAAAATCCAAAATCCAAAAAGGCACGGTTGTTTGCCTTCAGCTTAAGAGCCGTGTTCTTGAGAACAATCCGGCCGGCGATCGGTCGATCCGCGATCTCTTTGTCTATCTTCCGCCGGATTACGACGAGGATTTGCGTTATCCGGTGGTTTACGTCCTGACCGGATTTACGGGCCGCGGGAAGATGCTCCTCAACGACAGTGCCTTCACGCCGAACTTCGCCGAACGGATGGACCGGCTGATAAACTCCGGTCGGATCCGTCCGATGATCGCTGTCCTGCCCGATTGTTTTACGCGCTACGGCGGGTCGCAATACCTGAATTCGTCGGCAACCGGTCGTTACGAAGACTATCTGACGGACGAGATCGTGCCGTTCGTCGACAAAACCTTTCGGACGATCCCCGACAGAGCGTCGCGCGCCGTAATGGGAAAATCGTCCGGCGGGTACGGCGCGCTGATAATGGCGATGCGTCACGCGGACATCTTCGGTCTGGTTTGCTCGACCGCCGGGGACGCCTATTTCGAGAGCTGTTATCTGCCGGATTTCGCGAAGGCGTTCCGCTCGATCAAGGGCGACCCCGATTCGCTGCTGGCGAAATTTTGGGACGAGGACACCAAAAAAGGGAAACACGATTTCGATGGTTTGAATATCATCGGGATGAGCGCCTGTTATTCGCCGAACGGGGCCGGATTCGACCTGCCGTTCGACCTTAAGACCGGCGAGATCCGCTCCGAGATCTGGTCAAAATGGCTTGAAAACGATCCGGTCAGGCTTGTGGAAAAGTCTGTGGAAAACCTGAAATTGCTGAAACTGCTGTTCATCGACGCCGGAACGCGCGACGAATTCGGCCTCGATGTCGGCGCACGCGTTTTGTGCGCAAAGCTCCTCGATCACGGGATCGAACATATTTCGGAGGAATTTGACGACGGACATTTCAACATCTCGTACCGGCAAAATCGTTCGCTGGAGATGATCTCAGGGGGATTTTAGATTTGGGATTTGGGATTTTCGATTTTGGGTTTTGAGGATTGATGAGATGGGTTAGGCAAAATGAAGGAAATGTGGAGCTATGACAAACAGAAGCGATTCGATGCCAACGGCCGGCGTTGGCATTTTGTTAGGCGAGACTTTTTCGGCGATGTCGGCGATTACGAAAATCAGCCTTTTGAACTCTACTTTCGGAATGAAATGCGCACTGAATTCGGTGTCTTACGCTTCGAGAGACGAAAAGATAATCCGTACCGAAACTATATTGTGATGATCGACCGGATTATGAACAAAGCAGACTTCCGAAGAACTTTGCTTGACCCCGACACTGAAAGCGTTTGGAAGCGAAACTGGAAGTAAACGCAGTTCTTGCAGTTGCGTTATGAAACTTCTGCGTGTCTGGCGATAAGTCGAAACAAAATCTCAAACCCAAAATCCAAATCCAAAATCCAAAATCTAAAATCCAAAATCTCCCCCCGCCTTTACCCGCTCAACTTCCCTGTTCATCCGCCCGGTGAGCATAAAGAACCACATCTTGAAATCCGAAATGAACGACCAAAATGGATATTTGAACGACGCCGGCTTGTTCTTTTCGACAAAGAAATGGCCGACCCAGGCGAAGCCGTAGCCGGCGACCAGTACCAGCGGAACGAAAAGAAACCTGTCCGAGACAATGAACCACACGAGCAGGACCATCGCCAGCGTCGTGCCGATGAAATGCAGAAAACGGTTCAAAGGGTTGCGGTGTTCACTGACATAAAAGTCCCAGAACGCGGAGTAGTCGTCTATTTCCATACATTTACCTCGAACTTCTCACGATCTCGGCGACGACCGTCGCAGCCAGAATCAGGATCGCCTTGATGATACCGCCGACGATCGAGAACGCCAAAACCGCGAGACAACCCGCGATCCACGGCTTGAAATCGCGTCCGATCAACCATCCCAAAACCAGCACGGCAAGCGACGAAACGATCAAACTTGCGAGGACCGCGCCCGCTATGTAAGTGCCGATCGCATAATGGGCGTCGCGCTCCGCGAAACCGTTGAGCGCAACGATCAGAAAAAAGAAAAGAACCGTCCCGATCGCGGCATTCGCGACAAACGTCAGCGCAAATGTAATTACTTTCGAGATCATTCGGTCTTGAAGAGTTCGGCAAACCGCTCCGCGGAAACGGGTTCGGACGCGGCGAGTTTCATATTTTCATCGACGTGCGCCGTGCTGCTCATTCCGACGAGCGCCGTCGTCACGCCCGGCGTACACCGAACGAATTCGATCGCCGTCAGCGCGTCGGTCAAAGGATTGCCGAGCGTTTCGCGGATATGAAACGGAACGCTGTGCGTCAGTTTGCCCTGCAGTATCGAAGCGCTGCACATCGCCGTCAGTCCGAGTTCCGCGGCAGCCGCGAAGGCCGTGTAGACTTTTCCTTTAACTGCTTGATTCGGAACGAGATATGCTTCCGGCATCGCGAGATTGTGCGGCAGTTGGATAAACTTGAATCCGTGGTCGTCACCCGCGACCTGGCGGGCGATCGCGACCATTCGTTCCATCGAATGATAACTCGCATTGTCGGGCAAGACACGGAAACCGTTCCAGGTCGCAGCTCCGTAAAACCTGATCCGCCCGCTTGCGCGAATCTCCTCGAGCCGTTCGAACGCCTTCGCGAGCCTCGCCTCGAACGTGTATTTATCGACCGCGCCGAGTTGCGATTCCGGGTTATGGATATAGAACAGATCGATCGCATCAAGCCCCATATTCCGCAGCGATTGGTCGATCTGCGATTCGAGGTAATCGGGCGTCATACAATGACTGCCGCCGGCAAGGTCCTCGAAGCGCGCGATCCCCTTCCGGACGAAATTCTCTTCGAAGTACTGATTGACGTCGCGCGGCGGTTCGCCGTCGAACGGCAGAAATCCGGCCTTGGTCGAAACGAACAATTCATCGCGCGCAATTCCCTTTTCGGCGAGAATCCCGAGCGCGGCGCCGATGCTCCGCTCACTCCGCTGAAAACGATAATTCGCGGCGGTGTCGATGACGTTGCCGCCGGATTCGACGAATCTGACGATCGCGTCTGTATAACTTTGATCGGTCGATTCGTCCCAGTTCCCGAGATACGTTCCGATTCCGATCGACGACAGCGTGTAGCCCTGCGCATCACGGAAATGCCCGCTCGCAGCCTCCCGAAATCTATCTTTGAACCTTTTGGTTGCCATAAGTCCCCTAATTCTCTGCCGGCGTCAGATCGCGTGTATGATCGCGGTCCGCCGGCTTAAGACAAATCTATTTGTAGACATTGCCGACGACGGACGCAAGTTGCGACGCACAAAACCGTGTTTCTTGGGGCGTCCCGAGTTCGGGAATCCGGATATTTGAACCCGGATTACTCATTAGCGGTCCAGTCGGTAGGTTGGCGGACGGCGTGCCGAAGAAACACGAGCTAAGTTAAGGCCTCTTGCATCAGGCAAGTGAAATTGTGTTTCTTGAGATAGGCAATTCCCCGCGAAATAAGCGGAATACGCGAAAAACAGGATCAGAAACGATATTTTTCGCGTTTTTGGCGTGTTTCGCGGGAAAGAAATTTTCATCGCGTAATCCGGGTTGAATCTTTGGCAGGTTCCGCGCAGTCCGAACAGATCTGCGCGGGTCTGAGCTGGCGATTGGCTTGGCGCCCGCTAACTGCCCACGCGCCTGGATTAGATCCCATCATCCTCCGACGTGGACGCTCGGTCGCAATTCCGGGTCCGGCTCGGCCTGGCGCAGGATCTCGCGGGTGACGGGCGCGGTATCGCCCTCGCCGAAGAGAACGAAGCGGATCAAGTACCGGATCGGATTGCCCTCGCTCCAGCCGAAATAGACGTGCGGGATCTTGCCGGTCTCGTCGCGCAAATGCATCAGCAGCGCGGCGATCGCGTTCGGGACCGCCGGCGCCTGCGTTCGCAGTACGCGGTAGCCGTCAACGTCGAATCCGCGGATCTTGAGTTTGCCCTTGAATTCCGACGCGTCGCCGGTATCGATCTCATAAAAAACGACTGGGTCGGTTGCCGGAATATGGTTGTCGATTCGCTTTTCGTGTTCCTTGAAACGATACTCCGCGACATCGCCCTTTTCGCGCCGGTTGGTGACGATGCGGATCTCCTCGTCGCGAAGTTCGGCCAGGATCTCGGTCGCCTTGTCGTCGAACTCGATACGATCGACCCGAATTTCGGTCGAACGGAGCGTTCGCGACACAAACGACGACGCGATGATCGCGAAAATGAAGAACGACGCGATCTTGATCCCGTCCGGACGCTCGAAGACGTTCGCGACGGTCGTGTACATAAAGACCACGGAAATCACCGCGAAGGCCCATTTCCAACCGCTTTTTCGATTCCACGCCGAGATCGATACCGCAACGGCCGCTGACGACATCAAGACCAAGACTCCCGTCGCATACGCTCCGCCCTGAGCATCGACATCGGCCTGAAAAAGGATAGTTACGCCAAAACACAAGACGGTGAAGACGACCGTCAGCGGCCGCGTCGCGCGCGCCCATTCCGGCGCCATCCCGTATCGCGGCAAATAACGCGGGACGATGTTCAGCAGCCCGGCCATCGCCGAGGCGCCGGCGAACCAAAGTATCAATATTGTCGAAATATCATAGATCGTCCCGAAGATGTTGCCGAATGTCGGCGAAAAGATCTCACCGAATTTGTCGTGGGCGATGTACGCCAGGGCACGGCCGTTTGCTTTGCCTTTTTCCTGACCGCACGCGCACGCCGGGAGATTTTCAAGTTCGTGTATCCGCTTGGTGTCGTCGCAGGAGATCTGCGGACAAAACTCGCGCGGCGGTATCAGGACGCTCGTCACGAAGCTGCTCGCGATGAGCATAAAACTCATTATCAGCGCTGCGGTCGCAAGGAGGCGGCGCGTGTTTCCAATTCGGTTCGGCCGTTTGATGAGCGGCATCACGGCGACGCCGGTCTCGAAACCCGAAAGTCCGAGCGCGAGTTTCGGGAAGACGAGCAAAGCATATCCGAGAAGCAGAAACAGTCTTCCATCCGCGCCGCGGTAACTGAGCAGCGCTTCCTTCCAATTACCCAAAAGTTCCGGGTGGGTGAATATCTCGTACCAGCCGACGCCGACGACGATCAGATTCAAAAACAGATAAACAGCGACGAGGACCACGGCGATGCCGATCGCTTCGCGGAAGCCCTTAAGAAATACCGCGCCGAGAACCGTGATCAACAGCAGCGTCACCGGAACCGGGTGGTCGAGGAAACCGAGATGCGCGAGCACGAAAGGATTCTCGAGAACGTGCGCCGTCGCGTCGGCGGCCGAAAGCGTTATCGTGATCACGAAGTCGGTGGCGACAAAGCCAAGCAGCGCGAGCACGAAGAGTTTGCCCTTCCAGCGCGAGAACAGCTGTTCGAGCATCGCGATCGAACCTTCACCGTGCGGGCTTTCTTTGGCGACGCGGCTGTAGATCGGAAGCGCTCCGAAGAGCGTCAGGAGAACGAGGATCAGAGTTGCGATCGGCGATAAAGCGCCGGCGGCGATGAACGCGATTCCCGGCTGATAGCCAAGCGTCGAAAAGTAATCGACACCCGTCAGGCACATCACTTTCCACCAGGCGTGCTGATGGTGGCGGCCCTCTTTTTCGTGCGGGCCTTCAATTTCTTCGACACCATCGAACAGCCAGCGTTTGAAACGGTTCCTTGAGGCTCGTTTTAGAGTTTGCATTGCGTTTGTCAGGCTTAACTATCCACGCGACTTCTCGTCCGCCTTGTCGAGCAAGTGCGAACCGGTCAGCAAGAGCGGTATCGATGCCACCAACAGGCCGCTTCCGATGCCGTTCAGCGCATGATCCTCGGAAACCAGCGAATGTATTAAAAACAGGATTATTCCGACGAGCGGACACAAGAAGCCAATGCTCATTACGATGGTCGCGACGGCCCTATACCCCAAAACCCGCGCCATTTCTTGCCGTTCGGGGGATTCGTCGCGCTCTCCGATGTTCTCAACGGTGACAGCCATTGATTCGAGAATACGAGGCAAACCGTAAAGACCGGATAAAGAATTCGTAAAAAGTTCATAAAGATTTTAAGCAGCGTTCCAAGGCGGCGAAAACGCAAGCAGCGGGAGGTCAGACGGAGGGCGTGAAGCGATAACCGACCCACGGCTCGGTGACGATATACTGCGGTTTGGATGGATTGGGTTCGATCTTCTTGCGCAAATTGCCGAGAAAGACCCGCAAATACTCGGTCTGTTCAGCCGAACCGGCGCCCCAGACCGCCGTCAGCAGCGTTCGATGCGTCAGAACCCGGCCGCTGTTGCGGACTAGGAAACTCAGCAGTTCAAATTCCTTCGGCGTCAGGTGGATCTCTTGGCCGCGAACAAACGCCCGATAGCCGACGATGTCGATCGCGAAATCGCCGACCTCGATGGACGTTTCCTCGTCGGCTCCGCCGGGAGCCCGACGCAGCGCCGCCCGAACGCGTGCGAGAAGTTCATCGGTGCCGAATGGCTTCGTCACATAGTCGTCCGCGCCGGCGTCGAGCGCTTCGACCTTCGTCCGTTCTTCGCCGCGAACTGAAAGGACTATCACCGGAACGTCGGAAATACGCCGGATCTCGCGACATAGCCGGATCCCGTCCATCTCCGGCATCGACAAGTCGGTAACGACAAGGTCGGGCTTGAAATCGTTGAACAACTCAAGCGCGGCCGCGCCGTCGGCGGCGACGCGGACGTCGTACCGGTGCGCCTGAAGAATCCGCTTCAGGACGCGCGTGATCTGAAACTCATCGTCGACGACGAGAATTCTCCGTGCTTCGCTCATTGCTGTTCACCGCCCGGGAGTTCAAATGCGACCCGCGTCACGAAACCGTCGCGGCCGTCCTCGACCCGAATCGTTCCGCCTTGAGACTCGACGATACCGCGGGCGATCGCGAGACCTAGACCGAGGCCGAGGCCGCTTCCGGTAGTGTGGACGTCGCGATCTTGGACCCGATAGTATTTCGCAAAGACGCTTTCGCGAAGTTCGGAGGCGATGCCGCATCCCTGATCCTCGACGGCGACCTCGACATTCCCGTTCAGATGTAGCGCCGAGACGCGGATCAGCGACCCGCGCGGGGAGTATTTCATTGCGTTATCGAGAAGCGTATAAACGACTTCCGCGATCGAAGCGGCGTCGACCCTGACGCGCGGCAGATCCTCGTCCGTCTTGATCTCGAATTGGTAGCGCTCGAGGCGTCCGCGGGCCCGGTTCGACGCATTGCTGATAATGTCCTCAACACGCCTGAGAGACTTCTGCAAATGCAGCGCATTGGCCTCGACCTTCGCGATTCCGACGATGCCTTCGACAAATTCGTTGAGACGGTCGGTCTCCTCGTTGATGATCTCGAGAAACTCAACCCGGCCCGCGTTATCCAAAATACGATGTTTGCGGTCGTCGAGAAGCGTCGTGACCGAAGCTTTGATCGACGTCAGCGGAGTTCGCAGATCGTGGGTGACGGCGTCGAGCAGCGAACTTTTCAGTTGCTCGCTCTGGCGCAGCGCCTCGGTGTGGCTCGCCCGTTCAAAGGCCGCCTGCAGTTCGCCGTAAAGGCGCTCGATCTCGATCTTGCCGCGCTCGGCCTCCTCCGCACGGCGGCGCGCATACGCCGAGAGTTCTCCGGCGATCATCGCCGTCATCGTAAAAGTCCCCCACGCGACGAGATTGCTCGTATCGGCGATGTGCCAGGTGAGGTAGGGCGGCAGAAAGAAATAGTTGAACGACAGCATCGCCGCGAACGACGAAACGAGGGCCGGATTGCGCCCGAAGTAGGTCGCCGAAAAAAGCACGACGAGGAGAAACACGAGCGCGACCGTCGTCGGGCCGATCTGCACGTGCACCGGCTTAAGCAAGACGGTCAGCCCGAGGATCATCAGCAGCGGGGCCGCAAATCGTACCGTGGTTGTGGGTCGGGAAACAGTCATTTTCGGCTCGTGCGACCATTTTAGATCACTTTCGGTCAATCACAAATTTCCGAAATTCGCGGATCTTTTGATTTACCATTTCAACAAATTTGTTTATACTAACGTCAGTTTGCCGGAAGATCGTGAACAACGGTTGCTAAATGGATGCAAACAAAAGGATTGAAACAGTTTATTGGTTTTATAGAATTTGGCCGGTTGAGCATCTTTAACTAATCTTGCTCCCAGCCCGGAAGTGAAAACGACGGCGTTTTCGGCTTTCGCAGAAAGATTTCCTTCGTGAAAAACTCAAATTTCTTTGTTTTGGCAGTTCTCCGAACTTCCGAAAAACAATCGAAAACTAATCGAAATCCGCGATGCGTTTCTTAGCGTCAGGGTCGAAAACTGTCCGCATTCCTTCTTAACTTTCTCCGGCGACAATCCTAATTTGTGAGGAACTATGTCCAAAGAAATGATCATCAGCGTCAACGGACGCGAAAAAAAGATCGCAATTCTCGATAACGGTAAGGTTACCGAATTTTACATCGAGCGGGGCGAAGAGAATTCCGGCGTGGTCGGAAATATTTACAAAGGACGCGTCCAGCGCGTATTGCCGGGAATGCAGTCGGCGTTTGTCGAGGTCGGTCTCGAGCGCGACGCGTTCCTTTACGTCTCGGACTTTTTCGACGAAGAAGAAGAAATCGAACGGATAATAATGGAAAAGGGCAAGAAGGCTTCGCCCGAAGAGGCGCGTCGTGAGGCGAACGACAGGATCGAACGCGCGCGGATCGCACGTGAAAAGGAAATGGAGTCGGTTCAGGAAATTGTCGAACCGCTTGCCGAGTCAGACGATCCGGACGAGTCGGATGATTCCCCGGAACCCGAAGAAATTGAAACGCGCGGCAAGGCCGAAGTCGAATCTGAGGATGCAGACGAAGATTCGGGCGACAGACCGAAACAACGCCGCAATCGACGCGACCGTAAGCGTGAAAAGCGAATTCAGGAATCTGTCGAGTCAGGTCAGAGCCTGCCGGAATTAATGCAAGAAGCGGGAGATTCGAATTTCGAACGCATCGTCGACGACGAATTCACCGGCGAGATGTTCAAGGACGCCTATCGCCAGGAGTCGATCGTCGACAAAGTTCGCGCGATCGAGTTTGAAATGGAAGGCGAAACCGTTGTCGAGGTCGGTTCACTGCTTGCAGCCGTCGAACACGAGTCGGGAGGATTCGAGCGAATCGCCGACGAAGACGAAGGCGAGTCGGCGCCGCAAAAGGCGGCAAAGGGACGACGCGGAAAATCGGGCGGCAAGGCGGTAAAAGAGCCTGTGGCCGAAGCCGTCGCCGAAATCGAACCTGAAGCTTCTGCCGAATCGACGAAGAAACCGGCACGCGGCAAACGCGGCGGCTCAAAAGCGGCGAAGACCGAGGCGGTCGAATCGGCACCGGTCGAAGCGGCGATGGAAACGACTGAGGCGCCGGCCGCTGAAGCCAAGAAACCGGTATCGCGCGGACGGCGCGGAAAAGGCGGCAAGATGAAGGATGCCGAAGCGAGCGTCAGCGAACCGGCAGAGCGTGAAGAAATGACTGTCCGCCGAGGCGGACGCGGCGGACGCG
>JBGSWK010000057.1:0-47983 GCA_041752475.1 Pyrinomonadaceae bacterium | reverse complement strand
ACCGCCGATATGTACACCTACACCGCCGGCGGCACGGGCCTGACCGCGACGCTGCCGCCATGGACGCAGGAAGGCGGAAACGCCGAGCTGCTCAAGCGGCTCAAGGACCCCGAAACTCGCAAAAAGATCATTGACGAGATGCGAACCCCGACGGACAAGTGGGAAAACATGCTCCTGCTCGCCGGTTCGCCTGACAAGCTGATCCTTGCCGGTTTCAGCAGCGAAAAATGGCGGCCGATGAACGGCAAAACACTAGATGAAGTAGCAAAAGCCCAGGGCACCGATCCGCAGAACACCATCATCGATCTCTTGATCGAAAACAATGGCAATATCGGAACGATCTACTTCATGATGAGCGAGGACAACCTCAAAAAGCAGATGCGATACCCGTGGGTCTCGTTCGGCTCAGACGCGGGTTCGATGGCTCCGGAGGGAAACTTTCTTCGATCAAATCCCCATCCGCGTACGTACGGCACGTTTGCCCGCTTGCTAGGCAAATACGTCCGCGAGGAAAAAGTGATGTCGCTGGAAGAAGCCGTGAGAAGACTTTCGAGCCTTCCGGCGACAAATCTCGGCCTCGACCGCCGCGGAATGCTAAAACCGGGTTATTATGCCGATGTCGTGATATTCGATCCAGACACCATAGCCGACAAAGCAACCTTCGAAAAGCCGCACCAATACTCGGTCGGCGTCCGCGACGTTTTCGTTAACGGCGTCCAGATGCTCAAGGACGGTAACCATACCGGCAAATTCTCCGGCCGAGCGCTCTGGGGCCCCGGAAAGGTGAAGTAAATGAAACGATGCCCTGAATGCAGGCGTGATTATTACGACGATACGTTGTTGTATTGTCTTGAGGATGGGAAAGCGCTCGTTCAGGGCTCGGTTCCGTCTCCTGACGAACCGGCGACGGCTATTTTGTCAGTACCACCTGCGGTAGCGGGTGGTTTTACGCAGCCCACAGACGAGACGGAAGCTAAAACGGCGATTCTTCAACCATCCGCTATTGCAGGTGGTTCTGACTTGTCGGAGAAGCCAAGCAACTCCTCAAAGAGCGCGGCAAAGCCGCTGATCGCTGCGGTGGCTGCCGTGGCCGTGCTGGTTGGCGGTTTTTTCAGCTACCGGTATTTCAATCCTGCACTGTCTGAGCAGATCAATTCGATTGCAGTTTTGCCATTTCAAAACGTCGGCGGAAATCCTGATTCTGAATATCTAAGCGACGGCCTTGCCGAAACGCTTGTGTATCGGCTCTCGCAGCTCCCGGACCTAAAGGTCAGCCCGGCAAGTTCGGTCATCCGGTACAAGGGGAAAGAGTTTGACGCGCAGAAGATCGCCGGCGAATTGGGTGTAAAAGCGGTTTTGTTCGGCAAAGTCACCCCGCGAGGCGACAGCCTGAGTATCAGCGTAGAACTGATCGACGCTGTAAACAACCGGTCGTTGTGGGGCGAACAGTACGAGCGAAAGATGGCTGATCTGCTTGCAACCCAGCGCGAGATCGCGGCTACGATCACGCAAAAACTCCAACTGAAATTATCGGGCGAGGCTGAGCGAAAGCTTGCGAAGACATATACCACGAACGACGCAGCCTATCAGATCTATCTAAAAGGACGGTTTCACTTTGCCAAGCGAACGCCGGACGATGTCCTAAAGAGTATTGGCTACTATCAGCAGGCGGCAAAGCTGGCGCCTGATTTTGCACTTGCCTATGTGGGCTTGGCCGAAGCTTTCGCTATCGCTTCATTCAACGGTGCGTTGCCGCGTGACGAAAGTATCAGTAAGGCCGTTTCGGCGGCACGACAAGCATTGAGCGTCGATCCAGGTCTTGCCGAGGCCCATTCCGCATTGGGCTTTGCGTTGTGGGATTTCGGTTTCGGCAACTGGTCTGAAGCTGAGGCCGCGTTCAAAAGATCGATCGAGATCGACCCAAACGTAGCGAATTCTCATTATTACTATAGTCTTCTGCTTCAAACGCTCGGCCGAACAGAGGAGGGCCTACGGGAAATGGAGCGGGCTGTGGAACTGGAGCCACTCTCACTGATCCTCAATGCAAACCTTGCCGGTGCCTATTTCAATCTTCGCCAATTTGAAAAGGCAGCGATCCAGGTGAGAAAGGCAACCGACCTCGATCCCAATTTTCCTCCAACTCAATATTTCGTTTGCTTGGTCGCAGCCGCTACCGGAAAGTATGACGAGATCTTGACGGATACTTACATAAGGAATCACAAAGTGCTGGACATTGTTGGATACGCGTACGCAAAGACAGGCCGAGAGAAAGAAGCCCGGAACGTGATTCAAACGCTTAGAGAATCGAAGCAATTTAGCGAGGCGGCTTTCGTAAATGTCGGACTTGGAGATATCGAGAATGCGTTCGCAGACCTTGATAAGGCGATCCAGGTCCGTGCAGTAGGGGCCGCTTCCCTCAAAGTCGACCCGCTCTGGGATCCCCTTCGCGACGACCCGCGATATAGGAACCTGTTGAGAAGGATGAATATGCCGGAATAAAGATTTATGAAACGATGCCCTGAATGCAGACGGGATTATTACGACGATACGCTGCTGTATTGTCTCGACGATGGAAATGCACTGCTCGAAGGCCCGGCGACGGCTTCGGTTGGGGACGAACCGGCGACGGCGATACTTGATATCACCACACCTCCGGGCGAGGCACCGACTCGTGCCCAAATCCACATGACAGACCAAACGGCGGTTTTCCCGACTGGTACGGGTGATGTTGCTGCGAAGCCTCGGAGCTTTGATAGACGCCTGCTCTTCGCTCCGCTGGCTCTCGCGGTCATAGTCCTCGGCGGATTTCTTGGATATCGCTATTTCACCGCTTCTGACAGCAGTCAAGTTAATTCGATCGCTGTTCTTCCTTTCGAGAACCGCAGTGGGGATGCCGATACCGACTATCTTTCGGACGGGCTGGCGGATTCGCTGATCTATCGTCTTTCGCAGTTGCCGAATCTGAAGGTCAGCCCAACGAGCTCGGTCATGCGGTACAAGGGGAAGGAAACGGATGTTGCGAAGATTGCCCAGGAACTCGAGGTCGACGCGGTCATGTCGGGGCGTTTGTCACAGCGCGGCGATGACCTTTCGATCAGCGTGCAATTGATCGACGCACGGACAAAGAAGCTCATTTGGGCCGAACAGTACGACCGTAAGATGGCCGATCTGCTGGCCACGCAGCGCGAGATCGCGACGACTATCACGCAAAAGCTGGAACTGAAGTTGTCGGGCAACGAAACGGGCATCAGCAAAAAATACACAGACAATAATGAGGCCTACCAGCTTTACATGCGCGGACGCCACAGCTTTGCCAAGCGGACAAAGGAGGAAATGCTCCGCTCTATCGAATACTTCAAGCAGGCTGTCAAGCTCGATCCAAAATTCGCATTGGCATATGCTCGGCTCTCCGAAGTCTATGGCACTATGCCGGCCTATCCTTACCTTTCTCCAAGGGAGGCCTTTCCTGAAGCAAAAGCCGCAGCCGAAAAAGCATTGGAAATTGACCCGGCGCTATCCGAGGCCCACACTTTTCTCGCTTATGCACAGGTGATCTATGACTGGAACTGGGCTGACGGCGAACGCTCGTTCAAACGAGCACTCGAACTCGATCCGAATAATTTTTCGGCCCATTTTCGTTACGGACAGATATATCTGCTCCCGATGGGCAGAATTGACGAAGCCATC
Organism: Pyrinomonadaceae bacterium; assembly: GCA_041752475.1. Taxonomy (GTDB): domain Bacteria; phylum Acidobacteriota; class Blastocatellia; order Pyrinomonadales; family Pyrinomonadaceae; genus JAFDVJ01. Next base: position 44,296 of record JBGSWK010000057.1, on the reverse strand, counting down.
AGCGAGATCAAACAAGGGCTAAAAGGAGAACCCTTGGATGTGAATATGGGGGTTACTGTCGCCTTGGTGAACCTCATACGAGGACAAAATGAGGAAGCTCTTGTTGAGGCGCGTAAAATTCACGATCTGGAACCGAACCACCTACTTTCGCGATGGATGCTTGCATCGGTCCTCACCGAAATGGGCAGGCACGATGAGGCGATAGCTATATGTGAGAAATGGCTACGAGATGATCCAAATAGCCAAATGGCCATTCGTGATGCGGGATTTGCCTATGCCAAAGCCGGACGCCGCGACAAAGCGGAGGAAATGATCGCCCGGTATCGGGAACTCGCGAAAACGGAGTGGGTGCCGACGGCCCGGCTCGCTGCGATCTATGGTGCTTTGGGTGAGAAGGACAAAGCGTTCGTTGAGTTAGAAAAGGCACTCGAGGAACGTAATTGGGAAATGCATCGGCTCAACGTCGAGTTATATATGCGGCCCCTGCGTGATGATCCGCGATTTAAGGCAATCCTCAAACGCCTAAACCTGCCGGAATAGAACATTATGAAACGATGCCCTGAATGCAGACGAGACTACTACGACGACACGCTAAGCTACTGTCTTAGTGACGGAACCGGACTTGTCTACGGCTTGTCGCCTGAAGAGCCGGCGACGGCGATCCTGCATGCGACGACCGCTCCGGGCGAGGAGCCGACGCGCGCACAGATCCACACGACCGAACAAACTGCTGTTTTGCCGTCGGGAATCAGTGAGACCAAGAAGAGCTTTGACAAGCGTCTGATTTTCGCTCCGCTCGCGCTCGCGGTCATCGTTCTTGGCGGATTCTTTGCTTATCGATCCATCACCCCGGCCAAACAGATCGAATCGATCGCCGTCATGCCGTTTGTCAATGAAAGCGGCAATGCTGATGTCGAATATCTCTCGGATGGAATGACCGAGACTTTGATCGGGAGTTTGTCCAAACTACCAAATTTGATCGTCAAGCCTAGCTCATCCGTCTTTCGTTACAAAGGACAGAAAACTGACGCGAAAACTATTGCACAGGAATTGAATGTGCACGCGGTATTGAATGGCCGGATCGTTCAACGCGGGGACGAATTGACGCTGAGTCTGGAACTCGTCGATGTTCGGAAAGACGCGGTACTTTGGAGCGAGCGATATGTACGAAAGCAGTCGGAACTTGTGTCACTTCAGAGCGAGATCGCCAAAGATGTTTCGAGCCGTCTAAAAACAAGGCTAACGGGTGCGGAAGAAGAAAAGATCGCGAAAAGCTACACCGCCGATGCGGAGGCTTACAGAGATTATCTTCAGGGACGTTATTACTGGAACAAAAGGGATGGGGTGAACCTCAGAAAAGCGATCGAGCAGTTCGAAGCAGCCATCGACAAAGACCCGAAATATGCGCTCGCTTACGTCGGTCTCGCCGATTCGTATGCAGTCTTCCCGTGGTGGGATAGCGACTTTCCTGTTGATTCCTTGTCAAAAGCCAGGCAGTTCGCAAAGCGAGCAATTGAGCTTGATGATTCGCTTGGAGAAGCTCACGCATCGCTCGCATACGTGAATTTGTACTCGTGGAATTGGGCCGAAGCCGAAAAAGAATTTCTGCGGGCTATCGAATTGAGTCCGGACTATGCGAATGCGCACAGATGGTACTACGAATACCTGATAACGCAGGGAAGAGTCGATGAAGCAACGAAGACGCTAAGGAAATCGTACGAGCTTGAGCCATTGTCAGTGATCGTCAATTACAACCTTGCAAATCATTACTGCGAGGACAAACTCGATCCTCAGTCTGCGGTCGAGTTTGCGAAAAGAGTTGCAGATCTAGATCCCAATTTCCCAGGGGCACCTAATTTAATGGCGTGTGTGTATCTGCAACAAGGACGCGGTGCCGATGCCTTGGCTGAAGCGAAAAAGGCGGTCGAATTATCGAATGGAAAGATCCGTAGATTCGTCGCTTTCCTTGGAGTTGCCTATGCACAGACCGGGCAGCCGGAGACTGCAAAGGCGATAATCCAAGAACCGGCAGATGCCTATGCAAAAGAGAAAACAGTTGGGGTCCAGATCGCCGTAGTATATGCGGCCCTAGGTAATAAAGACAAGGCTTTTGAATGGATAGAAAAGGATGTAGAAAGCCGAGGCTTTGAATTGGTGTTGCCGATCAGGCGGGACTCGATGTTTGGTTCACTCAAGAGCGACAAGCGTTATGCGGCAATACTGAAGCGAATGGGTTTGCCGGAATAGAATTTTATGAAGCGATGCCCTTGCTATTGTATTGTCTCGAGGATGGAACCGGATCGCACCACGGCCCGACATCCTCAAGGATGGGGAATCCCAAGGTCTTCTCACGCGGCGCGATGACAAAGGACGCCGTCTTTATCGGCGGAATGAGAAAATGGAGATGAAAACCGGAACGACATAGAGATGGAAACTGTAATTCCATTCTCAAGATTGTAGGAGACCGCTATGAAAAGACTTCCGTTTTTTGTCGCCGCAGTTACTTGCTTTGTGCTTGCATTTGTCATCTTCGGATTCGCTCAGGATAGCGTCCCGATCGAGAAGGAGCCGATGCACCGGCTCAAATTCGAGAATGAATTTGTGCGGCTCTTTGATGTCCTGATTCCGATGGGCAAAACAACGAAATATCACGTGCACCGCTACGACGGAGTCAGCGTGCGGGTGAGCAACGCGCAGTTGATCGATGAATCGATAAGCGGCGAGAAAGAACCTTACGAGGTCAAGTACGGGGAAACCACTTTCGGGGCAAGATCGACTCCGGAAACGCATCGGGTCGCAAACATAGGTACGAGCGACTTTCGGACTATCGTTATCGAGATCTTGGCTGCCAAGGATGCAGCGACCGTCGGCCCGTTTCCGATCCTATCGGAGAACCACTTGGTACTGATCGATAACGAAAGGGTTAGGGTAAGTCGCCTCATCCTAAAGCCTGGAGAATCGTCAAAACTGCACACACATCGGATGCATGGTTTGGGCATCGTTCTTTATGACTCAAAGGTCGAGATCAGCACTGCGGACGGAACAAAACGGAAACTCAAATCAAAGGCCGGTGATTTCGTATGGCAGAATGCCGGAACGACGCACATCATCAAAAACATTGGTTCGAAGGTTTTTGAGGCGATCGATATCGAATTGAAGCAATAAAGCATTTCCAGTAATTTGAATTTGCTCGCCGATCGCGATGAGCGGGTGAAAATAAAATTATGACATTGACTGCCGGATCAAAACTGGGCCGATACGAGATCCGCTCGTTGATCGGTGTCGGCGGAATGGGCGAGGTTTACCGGGCGAGCGACCCGAAGATCGGACGAGACGTGTCGATCAAGGTCTTGCCGGCCCATCTACGTCGTTTCGGAATTGCTGGAAGGTGAAGAGCTCTGCGCCGCCCTTGATCAGATAGGGAACTTTTTTTATGTTGAAACACATTTTCAGTCTCGCGTTGTCTGTTGTAGTTCTGGTCCAGCTCGCGGCCGCCCAACAGATTCAACTGACGATCGATTCTTCCAAACCGGGAGAAATGATAAACCGGCATATCTTCGGCCAGTTCGCCGAACATCTTGGTCAGGGTATCTACGAAGGAATCTGGGTCGGAAGGGATTCAAAGATCCCGAACACCCGCGGCATCCGCAACGACGTCGTGGAAGCGCTCAAGGCGATCAAGGTGCCCAATGTCCGTTATCCCGGCGGGTGCTTTGCCGACGAGTATCATTGGCGCAAAGGGATCGGACCGAAACGGGCCGTGACGCTCAATCCAAACTGGGGCGGAGTGATCGAGCCGAACACTTTCGGAACTCACGAATACTTGGATTTTCTGAACCAGATCGGATCTGAGGCGTTCCTGTCGGTCAACGTCGGTTCCGGAACCCCGCAGGAAGCCGCCGAATGGCTCGAGTATCTGACGACCGATCAACCGACAGACCTCGCCAAAGAGCGGGCGGCGAACGGCCATCCGTCGCCGTATAAGATCGCGTTTCTCGGCATCGGCAACGAAAGCTGGGATTGCGGCGGGAATATGTCGCCCGATTATTATCTGAGCCAGCTAAAAATCTACAGCCGCTTCGTCAGGAATTTCAATCCGGAGCAGCAGACTGCGAACAGAATGCTCAATATCGCCGTCGGTCCCGGCGGTGGCGAACAGCGATTTCTCGAATGGACGGAAGCGATCATGAAAGGCTGGCAGGATCGCAAGTGGAGTTGGGACATGCAAGGGCTTTCGCTTCACAACTACACGGTCGTCAATTGGGAGAACAAGCACAGTTCGATCAATTTCGGTGAAAAAGAATACGCTGAAATTCTTAGAGAAACGCTCAAGATGGACGAACTGATCGGGAAGCATTCCGCGATCATGGACAAGTATGACCCGCAGAAAAAGATCGCGTTGGTGGTTGACGAATGGGGCGCGTGGTACGCTCCCCTGCCGGGCAGCAATCCGGGCTTCCTGATCCAGCAGAACAGTCAGCGCGACGCGATCCTGGCCGCTCTGAACATCAACATCTTTGCGCGGCACGCGGACCGCGTTCGAATGGCCAATATCGCGCAGATGATCAACGTCCTTCAATCGATGATTCTGACCGACAACGAAAAGATGGTGCTGACACCAACGTATCACGTATTCAAGATGTATTTGCCCTTTCAGGATTCGACCTTTGTGCCGGTTAGTTTTAACGCCGGAAACTACACGTTCGATGGAATCACCTTGCCGCGGGTCGATGCCATTGCCGCCAAAGACAAAGAAGGACGATTGTGGTTGGCGATCACCAACGTCGACCCGAACAGATCGGTAGAGATCGACATAAATGCGTTCGGAATCTCGGCCGGATCCGCCGTCGGTGAGACACTTACGGCTCCGAACGTTGACAGTGTCAACACATTCGAGAAGTCTGATACCGTAAGGCCGAGGCCGATTTCTGCAAAGGCCCGGAACGGGAAGCTGGTCTTGAATTTGCAGCCCAAATCCGTGACTGTGTTTAGAGTCGAGTAGTTCTTGACTGACGTGCGGAAGCGATGATTGATTCGGAACACGAATCAATCAATACAAGATCGTCTCGTTCGTCGGCTGCAACTCCCGGCGCGAAAGCCGCTTGATTGTTCCGAACAATTGGTGATGAAGAAGACAAATCGAAGATATGATTGGAGTTTGATTCTGTCGTTGATCGGCGGGATGTTGCTGTTCGGCGGAGCGTTGACGGTGGCTGCAATTGCGCAAACAACGACCCAAATTTCAAGCAAGGCGGAGAACCGAGTTCTTTTTGACCACATACCTTCAGAGCTGGGCCTTTCGCAAAATACCGTCACCTGTACGCTGCGGGGTAGGTCAGGTTTTCTTTGGGTTGGAACCAAGGACGGCTTAAACAGATTCGACGGCAAGAACCTTTGCCATACAATTTAACACGAGTGATTGTGAAGGCTAGTATTCGCGCTGAGTATTCAGGAGGACCCCTTCGAGATACGGGTATTGCTCACGACCGTGTTCATTAGGGCCTGAAAGCGGGGGTCATCGCGCAATGGGTCAAGATCAGGATCGTTCGTCAACCAGTCCATTGAGAGCCCGCCGTGCCTGATAACAGCCTCCAGGCACTTAAGAGCATCATCAAATAGCCCCAACGCCGCGTAAACACAAGCGGCGTTATATTCGACGATGGGTTCGTCCGAATCAATCGCCAAAGCGCTGGCAACCCATTTTTCGGCACGTTCGGGCTCCCCCATTTCAACCAGAACGGATGCCCCCATTGTCAGTGCCCGGGTGTCGTCCGGGTGCGAACGAATGCGTTTCTTGACAGCCTCCATACATTCAAGGTCAGAGTTTCTCGCTTTGCCTGTTTTGCCCATGCGTCTGTAGCACATCCCCAGCAGATACCACGAGTCGAAGGCCTCAGGAACGATCGAGCATGCTTCCTGGAAATGCTCAGCGGCCTCAGCGTGGTTTCCTAACGAGAATTGCATCCTTCCCGAGATATAGTGCGGTTCATAGAGCGACGGTTCAAGTTCGATCGCCCGCCGGAGGTGAAACTCTGCTGCTTCGAACTCGTCGTGCAGGAACAACGCCATTCCACGGGAAGCGTGAGCGTCGGCCAATTCGGGCGCAAGTTCGAGTGCTTTCGCGCTTGCTTCCGCTGCGGCATTCATAGCTTCCGGACCTTTACCAAAATACAATCGCAGGAACGAGTGACAATCAGCGATACCCGCATACGCGCGTGCGTATCCAGGGTTGATTTCGATTGCCTGTGAGAAGAGTTGGAGGGCAATCTCAAAAGCTTTTCGCCGATGATGGTGGATAAACTGGCGTCCCTGTAAGTAGAACTCGTGAGCTTGAATGTCTATAGGATTGTCGAGTCCGGAAGTGCCATCATTTGGTTTCCCCAAAGCGACCTTCAGTGCGTGCGCGATCCTCTCAGAAATCTCATCTTCGATCGCGAAGATGTCTTTCATTTCACGGTCATAACGATCATACCAGAGGCGGAAACCGTCTTTCACGCTCACGAGTTGAGCCGACACACGAACTCGGTCGCCGACGCGGCGGACACTGCCCTCCAAAATATTGCGAACATTCAGTTTCGCGCCAATTTCTCGTATATCCGCCGGTTGATTCTTAAATTGAAACGCCGAGGTTCTGGACGCTACGTGCAGATCTGGAATGCGGTTGAGAGCCATCAGGATCTCTTCGGCAATTCCGTCACACAAGAACTCCTGATCCCTTGCTGCGGTCATATCCTGAAAGGGCAGCACAGCAATAGAGGAACGAGCGTCGGCCGCGGGAAATCTACGGGTGATCGCTCCCGAATCGAGGGCCGATTGCAGGCTGATAAGATCCCCGACCATCGCATCGATACAGTTATAGCGTGCCTGTCGGTCCTTGGAAAGGGCCTTGTCGATAATATGATCAATTTGCGGCGAGACCCCTTCGCATACTTCAGAAGGCATACGCGGCTCATCGTTCAGGATCGAAGTGATCACGTTCGACACCGGTTCCACGCCGAATGGGGGTATGCCGGTTACCATCTGATAGAGGACCGCACCAAGTGACCATATGTCTGAGCGCTCGTCCACCGGCTCGCCGCGGAGTTGTTCCGGCGACATATAAGCCGGTGTTCCCACGACGGAATCCTGGTCGCCATCAACTTCACCGCTTAATTGGGCGATGCCGAAGTCCAGGATCTTGACCGTGTCGTCAGTTGTGATCATGAGGTTGGCCGGCTTAATATCCCGGTGAACGATCAACTGTTCATGTGCCGCAGCCAATCCACGTCCTGTCTGTAAGCCGATCGATAGGGCCCGACCTATCCCGATGGGGCCGCGTGCCAACACGCGGTCGAGGGTCTCGCCCTCGTAATACGCCATCGCAATAAAGATGTCTCCCGCCTCCGTTTCATCAACTTCGAAGATTGTGCAGATGTTTGGATGGTCCAATAACGCGGCCGCCTGAGCTTCTCTGATTAACTGTTCCCTCGTCGAGGCCTCCGCGAGCGGGCGTACAAATTTCAATGCAACACGCCTGCCGAGTCGAACATCGGTGCCGAGAAACACTTCTCCCATGCCGCCGTGGGCGATCAGTTCGCGCACTTCGTAATGCGAGAATTTAGAGCCTGTTCGCGAGGCGATGGACACCGTAAAGCCCCTCCGTTGCGCTTTTTGAATGCTCTTCAATATGAATTCTCATTACCTGAATCATCCTCCTATGTGAGGTGCGTTTGCAAGCGCCCGCGTTGCCGCAGAACTCGGTCGAATGAACCTGACCGGAAACATGGATCATTCTCAATTGGCCGCGGACTCGAGTTGGATATTTGTTAAATGATGGCCGTATGTTACGGCGGATTCTATATTTGAGATACCTGCCAAGCCGACATCTCAAATGGTGCACATTACGAAACTGGCCAAATAGGAAGGCCGACGCGATTGTATTGCCTCCACGATGGAAATGCGCTGCTCGAGGGTCCGTCATCACGCATTCGGAACTATTCCCCGGAACATACGCGAGCACGACCGAATGCGTCGATTACCTGATCGCGAAACTGGGACTCAAACGCACGCCGAAACTGAAACAAGGCCCGATCGGGATGCAGCAACTGAGCGAGGTCAACGCCAAAGGATTCAAGATCCGCGGCTTCGCGGGCAATACCGGAATCGACCACGGCGATCATCTCAATGCGATGCCGGCGTGGCTGAAATTGCTGAATATGCGTTGAAACTCGGTTTGGAGTTGTTGAACCGACGAATTTTGAATCGCGAGTACCGACCGTAGCTGTCAGCTATGAGCTATCAGCTAATCCGGTTTCCGGGAACAACTGCTGACTATTTGCCGATTTGCACCCAACTGCCATCGGATGCGCTTATCTTATACAGGCTGCCGCTGAACTCGATCGAATAAAGCCAGTTACCGGCGCCAAATAGAAAATTCGTTCCACCGAATTCTTTCTTGCCTATCTGTCTCCACGCGCCGGTCAGAGGATCTGTCACAAACAGTGCGCCGCCTTCGGTCGAATACAGTTTTCCGTTGAGCATCGTGCTGCGATTCGTGTTGAGCCAGTCGTTCGATTTTCCGATCCGCTGCCACGTGCCGTTGGTGGGATTAATCGAATAGAGATTGCCGTCCTGCTCGATCGAATAAAGCCAGCCGCCGTCCGCGTAAAGGAACTTTGTCCGTAGAAAATCCGCCTTTCCGATCTGCCGCCAGACGCCGTTCGTGAGGTTCGTCTCATAAAGCGCGCCCTCCGATTCGACCGTGTAAAGCCTGTCTCCGATCGTCGCGCCAACCATCGTCTTTTTCCAATCACCGGCCTTGCCCAACCGGCTCCACGAACCATCCGAAGGACTTACGCGATAAAGGCTGCCGTCGGATTCGAGGGTGATCAGATTCGATGAACCGGCGAAAAGAAACTTCGTGTTCCCAAACTCGGCTTTCCCTATCTGACGCCACGTTCCTCTCGAAATGTCGGTAACGTAGAGCGCGCCGCTCTTCTCGATCGTGTAGAGCATGCCGTCAAAAACGACCGCATGCTTGGTATCCACCCAGTCGCCCGCCAGAACCGACCCCGCGCAGGTTCCGAGAAGTATGATCAAAAAAGCGACGTTTCGAATTGTTCGCAAATTGTTGTCCTCCGTAAGAATCACTCACCATTCTACTGCAGTATTGCACGACTTCTTCGTAACACCGTGCAGTTGCGAAAACTGTTCACCACATACGCACACAACGAATTTCACCCGAGCCGCGTCGAGCCTGAACAATCCGTCGGTCGAGGGTTATCTTCTTCCGACACCTGCGCCGGCATAGTGGCGAAAGCGAACAGGATTCCGGAAGCGATCAGAATTTTTCATCAAGTTGCCAACCTACGCGACTTGAGGGAAAAACGGCAGCCGGCGCACGCGTTCGCCGGTTAATGTATAGTAGGCGTTCGCGATTGCCGGGGCGATCGCCGGAACGCCGGGTTCACCGACGCCGCCGATCGGAGCGGCCGGGTTCGCCGGCATAATGAAGACGTTGACGTTCGGCATCTCGCGCAGCTTTATCTTTCGCGTATTGTTGAAATTGCTGACGTTTGAGCGTCCCGCGGTGAACGTCACCGATTCCCAGAGCGCCGCGTTCAAGCCGTGCACGATGCCGCCCTCGATCTGTGCCTTCACCGCATCAGGATTCACCGCCCGGCCGCAATCGATGACGCACCAAATGTTGTGCAGCCTGATCTGCCCCGCTGCCGGAACCGACAGCTCGACGACCTCGGCGACGATGCTGTTGAAGCACTGCGAGAGCGCGATTCCCTTGGCGTGCCCGCTCGGCACCGATCCGCCCCAGTTGGCGTTCGTCGCGACCTGATCGAGAACGGCAAGCGCGCGGGCGCTGTTCGCGAGATGATTGCGGCGAAACTGATAAGGATCCATCCCGGCCTTGTGCGCCAACTCGTCCATCATACTTTCGACCGCAAAGGCGTTGATCGAGTTGCCGACCGACCGCCAGTATCCGACCGGGATCGTCGACGGATGGACAAGATGCTTGACGACGCGCGTCTTGAACGCATAGGTCATCCCCGAAGCCGTTGTCGAGCCTTCGACCGCCTGACCGTCGACCGCCGTCGACGTCGGCCGGCGCTGGAGACTGATCGACGGCGAACAGTTACGGTATTGCCAGGATTTGACCATGTTGTTCTCGTCGAGACTCGCCTGAACCTCAACGACCGCCATCGGACGGTACTGGTCTCGCCGGTAATCTTCCTCACGCGACCACATCAGTTTCACCGGTTGGTTGACTGCCAAAGCAACCTGTATCGCCTGACTGATAAAGTCCTGTTCGAATTTTCGGCCGAGCCCGCCGCCCAGAAAAGTCGGATAAACGGAGATCTGCGCCGCCGTCAGACCGGTCAGGGTCCGCGCGGTGCTGACGCAAGCCGCCGGAGCCTGGGTCGGCGCCCAGATCTCGCAACGCCGGTTCGTGCCTTCGCCGGTGATGCTCACCGTGCAGTTGAGAACCTCCATCGACGCGTGGGCCTGATACGGCAGATAGTATGTCGCGGTGATCGGTTTGCCGCGAGTGGACTGCTTGCGGATCGAGCCGACGATCTCGGCGGTGCGCGTGTCGGGCGCGCCGTTCGCGAGAAGCTGTTCCGCCTGCGCGAACAGATCGGCAGAAGTGAGTGCAAGCGACGAGGGCGGAATGCTCCAATTTGCCGATAGCTGCGACGCGAGGCGCATCGCTTTCCACGTATTGTCGGCGACGACGGCGACGGCGTTGATCATTCCGGTCGTTTCGGTTCCGCGGCCGCTGCCGGCCATCACCGAAAGCGGGACGACGGCCATCGCGCCCGACGGCGTTCCCGGCGTCTGAGTCAGCGTTCCGCCAAAAGTCGGGCAATGCTTGACCGCTGCATAGACCATATTCGGCAACCTCACGTCCATTCCGTAAACCGCGCTCCCGTTCACTTTGGCGGGAATGTCGACACGCTTCACGTCGGTGCCGACGTAACGCAGCGATGCATCGGGAACGAGTGCCGGGTTCGCCGGAACGGGCATCTGTGCCGCGAGGGACGCCAATTGTCCGTATGTCAGAACCGCATTGGTCTGCGTATTCGTAACGCGGCCGTTGGCGGCGGAGCAAACAGCCGGATCAACGCTCCAAACCTGGGCGGCGGCGGCAACGAGCATCTCGCGGGCCGTCGCGCCCGCCCGCCGGAGCGACAGATAGTAACCCCGCATGCTTCCGCTGCCGACCGTCATCTGCGCGTTGTACAGCGGGTTGGAATACATCGTTCCCGCCGGCGCGGTCAGCACGCGAACCTTCGCCCAGTCGACCATCAAGTCCTCGGCGACCAGTTGCGACAGTCCGGTCATAATGCCCTGCCCCATTTCGGAAGCGCCGACCAGAATGGTCACCGATTCGTCGCTGCCGATCTCCAGCCACGTGCCGAGCTGTGTCGAAGATCCCGCCGCCGACGGCCTTCCGGGCGCCTCCGGCACGAGGGCCTTGGCGGCAATCTCGGGGCTGAGCTTGAGCACAAATGCGCCGGCGATCGTCGTCGCGATGAAAGCCCGTCGGTCCATCAGTTTCTCTTTCGGTTTTTGGTTTTTCATTTTGATGCTTCGGTGTTTGATCACAGACTCAGGATCGCGGCTTTGATCCGCTGAAAGGTTCCGCACGAACAGATGTTGCTGATCTCGTCGACGATCTCGCTCTTGGGCCGGCCCGAATTGAGTTCGCCGGCGACGGCCATTATCATTCCCGACTGACAGAACCCGCATTGCGGAACCTGTTTCGCGATCCAGGCGGCCTGCACCGGATGGGAATTGTCCTGCGAAAGTCCCTCGATCGTCGTGATCGACTTTCCGACCGCGTTGCCGACGTTGTATTCGCAAGTTCTCTCGGCCACGCCGTTGATCAAAACCGTGCAGGCACCGCAGAGTTCGCGGCCGCAGCCGTATTTGGTTCCGGTCAGGCCGATGACATCGCGAATCACCCACAACAACGGCATATCCGGGTCAACATCAACGTTGTAAGCAACGTTGTTTACGTTCAGGGTAAGCATATTCGGGCTCCTTAAAAAAATGATTGGCGGAAAAGACTTGAACAACGCGGGGGGCGGTCCAATTATTGCATTTTCGCAATCAGTATTTCCACAAGAATTGTCGATCAATAGACAAAGATGGCATCGAAGTCGCGGCAAACACACTCTAAACGATCGAGATAGAGAGGATCGCGAGCGCCGTCAGTCCATTTAGCGAATTGGCTATAGCTGTCAATGAGTCTTGGCAGTCTGCCGCCGTTGGACCACGTAACCGCGGAACTCCGACCGCGGACTTACGTTTTTGCCGTTTTGGTGGTAACGTTCGATTTTATCCGACGGATCTCCCGTAGTATTTGCGTTGTGCGAATGGACACCGAACAGTTCAAAGAATTAGAAAGGATCTACCATGAGGCCGTCGAACTTCCCGATGCGGATCGCAGATCTTTTCTTGAGACGGCTTGTGCCGGCGATCCTGAACTTTTCGCCGAGATCGAGTCATTGATCGCCCTCGATGCACCGCACGATGATTTCTTGGAATCGTCGCCGAGGCAGCTCGTCGCCGAACTTATCGGCGAAATCGGCGAGCCGCCGAATCTGGTCGGGACCTCGCTCGGCCATTTCGAGATCGTCGAACTTCTCGGCAAGGGCGGAATGGGAGAGGTTTACCGGGCGACCGATACAAAGCTTCACCGAAAGGTCGCGCTGAAATTCCTTCCGCCGGAATTGGTCGCGAACACCGACCGCATGAACCGCTTCATCCGTGAAGCGCGGGCGATTTCGGCGCTGAATCATCCGAACATCATTACGATCTACGACGTCAACGAGGTTGCCGGGAAGCACTTCATCGCGACCGAGTACATTGAAGGCAAAACGCTTCGTCAGTTTGCCGGCGGTCGGCCCATCGAGGCGGTTCAGGCGCTTGAGATCGCGATTCAGATCGCATCGGCGCTCGGCGAGGCGCACTCCGCGCGTATCGCCCATCGCGATATCAAACCGGACAACATAATGATCCGCCCGAACGGATTGGTTAAGATCCTCGATTTCGGGATCGCGAAGGTCGGAAACGAACTTGAACCGGCCGCCGAACCGGAAAACGACATTGACGGCGATACGCCGATCGCTGCTACGCGCTCGGGAGTGATTCTCGGAACGGCCGATTATGTCTCGCCCGAGCAGGCCCGTGGAAGCGATGTCGATACGCGAACCGATATCTTCAGTTTCGGAATCGTGCTGTACGAGCTGCTCGAAGGCCGAACCCCGTTTACGGGCGAAACCGCGCACGCCACGATCGGTGCGATTCTGAATGACGAACCCCGGTCGACATCGATCGAATCGCCCGAGATTCGCCGCCTCTTGACGAGATGCCTTGAAAAAGACAGGGAGAATCGTTACCAAACGGCGGATGAACTGTTGGCGGATCTTCGGACGGCGCGCAGAAGCGTCGATGCACGGAACGCGCGCCCGACCGCGGAAGTCTCCGTTTCGAAAGCCGATCCGGTGATCGCGCGGCAGACCGATGAGCGTGCAACGTCAGACCACGCGCGGATGCGGGCGCCGATTCCCGGAACAATAAAATGGGCGGCGTTGACGGCGGTCGTGGCGATCATTGCGGTAGTTTTCGGTTACGGCTACCTCGGTCGAAGCCGCCAGATAAGATCTATCGCGGTGATGCCGTTCATCAACGAAAGCGCAAACCCGGAAATCGAATATCTCAGCGACGGTATAACCGAATCTTTGATCCGCCGTCTGTCGAATATCCCAAACTTGTCGGTCAAGGCCCGAAGTTCCGTCTTTACTTTCAAAGGCAAGAACCTCGATGCGAAGCTCATCGGTGATGAACTCAACGTCGATGCAGTCTTGATTGGACGGCTTACGCGAAACGGGGATGACCTGACATTGCGTCTCGAGTTGGTCGAATCAGCCACGCGGGATGTCCTTTGGACCGATTCATATCAACGCCGAATGGCGGACCTTGCGACTCTCTCCGGCGAGATCGCGAGCGACGTTTCGGAAAAGCTCAGGCTGCGTCTCACCTCCGCGCAACAGGAACGTGTCGCGAAAAGCAGTACTGTGAGTTCCGAGGCTCAACGGCTGTATCTGAAAGGCCGCTTCCATTGGAACAAGCGCAACGCGCGGGACTTTCAGCGAGCGATCGCCTACTTTCAGCAAGCGATCGAAATTGACCCGAACTATGCGCTGGCTTATGCCGGCCTTGCCGATACGCTCGCGCTGATGCCGCTCTACGGAGATCGTTCTCCCAAAGAATATATGCCGCAGGCGAAAAACGCCGCGCTGAAGGCGCTTGAGCTCGACGAAAACTTGGCCGAGGCCCACGCCTCGCTCGGCTATGTCTTCAATACCTTCGAATACGATTGGGTCTCGGCAGGGCGCGAATATCGAATCGCCATCAAAATGAACCCTAATTATGCGACGGCGAGACAGTGGTACGCCGAACATTTGGCATTCACGGGAGATTCGGAAGGCGCGCTTGAGCAGATCACGGCGGCCATCGAGCTCGATCCGCTATCGCTAATCATCAATCGGATGCGGGGCAACATTTTGTTGTTTGCCGGTCGCTACGACGAAGCGCGGGCGCAGTTTGAAAAAGCGATCGAAATGTACCCTGAAAACGCGATGCTGCGGTTCAACCTCGGCGACCTCGAAGCGGCCCGCGGCAAGCCTGCGGACGCCGTCGGCGAATACCTCGTCGCGCTCAAGTTCGACGGCTACGACCAAACGCTGCGAGAGGAACTTTACAAGGCCTTCAGGCGCGACGGCGTAAAAGGTTTCTGGAGAAAATACCGCGATCAGCAGGAGTCGTTTCGGAGGGCAATACTCGACAAGGACCCGGCGGCATACTTCGATGACGAGAGCCTCGCGTTCGCCTACGCGATGACGGGTGACGGCGAAAAAACGATCGAGTACCTGAACCGTGCGTATGAGGCGAGAAATCCGGTTCTGATCACGATCGGCCAATCGCACGTATACGATTTCCTGCGCGACGATCCGCGGTTCGGGAAGGTTCTCCAAGACGTCGGATTGTCGCGCGGAGAATGATTGAGAAGTGCTGAGACTGATTTTTACCTGCTAAACTTTAACGATTCGATTATCTTCATCATCGTTTCCAACTGGGTTCTTTTTCCTTCAATGCTGAACATTACCTTTGAAGAGCCGATAAGTTCCCCAAATTACCGTAATGTCATTGGTAGGTCTGACAGTTTTTCCGGCACTTAAGGAAGCATTTCTTACAACGAGAAGACCGGTCACGCCATCAATCGTGTGATAATTGGTTTCCAGCACGGGGCTGTCAGTGCGTTCCACGCTCTCGCTGTCTCCCATGAAGTCGAGGAATAACAATTCTTCTGGTGTCAGATTTAACTCTTTTCCCTTATTCTCAGTTTTTAACGTTTCGCCCTTCGAATTTCTCAAATAAATTGACATTTCAAGCCGCGAAGCTTTTGGCGTTGAGCGTTTGAACGTCCTCGATACGCTGAAATTCTCATCTGATGGATTTGGCCTTCACACACAGAAACGAGAAATTAAATGAAACGACGTCATTCAAGAAAAGACCCTATTTATTTCCCGCGTTCGCGGTTAAGAATCGAATGCAAATTAGTTCGTTTCGTTCGATCGAAAGCCCAGCACTTAACTAAGTTGTGACCAGTACATCGAAAGATGATTCCGTTTGTTTTTTGCCAGGTCCGATCGGGATCCGGCAGGTGAGCGAGGTCATCCGGCTACCTTCCGCCTAGACATCATCAGAACGCTTCCTTCGCCGTCTGCGTGTCTCGCGGCCGCCGCCGAAGTATGCAAGGATCATCACGACCAGATGCGCGGCGAACCAGATATTTTCGTAGCCCATATTCTGATAAATGTAGATCAGTATCAGGACGCGCGGGGCAAAGACGCCGAGCAAGATGTCACCCCATTGCGGGACCGAATTCGCGGGGAACTGACCGGGGAACGCGATAAGATAGACGAGCATTACGATTCTCGGGAAAAAGAGCGAAAACAGCAGAAAGTTGAAGTCCATCTATTGCCGAGAATATTCCTTTGCGGGTTTGGCGTCAAGGAAAAGCAGAGAGCCCAGGGACCGCGGCGCGTATTCGGATTACTCTGCATTTGCCTGACCCATACAAACGCCCCCCGGATGCAGGCACCTATTTCCTTCGCCTCGGAACGGATTGTTTTCAGCTAACAGAGTAAACGGAAGCCTGATCGCAATCTGAGGTTGGACCGGAACATCGTGAAACGAGGGATACACGCGGCAATGATCACCTCTTGCCTTCGCGCGCGATCAGTTGCTGGACCAGCGGCGGATTCTCGGGGCTGAGTGTGAAGAAGACTTCGATATTTGCCTTCTCGCCCTCGATGACGAAGATTCCGCGGAGCTGGTTGTAGGCCTTCATCTCGCCGACCCTGATTATCCTTCCGGCCTTTGAATAGAGTTCCGCGAAATTCTTCCTGATAAGATCGATCGGATTGTCGGCAAAGAAGTTCTCGGCGAAGATCCCGCTCTTTTCGGCGTTCTCCCAGCCCGGGAACAGTTTCACCAGTTCGGACTTTCGCTGATTCAGGATCGCCGACGCCGGAAGTTGTCGCGGTTTGAGCGCGGCATCGGTGATCAATTTGTCGAGCACTTCAAGATTGACCGCGGTCACCGGCGCATAGGTGCGGTTTGCAAACGCAACGACGCCGATTCCGTATTCCGGAAGAAACCGCCACTGGCTGCCAAAACCCGGAAGCCCGCCGCTGTGCCCGACGTAAACACGGTCGTCGCAGTCACGCAGCCAATTTAGGCCGTAGTTGTATGCCGTCACAGTCGCGCACTTGCGGCCGCCCGCGTATGTGAAATTCGGATTGAATCCGCTGATTCGCCACGGGTGATGCATCTCGCGGATCGAGCTTCTCTTGACCGGCCCGGTTTCAGCCGCGTTCGACGGCGGCCAGGCGGAAATGTGAAGTGCCAGATAGCTCGCAAATTCATCGATCGACGTCAGCATCCCGCCCATCGATCCCCACGAACCGTCAGGCTTGTCGTGAAGCAGTTCTTCCTCGTTCCATTTTTCGTTGAGCCAGCGATAGCCGTGCGCAAGCTTGTCCGGCGCGACGTTCGCGTATTCCCATTCGGTATTTTTCATCCCGAGCGGCAGCCAGATGTTTTCGCGGATGTACTGCTGATACGGTTTTTTCGAAACGACCGTGATGATGCGGCCGAGCAGCGTGAATCCGAGATTGCTGTACTCGTAGGCCGTGCCCGGCGAGGTCGAAAACGATACCTGACCCTTGATCAGGTCGAGCAATTCCCTGTCGGAATCGGAAAGCTGACGGTCGCCCCACGGATTGTCTTCGGGAAATCCCGTGCCGTGCGTCAGCAGATGCCGGATCGTGATCGGCGGCGAGTCGGACGTCGGATACTTGAGATTCTTCATCTCCGGGACGTAAAGATACGCCGGATCGTCGAGGCGGAGTTTGCCTTCGTCGCGAAGTTTGAGGATCGCCATCGCCGTAAAACTCTTGCTCATCGACGCTATCCGGAAGATCGACGTCGTTGTCACCGGAATCTTCTTTTCGATATCCGTATAGCCTTCGTTCCCGGTGAAAACGAGTTTGCCGTCGACGACGATGCCGTAAGACAGGCCGGGTATGTGATTCTTCTCGGCCCAGTCCTTGTAGATCTTCGCGATCTCCGGATAGACCTTATTGATCCTTTCAAGCCTCGTCGAATCGTTGAAAATGGCCGGTTTGAACGTTTGGTCAAACTGCTGACCGAATGCGGCCAGGCTGAGGAGAATAAGAACGGCGAATGTTGATATCAATTTCATAATAACTCCAGCAACGACGTATGCTTACGCATCATCTTTTGACGTCCGACGAAATTCAGGTAACGCCTGAAAGCGTCACTCTTGCGTTACTTGTACTCCGGTTTGCGGCGCGCTTTTGTCGCCTGTTCGAAAGCATAGGCGAATTTGATCAGCTGCGGTTCTGAGAACGCCTTGCCGAAGAATCCGATACCGACCGGCGGCCCTTCGAAAAATCCGGCCGGGACGGTGATGTACGGATAGCGGGCGACGGCCGCGATCGACCACGTCGCGCCGCTTGCCAGTCCGACGATTCCGTCAAGACCGTCCTTCGCGATCACGGCGTCGATGCCGTTCTCGCGCGTTGCCGATTTGATCTTCCGCAACGATTCAAGATACGCCGCGTCGGTCAAAGACCCTTTTGCTTCGGACTGCAGAAACAACTCTTGCGCGAACAAAGGCATTTCTTTTTCCTTGTTCGCGTCGTTGTATTTGATCAGATCCGCCAGAGTTTTGTATTGCGACTTGCGGTCCGCGAGATACTTGTTCAGATCGGTTTTGAACTCATATAGCAGAACACTGAGGCGGTCGTCGCCGAGTTTTCCGAGCTCGTCAGAAAATTTGACGTCAACGAGCGTCGCTCCGGCATCTCGCAAAGCGTTAAACTGCGCCTCGGCGATCTTCTTGACGTCCGAATTGTTTCCAAGAAACTGCCGGGCAACGCCGATCCTGGCGCCCTTGAGACCGTTCTTGTCGAGAAACGCCGTATAGTCATTCGCCCCTTTCGAAGCGTCCGCGGTGATTGCGTCCCGCTTGTCGCGTCCGACGATCGCCGAGAGCATCGCCGCGGCGTCGGCAACGCTGCGCGCCATCGGTCCGGCGGTGTCCTGAGTGTGCGCGATCGGAATGATACCGCTGCGCGAGACGAGTCCGAGCGTCGGTTTGATGCCGACGACGCCGTTGCGCGTCGCCGGACAGATGATCGATCCGTTGGTTTCGGTCCCGATCGCCGCCGCGCAGAGATTCGCCGAAACCGCGACCCCCGAACCCGCGGACGAGCCGCACGGATTCTTGTCGAGGACATACGGATTGTTGGTTTGGCCTCCACGTCCCGACCAGCCGCTGATGCTCTTCGTCGAGCGGAAGTTAGCCCATTCGCTGAGATTGGTTTTACCGAGAATAACGGAGCCGGCATCGCGCAGTTTCTTGACGACGAACGCGTCGCGATCGGGGACCGGCGCGTCCATCAGTGCGAGGCTTCCGGCGGTCGTTTTCATACGGTCGGCGGTGTCGATGTTGTCCTTGATCAGCACCGGAATGCCGTGCATTGCCGACCGGACTTTGCCGCGCTTGCGTTCGCGGTCAAGTTTGTCGGCGATCTCAAGAGCGTCGGGATTGATCTCGACGACCGACTTCAGCTTCGGATCGATCTCTTTGATCCGCTCGAGGTAGATCTCGACGAGCTTCCGCGATGTCAGCTCGCCGGACTTCATTTTCGACTGAAGATCCGCGATCGTCGCTTCCTCGATGTCAAAAGCCGCGGCACGGGAACCGTCCGTCAGCGCACCCAGTTTCAAAGCCGCCAATCCGGCGGAACCGGCGATCAAAAACTCGCGTCGTGTTTGTTTGTTTTTCATTTTTCGATTGCGGGACAGTTCCATTTGTAAACGAAAGCTGACCTCTTGGCAAATGTTCTTCGGACGAGTCAGCCGCGATGATTCTTGCTATAATTCCAAAACTTGTTTTGGAGGGGTCTGCAACCGGTTATGATCAAACTGGCAGAACGCGATCTGCGGACAAAATTCGGGACCTTTCGCGAGATTCTCTACTACGACGGGCAACGACCGCCCACTGCGTTTTTGCTTTTCCTTCGTGTGAACTTCGGGTATCTTCGTGGATGAAGTTCCTTTGTTCGCTGTCCACGAAGCGACGCGAAGCCAACACGAAGTTTTCTTTTGCCGGTTCGACCGCCCCTGCGTTTTTGCTTTTCCTTCGTGTGAACTTCGGGTATCTTCGTGGATGAAAATCCTTTGTTCGCTGTCCACGAAGCGACGCGAAGCCAACACGAAGTTTGCTTTTGCCGGTTCGACCGCCCCTGCGTTTTGCTTTTCCTTCGTGTGAACTTCGGGTATCTTCGTGGATGAAGTTCCTTTGCCCTCGTCCACGAAGCGACGCGAAGCCCACACGAAGTTTTCTTTTGCCGGTTCGACCACCCCTGCGTTTTGCTTTTCCTTCGTGTGAACTTCGGGTATCTTCGTGGATGAAGTTCCTTTGCTCGCGTCCACGAAGCGACGCGAAGCCAACACGAAGTTTTCTTTTGCCGGTTCGACCGCCCCTGCGTTTTGCTTTTCCTTCGTGTGAACTTCGGGTATCTTCGTGGATGAAGTTCCTTTGCTCGCTGTCCACGAAGCGACGCGAAGCCAACACGAAGTTTTCTTTCGCCGGTTCGACCGCCCCTGCGTTTTGCTTTTCCTTCGTGTGAATCGGGTATCTTCGTGGATGAAACTAGGCTCCAACCTCAAGCAATGGAGCAAATTCTTACAATCAGGAGACTCACAAAGTGGATAATTTACTCTATCGCGAAGAAGTATATGCGATCGTCGGCGCCGCAATTGAGGTACATCGTGAACTTGGAAACGGTTTTCTCGAACCTGTTTATCAAGAGTCCCTTCAACTCGAACTTGCCTCACGCTCTATCGATTTTCAAGCACAAGTGAAACTCGAACTTTTCTACAAAAATCATCTTCTTGAGAAAAACTACACCCCTGACTTCGTCTGCAATGACAAGATAGTCGTCGAGATCAAAGCGCTTTCGGCTCTGACTTCGACCGAAACCGCGCAAATCCTCAACTACCTAAAGGCAACGAAGCTCCGTGTCGGTCTATTGATCAACTTCGGCAGCAAAGGTCGCCTGGAATGGAAAGGGTATGTCTTGTGATCTCGAAGCGACACAAGTCTAACGGATTCGGCCGCGCACCGAGCGTGGCGGTGCGTTTGGATCTTGCTTTTGCTTCGTCTGAACTTCGTGTATCTTCGTGGTTGAAAATATGAACGATTTCGAAGAACTGAAAGAAGACGTCTCCGCTTCCCCGCTTTGGAATCACGATCTCGCGCCGACGACGATCGCCGAGCGCACGTGGTCGACGTGGAACATCGCCGCGCTCTGGATCGGAATGAGCGTCGTCATCACGACCTACACGCTCGCCGGCGGGTTCATCGAGGCAGGGATGAATTGGTGGCAGGCGATGCTCACCATTCTTTTGGGAAACTGCGTCGTCCTGATCCCGATGGTCCTGAACGCTCACGCCGGCACGAAATATGGCGTCTCGTTCCCGGTTCTGTGCCGCGCCTCGTTTGGGACCAAGGGAGCGAACATTCCGGCGGTCCTGCGCGCGATCGTCGCTTGCGGCTGGTTCGGCATCCAAACGTGGATCGGCGGAACGGCGATCGACGCCGTTCTGAGCGCGGTCTGGAGCGGTTGGGACAAGATGCTCGGCGACACCTCGGTCGCCGGTTACGGAATCCACACTTGGCTTTCGTTCCTGATCTTTTGGCTGATCCAGGTCGTGATCATTCTGAAGGGGATCGAAGGCATCAAGTACCTCGAATCCTGGTCAGCGCCGCTCCTTCTGTTCGGCGGCATCGCCCTCCTTTGGTGGGCGAGTTCGAAGGCGGGCGGGCTCGGAAACGTGCTTGAAAATTCGGCGGCGCTCCAAAAACAGCAGAACAGTTTTTGGACGGTCTTTCCCGGAGCGCTGACCGCATCGGTCGGTTATTGGGCGACGCTGAGCCTGAACATCCCGGACTTTACGCGCTACGCCAAGTCGCAAAAATCGCAGATGCTCGGACAAGCGCTCGGCCTGCCGCTGACGATGACCGCCTTTGCGTTCATCGGCGTCGCGGTGACGAGCGCGACACTCATTATTTACGGCGAGGCGATCGCCGATCCGGTTAAGCTCATCCAAAAGTTCGACAACGCGGCAGTTATTCTATTCGCAATGATCGTCATCTTCATCGCGCAGTTGACGACCAATATGGCGGCGAACGTCGTTTCGCCGTCGAACGATTTCTCGAACCTGAACCCGCGCCGGATCTCGTATGTGACCGGCGGCCTGATTACGGCCGTGATCGGTATTCTGATGATGCCGTGGCAGCTGATGTCGTCGATGGGCGCGTACATCTTTACCTGGCTGATCGGTTATTCGGGTCTGATGGGAGCGATCGGCGGAGTTATGATCTGCGACTATTTCGTGATCCGGGGCAAGAACCTGAAGCTCGCTGAATTGTTCAAGACCGATGGCGCATACTCGTATTCGAACGGCTTCAATTGGCGCGCGGTCGTAGCGCTTGTCGTCGCTATCGCTCCGGTCGTACCCGGTTTCCTGCGCGCCGCGGTCACCCCCGGCGGGCAGGTTACGGATCCGGGCCTTTTCGATACGCTTTACACCTATGCCTGGTTCGTAACGTTCGGAGTAGCTTTCGTTCTATACTGGGCAATGATGAACGGGCGCCCGGCCCGGGAAGAAGCGGACCGCGAATGACGACCTATCGTGCGAATCTGATCTGCCGGTTGATGTCATTCCAAAAGAAAAGAAATTATGAAGTACGAAATCACGAAAAACTATTACAACGGCAAATTCGTCGCCAGCGCGTCAAACGATTCGCTCGACGTCGTTTCGCCCATCGACGGCAACCTGCTTTCGCGCGTTCCGATGTCAACTGCGGACGAACTTAACGCCGCGGTCGCTTCGGCGAAAAACGCATTCGAAAAATGGAGCGCGACGCCGATCAAGGAGCGCGCTCAGGTTTTTTTCCGTTACCGCCATCTGCTTGAAAAAAACGTCGACGAACTGACCGCGCTCGTCGCGGAAGAGAACGGCAAAACGTGGGACGAAGCGAAGGCCGAAGTCGAAAAATCAATCGAGCTGACGGAGTTCGCATGCTCGATGCCGCAGCTTGTTTCGGGCGAGATCCTCGAGGTTTCAAAGGGCGTCGAATGCCGCACCGAGCATTTCCCGCTTGGCGTCGTGGCGTCGATCGTCCCGTTCAATTTCCCTTTGATGGTGCCCAACTGGACGATGCCGAACGCGCTCGTGCTCGGCAACACGATGGTTATGAAGCCTTCGGAACTCGTCCCGCTGTCCTGTCTTCGAATGGCCGAACTGCTCAAAGAAGCCGGACTGCCCGACGGCGTATTCAACATCATCAACGGCGGCCGCGAAACGGTCGAAGCGCTGTGCGCGCATCCCGACATCGAAGCTGTCAGTTTCGTCGGCTCGACGCGCGTCGCGAAACTCGTCTATCAGCAATCGACGCACAATCTGAAACGCTGCATCGCGCTCGGCGGCGCGAAAAACCATCTCTTCGTCTTGCCCGACGCGAACCCTTCGATGACCGCGACGAACGTCACGGCGTCGATGTCGGGCTGCGCCGGCCAGCGATGTATGGCCGCATCGGCGATGCTCGCCGTCGGCAACGTCGATCCGATCATCGACCAGATCTGCGACGAAGCGCGAAAGATCGTTCCGGGCAAGAACCTCGGCGCGGTCATTTCGCGAGCCGCGAAAGAACGCATCGAAGGCTACATCACGGAAGCGGAGCGAAACGGCGCGAAAATCCTGGTTGACGGCCGCGGCGCGGTCGTCGAGGGCAAGGAAAACGGGACATACGTCGGCCCGACGGTGATCGATTTCGTGACCCCCGAAATGTCGGTCGCGCGCGAGGAGGTCTTCGGTCCGGTGATCTCGATCATACGAACCGAAACGCTCGACGAAGCCATCAAGATCGAAAACTCCAATCCTTACGGCAACGCGGCTTCGGTGTTCACGCAATCGGGCGGCCTTGCCCGCTATGTGATGGAAAAAGCGAGTGCCGGAATGGTCGGCGTCAACATCGGCGTCCCGGTTCCGCGCGAACCGTTCTCGTTCGGCGGCTGGAACGACTCACGCTTCGGCGCGAACGACATCACCGGAAAGAGCTCGATCGAATTCTGGACAAAGATCAAAAAGACGACGACCAAATGGAATCCGGAGGCCGGAATCAACTGGATGAGCTAAGGGAATCTCGGAATTCGGATTGCGGACTTGAGCCGAGATTTTCAACTATCAATTTTCAACTATCAATTATTTGTTCGGGTACAATCCACGGAACATGAAAACAAGAATCAAACTGATCGCCATCGTCACTTTTGCCGTTTTTGCGGGGGCTTTTCTTGCAAACACGGGAAACACGCAAACCACGCAGGTCGAAACCGCCGGTCAAAAGTTCAAAAGCATCAAGGTGCTGAACGACATGCCCGCCGACCAGATGGGAAAGGTGATGAATATGATCGCCGCGAGTCTCGGCGTGCAGTGCAAGTTTTGCCACGCTTCAAACGACGGCGACTATGAAAAAGAAGGCTTCGAACATAAAGACATTGCGCGGCAGATGCTCAAGATGACGTTCGAAATCAACAAGAACTTCTTCGAAGGCAAACCGGAGGTTTCGTGCAATACCTGCCATCGCGGCGTTGGACATCCGCAGGGGGCGATAAGTCTCTTCCCGGTTGCGCCCGAACCGCGTCCGGCTCAGCCCGCGACGAAGCCCACGACCGAAGAACTCCTGGCCAAGTATGCAGCGGCGATCGGCAAAGGCGACATCAAGACGCGGCAGATCACGGCGCAGCGAATAGAGCCCGACGGGAAAACGACCGAACCTGAAGAAGTCTTGCAGAAGGGCGACAAGATGGCCGTCAAGACGACTTACGGAACATATGTTGTAAAAGAGGTTTACGACGGGAAGACCGTTTCGAAATTCGGAAACGCGGACAAGATCGAACTCAAACCGGACGAAATGGTACAGATCAAACGCGAGGCCCAGATCTTCGCGAATCCCGATCTGAAGGCGATCTATCCGAAACTCGACGTCAGGTTCCTCGAGAAGATCGACGGCCGCGAAGTCTATCGCGTCTCGGCGACGACCGCGGACAACAACCGCGAATCGCTCTTTTTCGACGTCCAGACCGGCCTCCTGGTCCGCCGCGTCGCCGGCACGCCGACGGTCATCGGTTTCTTTCTGTATCAGGTCGATTACTTGGATTACAAAGACTTCGGCGGCGTCAAAATCCCGACCGTCGTGAAGTTCGCCGTCCCGAACATCCGCTGGACGCGGAAGGTTTTAGACGTTAAAATCAACACCCCGATAGAAGACAAAGTCTTCTGATTTTGGATTTTCGATTTTGGATTTTGGATTGGCAATCGAAAATCGGCATTCGCGAATAAGTTATGTCAAGAATCATCAAAGCCGGACTAATCCAGGCGCACAATGTCGGAGACGTCAACGCGCCGATCGACGAGATCAAAAAAGCGAACATCGACAATCAGATGAAGTTTGTCGAGGACGCCGCCCGCCAGGGTGTGCAGATGCTCTGCTTTCAGGAGATCTTTACGACTCCGTATTTCTGCGCCGAGCAGCAGACGCGCTGGTACGAAGCGGTCGAGAAAGTCCCCGACGGACCGACCGTCAAACTGATGCAGGACGTCGCCAAGCAGTTTGGAATGGTGCTCATCGTCCCGATCTACGAAGAAGAGATGTCGGGCATCTACTACAACACCGCGGCCGTCATCGACGCCGACGGCAAGTATCTCGGCAAATACCGCAAGACGCATATCCCGCACGTGGCGCCGGGCTTTTGGGAGAAGTTCTACTTCCGTCCGGGCAACCTCGGCTATCCGTGTTTCGACACGGCATTTGCGCGGATCGGCGTTTACATTTGCTACGACCGGCACTTCCCCGAGGGCGCCCGTTGCCTCGGGCTTAACGGCGCCGAGATCATTTTCAACCCTTCGGCGACCGTGGCGGGGTTGAGCGAGTATCTCTGGAAACTGGAGCAGCCGGCGCACGCCGTCGCGAACGGTTATTTCGTCGGCGCGATCAACCGCGTCGGAACCGAGGCGCCGTGGAACATCGGAGAATTCTACGGCCAGAGCTACTTTTGCGATCCGCGCGGACAGTTCGTCGCGACGGGCTCGCGCGACCGGGACGAACTGATCGTCGCCGACCTTGATATGGACAAGATCAAGGAGGTCCGCAATACGTGGCAGTTTTTCCGCGACCGGCGGCCCGATGCGTACGGCGCGATCTGTGACGATTAGGCGAGGTTGATTCCGAATAACTGATAACGGAATGTTGATAGCTGAGAATTGTATCGCGCCTATCAGCTTTCAGTTAGCAGCTGTCAGTTGCTCCGAAAACGAATCTGATGAGTATTCAAATATCACGATCCCGCTTGAGAATTCTGGCGATTGCTCTTGCACTGTCCTGCACGCCGGCGTTCGCCCAAACGCCGCAGAAGATCGAAAAGGAACTCGTGAACCACGCAAAGCGGATCGCGGAGCTGTCGGCAGACCGAAGCACTGAAAACGCGGTCAAACTTGATGCCGAAAACGATGCGCTGAAGGCGAAACTTGTCAAATACGGGAAACTCGCCTCGACGCTCAAGTATCCGTTCAACGACCTCAAGAAACACCTGTCCATCGCGACGTCAAAGGATGGAAAGCTGCGCATTTATTCGTGGGACACATTTTCGGGCGGAACGATGCATTTTTTCGAGAATGTTTACCAGTATCGCGCCGTCAACGGCAAAACTGTTGCGAAGGCCGCAGTGTTGGACGACGGAGACCCGAGCGGTCTTTACACCGACATCTTTCAGGTTCAAAGCAAGAACGGCCCGATCTATCTCGGGCGGGTGACGTCGGTTCTTTCGACCAGTCAGGCGTACGAAGAGGTATCGATCTTCAGGATCGAGGGCAGCAAACTGAACGACCGGGTCAGGTTATTTAAGACCAAAGCCGGGCTGCAGGACCACATCGGCTTTGAATATGACTTCTTTTCCGTCGTCAAACGCAAAGAGCGGCCGATCAAACTGATCCAGTTCGACGAGCGCAGCAACACCGTAAAGATCCCGGTTGTGATCATCAAAAAGAACGACAAGATCGGTACCGTAACGAACCGCTTCATCAAGTACCGGTTCAACGGATCATATTTCGTGAATGTAAAATAGCGAATTCAGTTGGAGGAATCGAAAGATGGAAGACGATCTGTGGGGCGAGATCGCGATTGACGGAAAGTTGGAACTGCCGATCGCAATTCTTAAAAGACAGGCCGAGCTTTTGGAAACGAAAACCGGCGGAGTTCTTCAAGCCCACGTTCACCCGATGAAGATGACGGGAAAGGATTCCGTTGGATATTCATTCGACATCGTGGCGCCGGCGTTGAGCAATTATGTCCATAAAGTGCTGACGATAAGCCATCCGGGAATTTTGTTGTATCCGGTGCGACTTGTCTCACACGTCACGGACAAGGACGCCAGCTGCAAGGATGAAGAGGACTTCGTCAAAGCCCTCAAGGAAGTGCTGTCTTCCGATGTGGTTCACAAGGCCGTTCTCGCCTTGATCACACAGAGCAGAGCGGCAAACGCGGCATAATGAACGTTGCATATGGAGCAAGACCTTAACAATCAGATCGAACGAAACTTCGCCGAGATTCATCCCGAAATGTCGGCTCCGGAAGCGCTGCAGGAGGCAAACCGTTGTCTCTATTGTTACGACGCGCCGTGCACGCGTGCCTGTCCGACGCATATCGATGTTCCTTCATTCATTAAGAAGATCGCATCGGGGAACCTCGACGGCGCGTCGCGCGTTATCTTCGATGCCAACCCGATCGGTTCGTCGTGCGCCAAGGTCTGCCCGGTAGAAGTTTTGTGCGAGGGCGCGTGCGTTGAAAAGACGCTGGTCAAGAAACCGATCGAGATCGGCCGGCTGCAGCGTTACGCGACCGAACACACGCTGCGCTCGGGCAAAACGATATTTGAAAAAGGCGCCCCGAACGGCAAGTCGGTCGGCATTGTCGGCTCGGGTCCGGCCGGACTCAGTTGCGCGACGTATCTCGCCCGCCTCGGTTATGCGGTCACCGTCTACGAAAAACGCGCGCTCGCCGGCGGACTCGACACATACGGGATGGCCGAATACAAAATGACGCAGGCTCAGTCGCTGGCGGAGGTCGCGCAGGTCGAGCGTTTAGGCGTGGAGTTTCGGGTCGGCACGGCGGTGACGAAAATATCGGATGGCCCGGCTGAGAAGGTGGCTGTCGACTATCAGACCGGCGCTGAGGATCGTACTGACCGTCACGACGCTGTTTTTCTCGGCGTCGGCCTTGGTAAAACAAATCGGCTCAACGTACCGGGCGAGGACCTTGACGGCGTGATCGATGCGCTTTATTTCATCGAACACGTGAAAACGAGGGACTGGCAATCGGTGCCGATGGGCAAACGGGTCGTCGTTATCGGAGCCGGAAACACGGCGATCGACGCGGTGACGCAGGCAAAACGGCTCGGCGCGGAAAAGTCGACGCTGGTTTACCGCAAAACGGAAAAGGAAGCGCCGGCTTACGATTACGAGTTTGAACTTGCCCGCGCCGACGGCATTGAATTTGTTTGGCAGGCGGCACCGGCCGCGATCATCGGAGACGGAAAAGTCGAGGGATTGCGCTGCCGGAAGCCGGACGGATCGGAGTTCGAGATCGATTGCGACCTCGTCATCAAGGCGATAGGTCAGGAAAAGCAAATTTCCTTTTTTGGCGAGTTCGCCCTCTCGACTGACGAGAAAGGACGCGTCGCGGTCAACGAGTCGATGCAGACATCAAATCCGAAGATCTTCGCCGGCGGCGACTGCGTCAACGGCGGCAAAGAAGCGGTCGACGCCGCGCAGGGCGGGAAACTTGCCGCCCAGGGAATTCATTTCGCACTGACCGGCGACGTGGTGAGGTTTGCCGGCGGATGATGCGCCAATGGGTTCTCGCGAGCCGCCCGAACGGACTTGCGACAATCGACAATTTCAGGCTCGAATCCGTTCCGCGACCGGCAATCGGCGCGGGTGAATTGCTCGTCGAGACGCTGTACCTCGGGGTTGCGCCGGTGATGCTGCGTTATATGACGAACGAAACGTCGTTCGAACGGCCGCTCGAAATCGGCGACGTGATGCACGGACGCGGCGTCGGACGGGTCGTTGAATCGCTACATCCGGATTACAGTGTCGGCGATCTGATTCAGGCAAAGCTCAGTTGGCGCGAGTTCGCGAAAGTCGATGCGAACGACCCGTACTATCTGATCTACAAGATGCGCAACACCGATCTGCCGCCGTCGCACGGCATCAGCAGTCTGGCGATGAGCGGATTCACGGCGCTCATCGGGATGCGCGAGATCGTTGCGGTCAGATCGGGCGAGAACGTGCTCATATCCGGCGCGGCCGGAGGGGTCGGAAGCCAATGCGCGTTCATCGCCCGCGCGCTCGGCGCCGGACGAATCGTCGGAATCGCCGGCGGACCCGAGAAATGCAGGCTTTTGGTCGATCGGCTCGGATACGACGCGGCGATCGATTACAAGAACGACAATGTCGCCGGACGGCTCGATGAACTGTTCCCGAACGGCATCGACGTTTATTTTGACAACGTTTTCGGCGAGATTCTCGACACGGTCTTGTTGAAGATCAATCGACGAGCGCGGATCGCGCTTTGCGGACGGATCTCGGAATACCTGATGTCATCGGACGATTATCACGCGTTCCGGAATCTTTGGCGGCTCGGACTTCAGGACGCGAAGCTTGAGGCGTTCTTTGTTTACGATTACACGGCACATTTCGCCGAATACGAGGACACGCTCGCCGGTTGGATCCGAAGCGGCGAACTCGTGCCGCTCGAGCAGATCCTCGATGGACTCGAGCGAATGCCGGAAGCTCTCATCAGTCTTTATGAAGGCGGAAATTCCGGCGTCCTGATGGTAAAGGTTGGATGAATATGGGGCAATTGCCGTTTGGTCGGCACTGCCATTGACGGATGATAAGGAGTTTATTGATGAAGATCGGCAGAATCTCAGTATTGTTTCTGGTCGCAATGATGGCCGTTCCGGTCGCCGTTGCTCAAAATAGCGTCAAGAAAATTGACGCGCTGATAAAGGCATATTACGACTACGGCCAGTTCAACGGATCGGTTCTCGTTGCCGAAAACGGCAAGGTCATTTACCAAAAAGGATTCGGGATGGCCGACATGGAGTGGGACATTCCGAACCGGACCGATACCAAATTCCGCATCGGGTCGGTGACGAAGCAGTTCACGGCGACGCTCATCCTGCAGCTCGTCGATCAGGGCAAGGTCAAACTCGACGGCAAGCTCTCGGATTATCTGCCTTATTATCGGAAGGACACCGGCGATAAGGTGACGATCCACCAGCTTTTGAATCACACATCGGGAATTCCGAGCTACACCAGTCTGCCGGAATTTTTCAAGGAAGTGAGCCGCGATCCGTACGCGCCGGAAGAATTCATCAAGAAGTTTGCGAGCGGCAACCTCGAGTTCGAACCGGGAACGAAGTACAGCTACAACAATTCGGGTTATTTCCTGCTTGGAGCGATCATCGAGCAGGTTACCGGAAAGACTTATGAAACTGTTTTGACTGGGAAGATTCTGGCGCCGCTCGGGATGACAAACACTGGATACGACAATCATGCGCCGATTCTCAAAAAACGTGCCGCGGGTTATGAAAAGGCCCTTGACGGATTTATCAATGCGCCGTATCTGGACATGTCGCTTCCGTACGCTGCGGGTTCGTTGTATTCGACGGTCGAAGACCTTTTCAAGTGGGAGCAGTCGCTTTACGGAGACACGATCATTTCGGCGGAAAGCAAGAAGAAGATGTTCACGCCGGGCCTTTCGGACTACGGCTACGGCTTTGTGATCGCCGATCGGCCGGTCGGAAAGTCTGAACAAAAGACCAAATACATCCAGCACGGCGGCGGCATCAACGGTTTCAATTGCCTCCTGACGCGCGTCGTCGACAAGCGACAGACCGTGATCGTACTCGACAACGTCGGTCTCGGACAGTATCACGGCAACATCACCGATTCCATCGTCGCCATTCTCAACGGCCAAGCGTTCGACGGACCGAAAAGATCGATCGCCGAACAGCTTTACAAGACCATTTCAGCTGCGAACGTCGTCGCCGGTGTCGCAGAGTACCGAAAACTGAAGGCGGCGAATTCCCCGACCTATAATTTCGCCGAGACCGAGCTCAACAAGCTCGGCTACCAGTTTCTCGCGAAAAAACGCGCCAAGGACGCGATCGAGATCTTCAAGCTGAACGTCGAGATGTTCCCGACCTCCGGGAACGCATACGACAGCCTCGGCGAGGCCTATCTTGCCGACGGGCAAAAGGATCTGGCGCTCGCCAACTACAAAAAGGCGGTCGAGCTCGATCCCGCGAACACAAACGCGGTCAAGGTCATAAATCGTCTCGAGGGCAAGGAAACAAAGGTCGATCCGGCGGTTTACGACGCACTTGCCGGCGATTACGAACTCGCACCGGGCTTCGTTCTGACGATCAGCCGGGAAGGCGACAAACTGATCGGGCAGGCTACGGGGCAGGGCAAAACCGAACTCGAGCCCGTTTCGGAGACTCAGTTCGTCGTCCCCTCGGTCAAGGCAAATATCACGTTCGAAAAGGACTCCGATGGGAAGGTGACGGGTTTGGTGCTGCTGCAAGGCGGCCAAACGATCAAGGCAAAGAAGATCAAGTAGGTCGGTTCAGAAGCAGGGGATTTTCAGAAACGAATTGAGCAGAATATGGCAGATCTAAGTGTAAATTTCGCAGGCATCAAATCGCCGAACCCGTTTTGGCTGGCTTCGGCACCGCCGACGAATATGGGTTCGATGATCGAACGCGCCTTTGACGCGGGTTGGGGCGGCGCGGTCTGGAAAACGCTCGGCGAGCCGATCGTCAACGTCTCTTCGCGGCTGGCGGCGATCGATTACGGTTCGACGCGGATGCTCGGGCTGAACAATATCGAATTGATCACGGACCGTCCGCTCGAGGTCAACTTGCGCGAGATGTACGAGTGCAAAAAGAAGTATCCGAATCACGCCGTGATCGCGTCGCTAATGGTCGAATCGAAGCGCGAAGCGTGGCACGAGATCGTCAAACGGACGCAGGACACCGGCTGCGACGGATTCGAGCTCAACTTCGGATGTCCGCACGGAATGTCGGAACGCGGAATGGGCGCGGCGATGGGCCAGGTCCCGGAATACACGTGCATGGTCACCGAATGGGTCAAGGAGGTCTCCAACCTGCCGGTTATCGTCAAACTCACGCCGAACGTGACGCACATCGTGCCGCCGGGACGCGCGGCGCAAAAAGGCGGTGCCGATGCCGTGTCGCTGATCAACACGATAAATTCGGTGATGGGCGTCGATATCGAATCGATGATCCCGTATCCGAACGTCAACGGAATGGCGGCGCACGGCGGTTATTGCGGTCCGGCGGTCAAGCCGATCGCGCTCAATATGGTTTCGGAGCTCGCGCGCGACGCGGAGTTCAGCATTCCGATCTCGGGCATCGGTGGAATTTCGACGTGGCGCGACGCGGTCGAGTTCATCTTGCTCGGTGCCGGCACGGTGCAGGTCTGCACGGCGGTGATGCACTACGGCTACCGCATCGTCGAGGATTTGATCGACGGGCTCAATTCGTATCTCGACGATAAAGGCTTTGCGTCGGTCAATGACATCGTCGGCAAATCCGTAAGTCGCGTCACGGATTGGGGAAACCTCGATCTCAACTACAAGGTCGTCGCGCGAGTGAACAACGAGCTTTGCGTCAAATGCAATCTCTGTTACATCGCCTGCGAGGACGGCGCGCACCAGTGTTTCAGCTTCGACGAGAACAAGTTCCCGGTCGTTGACGAACACGAATGCGTCGGCTGCAACCTGTGCACGCTTGTCTGCCCCGCTCCGGGCGCGGTCACGATGGTCCGCCTCGACGACGGCAGCAATCCGCAGAGTTGGAAGGAGAGAGTGAGCGGTGAGCAGTAAGCCGTGAGCGGTGAGCGGTGAGCGGTGAGCGGTGAGCGGTGAGCGGTGAGCGGTGAGCGGTGAGCGGTGAGCGGTGAGCGGTGAGCAGTGAGCGGTGAGCAGTTAGCAGTGAGCGGTGACCGCCGGATATGGTATTTTTGCGTTGTCTTCGTCGTTCGCGGGTTAGCTTCCGTTCCGGATCAACACCGCTCACCGCTTACTGCTCACCGCTCACCGCTTACTGCTCACCGCTCACCGCTTACTGCTCACCGCTTACTGCTTACTGCTTACTGCTCACCGCTTACTGCTCACTGCTCACTGCTAACTGCTCACTGCTTACTGCTTACCGCTGACTTCAGTTGTTCGATCTCTCTTTCCAGTTTTTCGATGTGCTCGGAAAGCGGCGCGGTGATCTGCCTGACCTCGTCCATCGTGTAACGCTGCGTGATGTGTTGCGGACAGTTCCAGTCGTATGCCTCGACGTGAAGGATCACGGCACGCTCAATCCGCGCCTTGTAATCCGGCACCGTCAGTTTGGCGATCAGTTCCGGGTCCGAGCCCGCGTCGACGACCTCGGCGGTCGCGAGGATCTTGAGGCGCGTCTGGTTCGGATAATCCATCAGAAACAGCGCCGCCTTCTTGTTCTCGTTCAGGTTGCCGACGCTGATGTACTGCATATTTCCGCGAAAGTCGGCGAACCCCAGTGTCTTGTCGTCGAGGACCTTGAGAAATCCCGCCGGCCCGCCGCGAAATTGTATGTATGGCTGCCCCTCATTGTTGACGGACGCCATATAGAATCCGTCGCGGGCCTCGATGAAGTCCTTTTCGACATCGCCGACGCCGTAGAAATCGGGATTGCCGCCCTCGAACCTCGAATAGCTTTTTCTCGAACCGTAGCGCTCCTGCGCCCTCTTGACGCTTTCCGTGAACGTCAGATCAAAAAACTTGTGCGACATATCAATTAACCTCCCCAAACTTGTTCGAACGGTTATCTCCTTCGGCCTTCTTTCCGGCACTGAGAATAAAATGCGTCAGGTGCGGATCGCGGGATTGACCCCAGATCAGCTGGTTTGTAAGCCAACGCGTCTTTTCAAGATAGTCGGTCGTCCACCCGGCGCGGTCGCCCGAGTACAAGACATGGTCTTCCCACATCACCTGCCCGTCATCGATCTCGGCGCTCGAATCAACATCGAACGCGCCGCTGTCCTCAAAAAACCTGCGCCACCAATCCGGCGAGTGATACTTTTCATACTCGGCGTTCCAACCGTCGGTTTGACGAAAGACTCTCGGCAACTCGCCAGGTTCCCGGTTGAAACAGGTTTGCCCGATGCAAATCCGGCCGCCTGATTTAAGCAGTCCGCCAAGATAATTTACGATACCGCGGGCGGTTCCGAAAGTATGAAACGACTGCATACAGAAGATCGAGTCAAATTCGCCGATGTCCGCCGGAAGCCCTCGCCGGACGTCGCCCTTGAGGTTCGTGATCGCGCCGGCAAGTCCTAGTTGTCCGGCGCGCCGGTCCCGTTCGCCGTTCTCAATCCAAAGATCGACGGCGACGACGCGCGCCCCAAATCGGGATGCCAGAAGGACCGAACTCTGGCCGCGGCCGCAGCCCAAATCGAGGACCCTCTGGCCCTCATTGATCTTCAGCCGTTCGGCGATCATTCTGGCGAAAAGAAGCCCGCCGGGAGCCATTACTTCGCCGTTGTCATAGATCTCGTCCGGTAAAAGATCCGGCACGGCGCGGTGCCCTGCCGGATCCAGCCGCCGGAATTGCGAACGAATCTCGTCGGCTGTCGGAGTCATCGCCTAAACCTCCACGTTCCGTGCCTCTCCCGGTTTCAGCAGGTTGAGCGATTTTGTCAGTCCGGCCTTTTCAAACTCTCTCGAGATGAACCAACTGCCCTGTGTGAAATGGCGCCAGCCCTCGAAGTGAGCCGGAAAGACGTTGGTCATCTTAAGCGTTTGGGTCGCTCGGACGCCGTCCAACGCGTTCATCGTCAGAAAATTGTCCCCGACCGCCGGAACGTTCGCCGCTCCGAGGTGCAAGATCCCGGCGCTCACCTTATAGCGTTTCGCGATCTCGTTGATCTCATCGATCCAGACCGTGTCGCCCGAGATGTAGAACGCGCCGTTCTTCTGCCCTTTCCATTCGAGCATAAAGCCGGTAACCTCGCCGACCGCGCCGCGCAAGTCCGGATTGCTGGTGTGGACCGCCGGCATCGCCGTGATCTTGATCGATTCGCCGGCTTTGTTGCTTACTTCGGTACTCTCCCAGGTCTTCAGTCCCTTCACCGACTTGGTCGGCAGATTCATCACCGCACTTTCGGGCGTGGTGATCGTGATACCCGCTTTCGTCAAAAGCTTCCGGCCCTCGTTGTCGAGGTTGTCAAGATGTTGCGCATGGCTCACGAGCGCGATGTCGATGCGGCCGATCTTCGCCGGCGGTATCGGCGGCGACATCACCTTTGTCAGCAGGTGGCCCGGGCCTTCGTTGCGCTCCGTGCCCTGCGGATCGAAACCGGGGTCGGACAAGATCCGGAACTTCCCGATCTCGATCAGATACGTCGGTCCCCCGAGATACGTCACGCGCGGCGACATCGCCAGCGTGTCCGGCTTTGCCGCCATCCGGTCGAGATCCGACAGTTCGTTGATCTCGACCGTCTCCGCCGCGGCTGATATCGTTTCCGCCGCCAGGATGCCGGCAGCCGCGCCGGCCATCAAACCGATCGCACCGCGCCGGCTCATTTTGTCTTGATTCTTCTCGTTCATTGTTTTCTCCCTTAACATCCTCAAATTCACTTTCATTGTCATTCTCCCTTTGCTCGTCCTTTTGTTCGTTGGTTTGCAGATCGGCGCCTTTTAGCCGTGATAGTACCGCTCGAAAACGATCTTGCCCTCGTCGTTCCAGACGGTTTTGACGGCCTGCTCGAGTGCGATCGACTCGCCGTTCTGAAGCTTCAGCCTCAAGACCGCATCGTAGAAGCTCGTGTTTCCGGCGACCGCGACCGCGCCGATGTCGTAACTGATAAACTCGGCCACGCCGATCGTGTTTCTGAACTGGTCGAGGCGTTCGATCGCTTCGAGCTTGCCGGTCAACGGCGGATTGTTGCCTTCCTGCGTGACGACGCCGTCCGCAAAATACGTTTCCTGTCCTTCGGTCATTCTGCCTTCTCGCAGGATCCCGAGCATCTCGTTAACCGCGTCGTTAACTTCCCTTTTCGTAATTGTTTGCATTTCCTT
The DNA here is from genome assembly GCA_041752475.1 of Pyrinomonadaceae bacterium. Classification (GTDB taxonomy): domain Bacteria; phylum Acidobacteriota; class Blastocatellia; order Pyrinomonadales; family Pyrinomonadaceae; genus JAFDVJ01. The sequence goes on along the minus strand of JBGSWK010000057.1, from coordinate 8,373 downwards.
TTTCTCCTTGTTCGTGTCCTTGTCTTACCCTAGAAAACCCGTCTTTCCGACTCATCGATCGGAACATCGTTGATCGACGCGAAGCGCCTTTGCATCAGTCCGTTTTCGTCGAACTCCCAGTTCTCGTTGCCATACGCCCGGAACCAGTTTCCGTCCGCATCGTGCCATTCGTACTCGAAGCGAACCGCGATGCGGTTGTCCGAGTGCGCCCAGAGTTCCTTCTTCAGCCGGTAATCGAGTTCGCGTTCCCACTTACCCTTTAGAAACGACTTGATCTCGTCGCGGCCGTTGATAAAAGTCGAGCGGTTGCGCCACTCCGAATTCTCGGTGTAGGCCAGGGCGACGCGCTCGGGGTCCTTCGAGTTCCAGGCGTTTTCGGCTGCCTGGACTTTTGCCAGGGCGGTTTCGGTTGTGAATGGCGGTCTGATGTCGGTCGGTTTCATTGTTCTCTCCTTTGTTTGCTTTCTTCGAAGAGGCGGTCCAGGTTTCCCGGACCGCCCGTCCGTTTTGTCACGCGTGCGCCGACTGGCTGGCCAGCGGGAACTCGATCGCCGGGAAATCGACGACCGTCTTCGCGGTTTCGTTGAAGTAGTTCGTGAAGATGTTGAGCGCGACGTTGGCGACGATCTCCGCGATCTCCTTTCCCGAGTAACCGGCGGCCGCGGCCGCACGGAAGTCGTCTTCGGAAACCTTGCCGCGGCTGATGACGAGCGCTTTGACAAATTTCAGCGCGGCGTCCGTTTTGGCATTGTGCGAGAACGCGCGCCGCGATTCCTCAACCGCGTGGTCGTCGAGACCGACCATCTTGCCGATCGCAGAGTGCGCGGAGGCACAGTAGCGGCAACCGTTGATCTCGGCCACGGTGAGCGCGATCTGCTCGCGAAGCTTCGCGTTGAGCGACGAACCGAGCGCTCCGCTAAAGTTCAGGTAACCTTCGAGGACCGCGGGCGAGGTTGCCATCGTCGCCATCATCTTCGGTACGAATCCGAGTTTCGCGTTGACGCCGTCAAGGAGCTGTTTCGCCTTGCCTTCCGACGTTTCGTAATTGACTGCTGTTATGTTTTGCATTTTCTTTCTCCCTTATTTTCGAATCATTGCTTGTGGCGTTTGTCGTCACGCTCTCTACTAGTGCACCCGCCGTGCCAAACCGATCTGTTACGCTAAGTTGGTGTGTTTGCACTACTTTAGAAGTCGACGATCAAATATCCTGCGCAACGATATCTCGTTGTATCGCAGTATTGCGTTGCACTGACAACGGAATTTCGTTATAGTCTCGCCATGACTTCGGAAATCGCTTTCAATTCGATCAACGAACTGATCATCAGGAAGAGCCCGGTAAGCGAGACGCTGCAGGCGATCACCTCGCAGATGATCAGAAACACGAAGGTCGCGCTCGCGCGGATATGGCTGATCGACAAGGGCGATATCTGCGACAACTGCACGATGCGGCCCGAATGCCCGAATCGGACGCGCTGTCTGCACCTGACGGCGAGCGAGGGCCGGAACCTCCAAGGCGAAAGCGCGTGGTCGAATACCGACGGCCAATTCCAGCGGATCCCCCTCGGGGTCCGAAAGATCGGCCACGTCGCTGAAAGCGGAAGGTCCGTGTACCTCGACAACCTGCAGACCGAAAGCAATTCCTGGGTCGTACGGGAAGATTGGATAAGGGCCGAAAGGATCGAGGGCTTCGCGGCGCACCCGCTGACCTTTCAGGGCGATACGCTCGGCGTGATCGCGATCTTCTCGCGAACGAACATCTCGCGCGACAGTTTCGAGTGGCTCCGCGTGTTCGCCGAACAGGCCTCGATCGCCATCGCCAACGCCCGCGCGTTCGAGGAGATCGAGAAACTGCGCCAGCGGCTCGCCGACGAGAACGAGTATCTGAAAGAAGAGATCGACGACGTCACGCCGCACAAGTTTCTAATCGGAAAGAGCCCCGTCTGGCAAAAGATCCTTCAGCAGATCGAAATGGTCGGTGGGACGGACGCGACCGTTTTGCTGACCGGAGAAAGCGGCACGGGCAAGGAAATGGTCGCACGCGCGCTGCACGAGGCAAGTGCCCGCAAGGAAAGGCCGCTGGTCAAGGTAAACTGCGCGGCGATCTCGAACGATCTTTTCGAAAGCGAGTTTTTCGGCCACGCGAAGGGCGCGTTCACCGGCGCGTTCAAAGACCGCACCGGACGTTTTCAGCTCGCCGACGGCGGGACGATATTTCTCGACGAGATCGGCGAGCTGCCGCTCCAGATGCAGGGAAAACTTCTGCGCGTGCTGCAGGAGAAACAGTTTGAGAAAGTCGGGGAAGACCGCACACGGACGGTCGACGTCCGCGTCATCGCCGCCACGAACCGCGATCTGTCGAAAGAGGTCGAAGAAGGAAGGTTCCGGCAAGACCTCTATTATCGCCTGAGCGTTTTTCCGATCAATCTTCCGCCGCTGCGCGAACGGCCGGAAGACATCGAACCGCTGACGGAACATTTCCTCCGGCAGTTTGCGACGAAAATGAACTGCGAGGTTTTCAAGTTGACCGACGAAAATGTCCGCAAACTAAGGAGTTACTGGTATCCGGGAAACGTCCGCGAACTACAGAACATCGTCGAGCGGGCGATCATCCTCGCGCAGTGCGACCGCCTCGACTTCTCGATGCCGGACGTTCTCGACCGGATGATCGTGCCGGAGATCGGGCCCGAAACTGAAAGACCCATATTGAGCTACGAAGAATTGAAGAGCCTCGAACGCGAAAACCTGATCGAAGCGCTCAAAAAGACCAACTACAAAGTGTACGGAAACGGCGGCGCGGCGGAACTGCTCGGATCGAAACCGACGACGCTGATGTCGAGGATCAAGGCGCTCGGTATTCCGATGCGGCCATAGCCCGCCGCCCGGATGTGCGGACGGTCTTGCGGCTTGCCGCCCCGGATTAGTGGAAATGCTTGCGGCTTTGCCGCCCGGATGTGCGGACGGTCTTGCGGCTTGCCGCCCGGATTTGCGGAAAGTCTCAGACTTTCCGTTAACCGTTCCCCTGATCCTGCGGCTATGCCGCAAATCCGCGATCGGCGGCGAAGCCGCGTGGATAGTGGCCGCTCCCGGAATGGCACAGCCTTTCCGCACATCCGGGCGGCAAGCCGCAAGACTTTCGGTACATCCGGGCGGCAAGCCGCGGCAAGCCTTGAAGCTGAAATCCCAATTCGCAACTCGCACTTACCCCATTTCACAATTAACCATTAACAACTTGGATTTGCGATTTGCGATTGAATCCACTCGCCCCTTCTCCCCATCCCCCGCTCACCCACTCTTCCTTTTGCCGGTCGCCACCGCACACTGACCACTGGCCACCGACCACTGCTCACTGCTCACTGATCGGTTACTGCGCCGAATTTCGCCGACGACACGAGTTTTGCATATTTCGCGAGGATCCCGCGGGTGTAGCGTGGTTTAGGCGGCGTCCAGTTCTTGCGTCGTTCGGCGAGTTCGTCGTCGGATAACTGAACTTCGAGGAGCCGCCGGTCGGCGTCGATGGTGATCGTGTCGCCGTCCCTGACCAGCGCGATGTTCCCTCCGACCGCCGCCTCGGGTGCGACATGCCCGACGACCATTCCGTACGTTCCGCCGGAGAACCTTCCGTCGGTGATCAGCCCGACGCTGTCGCCGAGACGGAGGCCGATGATCGCCGAGGTCGGCGCTAGCATCTCGCGCATTCCGGGTCCGCCTTTCGGTCCCTCGTAACGGATAACGACGACGTCGCCGGCCTCGATCTTCCGCGCGAGGATCGCGGCCATCGCTTCTTCCTCGGAATCATAGACCTTTGCCGTTCCGGTGATCGACCGGCTTTTGATCCCGGTGATCTTTGCGACGGCGTTTTCTTCGGCGAGATTTCCGCCGAGGATCGCGAGATGTCCGTCGGGGTAAACCGGCGCGTCCCACGGGCGGACGACGTCTTGAACTGTGGGCGGTTCCGACGCAACTCGTTCAAGATTCTCGGCGACGGTCTTGCCGGTGATCGTCAGGCAATCGCCGTGAAGCAGACCGTGTTCGAGCAGCATCTTCATGATCAGCGGAATCCCGCCCGATTTGTGGAGATCGGTCGCGACGTATTTGCCGGACGGCTTGAGATCGCACAACACGGGGACTTTCGCGCGGATCGTCTCGAAATCGGCGATCTTGAGATCGACCTTCATCGAATGGGCGATTGCGAGCAGATGAAGCACGGCGTTCGTCGATCCGCCGGTCGCCATCACGACGGCGATCGCGTTCTCGAACGCCTTGCGCGTCATTATCTTCGACGGGATCAGTTCGTGCTCGATCGCGTTCGCGAGCGCCGGCGCCGATTCACGCGCCGAAACGCGTTTTTCGTCGTCCTCGGCGGCCATCGTCGATGAGTACGGAAGGCTCATCCCAAGGGCTTCGATCGCCGACGACATCGTGTTCGCGGTGTACATTCCGCCGCACGAACCGGCGCCGGGACACGCTTTGCGTTCGACCTCGCAGAGTTCTGCTTCATCGATCTTGCCGGCGATGAATTCTCCGACCGCCTCGAACGCCGAAACGACCGTCAGATCGCGGCCCGCGTGACGGCCGGCCTTGATCGTGCCGCCGTAAACAAAGATCGAAGGAATATCGAGCCGGGCGATCGCGATCATCGCGCCCGGCATATTTTTGTCGCAGCCGCCGATCGCGATCAGGCCGTCCATCCGTTGTCCCTGGCAGACGGTCTCGATCGAGTCGGCGATGACCTCGCGCGAGACGAGCGAATACTTCATTCCCTCGGTTCCCATCGAGATCCCGTCCGAAATGGTGATCGTGCCGAAAGTCTGCGGCATCAGTCCGGCCGCACGTGCGGCGCCGTCGGCGTCGGTCGCCAATGTTCCGAGACTGAGATTGCACGGCGTGATGTTGCTGTGGCCGTTCGCGATCCCGATGATCGGTTTTTTGAAATCGCCGTCGCCGAATCCGACGGCGCGGAGCATCGCCCGGTTCGGCGCCCGCTCGACACCTTCGGTAATTAGCTTGCTTCTTCGATTAAGCATATATCGGTATTTCCATATGTATTATGTCGAACATAGTTTCGGCGCCGTCGATACTGGCCTGCGTAGGGTTCAGTCTGCGTATTCCAAGCCTATGCAGTGCACTATCATATGCGTTTGTGCAGATGTATTAGAACTGCAGCAAACGGCGGCGCTCATACGCCTCGCGCACGATGCGGACGTCGTCGAGAAACATCGGCAGCTCTTCCAATCGAAGCGCCTGCGGGCCGTCGACTAGCGCGACGCTCGGGTCGGGATGGAAATCAACGAGAATCATATTCGCTCCGGCGATCACACCCTGCGCCGTTATGTGCATTATGTCGAGAATGTTATCCGAACTCCGCGCGCGTGATCCGACCGAGTGCGACGGGTCGATGCAGACCGGCATTCTTGTCAGACGCTTGACCACCGGGATATGCGCGAAATCGACCATATTCCGATGCGGATCGCCGATATTCGTCTTCATCCCGCGAAACGCGAAGATCACCTTTTGGTTTCCCTCGCTGGCGAGATACTCGGCGGCGTGGAGCGACTCGTCGAGCGTGATCCCGAAACCGCGTTTGAGCAGCACCGGAAACTCCTGCTGCCGGCCGACGCTTTTCAGCAACTCGAAATTCTGCGTGTTCCGGGTCCCGATCTGGAGCATCACGCCCGTCGGATCGCCGGTCTTGCGGAGCGCCTCGCGGATCTCGTCGATGTGCGACTCGTGCGTGATCTCCATCGCGATGACCTTGATCCCGTATTTGCCCGCGAGTTCGAAAACGTATTCGAGACAATTCTTGCCGTGCCCCTGGAACGAATACGGACTGGTCCGCGGTTTGTACGCGCCCATCCGTGTGCAGACCTGCCCGTTTTCCTTGAGCGCCCGCATCATTCCCTCGACACTCTGCGGCGAATCGACCGCGCAGAGCCCGGCGAAAACGTTGAGATTGTCCTGACTGAAGACCACGCCCTGATAAGTAAAGTTGTTCGGGCGGTTGTCGTTCTTATGCCGCCCGAGAACGCGATATTCCTCGGAAACCCGAACGACGTGATCGACGCCCGGAAAACTTCGCATCTCGTCGAGCGACAGCGCGGCGGTGTTGCCGATGAGGTATATCTCGGTCAGAATCTGCTCCGCGCCCTGCACACGGTGAACGCGCATTTCGATATTCGGCTGATTGTTGAGATGCGCCTCGAGCCGCAAAAATTCCCGGCTCTCGGCGTCGATCTCGGGTTTAAGAATGATGATCATAATAATTCAGAACGACTGGAGCGCAAGCGTCCCCGCTTGCAATGAGCGCGGAGCGCGAACGGGCCGTTTCACGAAATTGCCGTCCAGTTCCAACGGTCGCGACGGCGCTTCGCACCGTTTGCAAGCGGGACGCTTGCGCTCCAGTCGGCTTGCTCTCCGGTCGGCTTGCGCTCTGGTCAGTCCGGCCTTTCAATGCTAATCGTCGAATATCGCCCCAAAAATCTCACTTCCGCGGCCTGTTCGCCGATCTCTTCGAGCGCACCGCGCAATTCGCTTTCGCTCGCCGGCGTCTGAAGATCGAAGTAGAAGTTGAACTCCGACGGCTTCCCTTTGATCGGGCGGCTTTCGATCTTCAGCAGGTTGATGCCGCGGCGGACGAACGGCCGCATCGCGCTATGGAGCGCGCCGGGCATATGCTTGAGCCGCACGATCAGCGAGATCTTTCCGCCGGTCAAAGATTCGTCGGGTTTATCGGTCAGCAGCGCGAAACGCGTGAAATTCTCGGCGTGATCCTCGATGTGTTCGCGCAGTATCTTGCCGCCGTAGATCGCCGCCGTTCGTTTGCCGCCGATCGCCGCGCGGCTCGCATCGCCGCTTTCGACCGCGCGTTTTACACTTCCGGCCGTATCGTCCGCGGCGACACCGGTCAATTCCGGATGCGCCGCAAAGAACCGCTCGCACTGCGCGAGCGCGACCGGATGCGACTCGACGGTCCGGAGCGACTCGAACGTCGAATTCGTCGGTCCGATCAGAAAATGCGAGATCGGCAAAACCACCTCGGCGACGATGCTCAGCGGACTCGCAAGCAGCAGGTCGTAACAGCGATGGACCGAACCGACCAGCGAATTCTCGAGCGGCGAAAGTACGTAATCCGCGACTCCGTCGTCAATCGCCCGAAACAGATCGTCAAACGTCCGGCATGGAACCGTCCGGCATTCGGCCCCGAGAATTCTGAGCGCCGCTTCCTCGCTGAAACTGCCGCGCTCACCCTGAAATGCGACGCGCGACTGGCGGCCGATCCGTTCGAGATCGGGTCCGCGGTCGGCATCGGCGCGCGGAGATCGCTGAAAGTTTCGTTGCTGAAGATGAAGCGACTCGTCGATGATCCGCTGAAAAATATTGGCGACGCCCGTTTCGTCGAACGGCCCCTCGTTCTCGCGCGTCAACCGCTCGATCACCTCGTTCTCGCGCTGCGGATCGCAGAGCGAGGTATCGACGTCCGATTTCGCCGCCCCGACCCTGAGAGCGATCGCGGCCCGGCGGCTCAGAAGCTTCAGGATCTCGCTGTCGATCGCATCGATCTCAGCGCGGGGATTGTTAATGCTCGATTCAGACATTTCGATTTCGGATTTGTGAATTCGGATTTCGGATTTGATTGTCGTACGGGTCGGCACTTGGGTGCAAACGTCTCGGGCCAAGGGGCGATTTCGGATTGGGGATTTCGGATTGCGGATTTCGGATTTGGGATTGCGGATTTTGATAAACGCACTGGGCGGGAACATCCAAATCCCAAATATCCCAAATCCGAAATCCGCAATCCCAAATCCGAAATCCGAAATTCCAAGATCAGATTCCCCACAAATGATTTTCGGCATTGTAATGGAGCCACAGGTCGCTGTTTTCGCGCCACTCGGGCCGGTAGTTCGTGGCGACGACCGCCAACGTTTCCGCCAGCGCGAGGGACGAGTGTTCGACATCCGGCGGAACGGTCAGCGTCTGGTCGGCGCCGAGGGTGAATGTTTGACCGCCGACCGTGACCTCCCAGGTGCCGAAGACGACGTAAATGATCTCTTCATACGGATGACTATGCGCTGCGGTGATCGTTCCCGCCTCGAGCCGGACGTGCGCCATCATCAACTGTTCGCCCGCAGCCACTGCCCGGTTGTAACCGTGCGCCACGGTTCGTGCTTTTTCGTTCTTCCAATCGTAAAACATCAGTTCAATTTGGGATTTCGGATATTTCGGATTTGTGATTTCCGATCACTAGCGTTGCGTTAAAAGTCGAATAGTGTCAACTGTTTACAGTCTTGCTCTTTGAAATTATGTAAATAAGATCTCTGAAACAGTGTGTTTATCGGGGTTTTGTCAAAAATGTTGATGCTCAAAATCTGTAGAATT
>JBGSWK010000056.1:0-3670 GCA_041752475.1 Pyrinomonadaceae bacterium | reverse complement strand
CGGGATCATCGCCGTCACGTTCGGGATCTCGACCGACCGGGCGGTACCGGGCGATTACACCGGCGACGGCAAGGCCGACGTCGCGCTCTTCCGGCCCGCGACGGGCGAATGGCTGATCCTGAGGTCCGAGAATTTCACGTTTTACTCGTTCCCGTTCGGCGCGAACGGCGACACGCCGGCGCCCGGCGATTACGACGGCGACGGCAAGTTCGACGCCGCCGTGTTCAGATCGTCGGCAACGACCTGGTACGTCCAGCGCTCGACCGCCGGGACGCTGATCCAGAACTTCGGCGCCGCGACGGATCTGGCGGTTCCAAACGCATTTGTGAGGTAACACGATGAGAGAAGCGGTAGACAATCTTTGTATATACGATCCCGAGTTCGAAAACTACGCCCAGCGTTTTGCTGACGATCTGGGCGGAAGCTCGGCGATCTGCAAGGTCGGAACCATTGCCGAACTCAAGTCGGCGTTCGAGAGCTTCGTGATGGTCAAATTTCTGGATATTGTCATCCACGGAAAGACGGCCGGTGTCCTGGAACTCGCCGACCATACGGTCGTCATGGCGAGTTATCTCGGTAGACTCGCGATGAACACGCCATTTCTGCAAAAAAACGCGCGCGTTTTGTTCAGCAGCTGCGGAATCGGTGCGGGCAGCAGCGGAGATCGTTTTTTGGATGAAATTGGAAGATCGATGTTCATCGGCAAGGGCGGGATCGTCGGAGCCTCGACCGTTGACAACACGGTTATCTTGCCGAAATCGCGAAATTTTGCCCAAACCTTTCTGAAACCGTTCAGCGACGGAAGGCTGATCGTTCGCAGGTACAACGAATCGGGAGAAAACGTCGGCGAAGCGAGCACGGATCGCCACGGAAACATAACGCGTTAGTAAGGCGTCGGAATTTAGGAGAATTCTTCGGGTTGGATCACTTGCGTAAATCCAGATTACGCGATGGAAAGCCGTTTGCCCGCAATTTCGCGATGCCGTTAGAGACATTACGCATTAAAGATTTCTCTCCCGCGAAACACGCGAAATACACGAAAACGTGGCGGAAAATGAAATTCTTTCGCGTTTTTAGCGTATTTCGCGGGCAAACAGCTTTCTATTTCGTGATTCGGGACCAAGCCGAACTTTGCGCCATTGCGGGAACATCAGCATCTGTAAATACGAGCGCCGGTTTTCCCGCAATGGTGCAAAGTGTGGAACTTCGATTCAAATAATCACCCGTCGGTGATTGGCTGGAATCAATCCCGCAATTTGGGCTAAACAGAATCCGCGTAAGTTCTTTCATGCGTAAATTGGGTTGAACCTTTCGAGCCTCCGCGACTCCAAAGCTACCCAAACTTTATTTTTTTGTAATCTTTCATTCCATTTGCTAAAATCTTCTCAAAGTCGTTTGAAAACTGAGGCTTCAAATGACAGACTTGAAAGCGATGAAAGTTTTACTTGCGGAAGAATACGGGTTTTGTTTCGGAGTCGAGCGCGCGGTCGAAATGGTCGAGGAATCGCTCGCGCTTGGCGATACGGTTCGGTCGCTCGGGCCTTTGATCCATAACCAGCAGGAAATGGACCGGCTCGGACAGTTTGGCGTGACGACGATCAGCGAACCCGTCCAGATCAGGCGGGGCGAAACTGCCGTCATTCGGGCGCACGGCGTGACGCCGGCGGTACAGAGCGAATTGGAGGAAAAGGCCTCGAAGGTCGTCGATGCGACGTGCCCGTTCGTGACGCGTGTTCAGAAGCTTGCGGCGCGCGCGGCTGCCGAAAACCGGCACGTCATTATCGTCGGCAATCCGGAACATCCCGAGATGGTCGGCGTCAAAGGTTACGCGCCGGATCACGCGTTCGTCGTCAACGGTGTCGATGAGGTCGCCGCGCTTCCCCGTTTAAGGAGTCCGATGGTCGTTTCGCAGACGACGATCAAGGCGCAGACGTTTTTCGACACCGCCGAAGCCGTCAAGTCGAAGACCGACGACGAAGTTCAGATCGTCAATACGATCTGTTCGGCAACCCGCGACCGTCAGGACGCGGCGCGCGCCCTTGCCGGAATGGTCGATGCTTTCTACATCATCGGCGGCCGCCATTCGTCGAACAGCCGCAAACTGCTCACCGTATGCAAGGAACAATGCGAAAAGAGTTTTCTGATCGAAACCGAGGAAGAGATCAATCCCGACGACATCCGTGGATTGAAAACGGTGGGAGTGACGGCCGGCGCTTCGACGCCAAACTGGCTTATCGAAAAGATCGTCAAACATCTGGAAGCAATCGGCGAGAACGGCAACGAGTTGCCGCTTAGCTAAGGTCCGCAAGCACGCGTAACTGTCTTCTTTTCGCAGGACACCGGAAGTAGTCGAATTGAGATTTCGCTCAAATAGAAATGCCGCGCCATCCAGTCGGATCCGCGCGGCATTTTCTTTTTGACTGTATTCAGCTAATCGACCGGTTCGACCCATTTTTTCATCGAGATCGCCTGATTCAAAAGGACGCCGAACTCTGTCCCGGCCTTTACCTGGGCGTCTTCGCCTTTGGTGAATTTCTCACCGAGATAACCCGCTCCCGCTCCTATAAGTCCGCCGATCAATGCGCCTTTTCCGCCGCCGATCGCCGCACCCAAAACAGCGCCGCCGCCGGCCCCGCCGCCGATGAAGATGATCTTGCGGTTCTTCATCTTGTCGCCCGATGCGACGCTTTCGTTATCGCTTTTCGCGTCCTTGGTGCTCAATTCGGTCAACGAACCGTTAATCGCCCGCGTCGATCCATCGGGAAGTTTGACGGCGATAAAACTGACCGCGATCTGTCCCGGATTGCCGCCTTTCTTCGCCGGCGTTACAGAATCGACCTTGCCGGTGATGATCGTTCCGACCGGCATCACCACGACGCCCGTGCCGGAATACGCAGGTTCCGTCAGCGTAGTTCGGAATGTGTCCCCGACTTTCGCCGTTTTTGAGCTGAGCAAATCGTTCATACGGACGCGGAAGACGGTGCCGGACTCAACCGAATACAGTTTCACGGCCGGTTTTACTGTCTTCTTCACGACCGGAGCTTTGCGCCGAATCACGGGTTTCTTTTTTGTCTGCGCCGACACCGATGCAGTTCCGAATGCCAACAGGAGCGCCAAAATTCCCGTCACAAATTTGAAGTTCATTATTTTCATCTTTTACCTCGTTGAATCTTTTGCAACCAACGTCCGAAAAACCTCACGCGTCAGCCTCGGATAAGACGTGCGGACAGCCTTGGCCGTTGTCCTGAATTTTCTCGTTCTTGGGGACAGACTATGTCTTAAAGGTAGCATTAACGGCGGAATAACCGAAGTGATGCGAGTTTCGAACCGGCGTTGCGAAGGGGTTTCGGAACTGCCGTCAACATCGATCGTTCGCGCCCGATGCAGGGGCAACCGCGAGACTTTTGAGTCCGTTTTTCCGTTAAATCTGCAGGCGAATCTTGAGATTCGCAGCGCGGTCGGCGGCGATCGGAAATAATTTCTGAGAAATCTTGAAATCGCGTTTTATTAGACGTATATTCAAGGCAATTCACTAGCGTTGCGTTAAAAGTCGAATAGTGTCAACTGTTTACAGTCTTGCTCTTTGAAATTATGTAAATAAGATCTCTGAAACAGTGTGTTTATCGGGGTTTTGTCAAAAATGTTGATGCTCAAAATCTGTAGAATTTCG
>JBGSWK010000055.1:0-3250 GCA_041752475.1 Pyrinomonadaceae bacterium | reverse complement strand
CCGCCTTCAGGCGGCGCCGGGCACAGGGCCCGACGCCGCCTGAAGGCGGAACTCCAAACGCTATTCGATCGTGAACGCCCGGATCTGGCGCGTCAGGTCGGTTTCGAGCCGCGTTTTTTCCACTTCGAGCGCTTTTCGTTCCTTCTCCATCTCTTCAAGACGCGTTTCCTGATCGTTGGCCTTTTGAATGTAACGCGCGATCAGCGTCTTCGCTTCTGCGGTCTTCGAGAGTGCTTCGATATTCTCGCGGAGCCGTTTCTGATCCGACTCGATCGCTTCGATCTCGTCGTCGAAACCCTCCAGTTTTTGTTCGATCTCGCCGAGGCGGACGCGAATGTCGATGAGCTTTTCGAGCTTGGCCCGCGTTTCTTCGTTGATGTAACGCTGCGACACGAAAAGCGCCAGATCGTTTCGGCTGAGCGATGTCAACTGGTAATTGTCGGCCAACCCCTGCCGCACCGTGATCTTCATCTCCTTCTCTTCAAACTTATCGAGCTCGACCCTGAACCGATAGTATTTCTGGGTCACGTAATCGGGCTTCGGCGAATCGTCGCTGAGTTTCCAGCCGTCTTCAACCGGGTATTCGATGTAGAGGACCTTTTTTCGGCCGGTCTGATTCGTGATCTGGTAAGTTTTGCGCGATGTTTGGAAGTAATGCACCTGGAAGACTCCGTTGACGACCTTCACAAGCTTCGCCGGTTCACGGTCGGCCTCGTCGCGGACGCGGACGTGCGTTCCAAGATCGAGCGCGAACGAGATCAGGCGCTGCTCCTTCGCCTTGAGCCGGTCCATCAACGCCTCGCCGGCATAGGCGTCCGAATCAAGCACCGTCAGACTGCCGGACTCGAGCGTCAGATCGGTATTGTTCTTCAGCAAAACACCGCTGAACGGGCGATCCTTCCTGACCGATTCGTTGTAAACCGTGACACGCTCGCCGTCCATTTTCGTTTGGATGATCGGAATCAACGCCGAACGGTCACGCATCACCGTCACCGGCTGTTCGATGCGGTATTCGAAAAGATCGCCGATCTCTCCGCCGACGGTGGTATTCTGATAGCTTTCCGAGGAGTTTTGAAGAGCGTCGCTGACCGACGTGCGGTCGACGGTCCGGAAGTTCGAGACGGCCTCGTTCGAGCTCAGGCCGTCAACGGTAACGGCGTACTGGTTCGACTGGCTTGCGCCGGGCGTCAGCTGCAGCTGCGAACTGAAGTTCGTTCCGTTTGGAAGGTTCGCGACCTGTCGCTGATTGATATTGCTTTGATTCCGGTTGTCGCCTTCCAGAATCGCTCCGGGCTCGTAAACCTGCGGATTGAGTTGAAGATCACGCGGCATCGGAACGACCGGTCGATAGCGATAGAACGGCTTCTGGATCGGCTGGATGAACGAGATCGGCGAGCCCGAAACTAGCGACAACTGGACATCCTTCCAATCCTCGTCGCTGATATTGTCGACAATGGCCCAGCCCTGGAAAAACGGCTTGCCGGCTTCGTCGAGAACTACGCGGTAGGTCGTTTTCCAGATCGGCGCGGCGATCGTGTAGCTGACGATCATCTCGCGCGCGCCGGAACCTTCGGATGTGATGGTGATGGTTTTCGCGTCGCGGCGGCGGGCCGAAGCGGCGGCGCTCGCGAACTGATTGAGATCCCGGCGCGTGCCCTCGTCGAGGAGTTTTACGCCTTTGACGTCGGTCAGGTCGAAGCTCGAGATCTCTCCCGTCTCAGACGCGATGACCAGAACACTGGTCCACGTCGTCGTTTTTTCGCCCTGAACCTGTTTCCGCTCGACGGTGACGATCGAGCCCGACGCCGCGCCTTTGGAAGATGTCACGGCAACTTTCGCGCCCTGAAGCTGCGCCAAAACGCCCGCGAGTCCGCCGCCTTCGCCCGTCAAAGGGCCGATCGAAAAGGGGATCTCGGCCATCTGCGATGAAACCGGGGCCGACGAGTTATACGAAACGGCGCCGATCTTGCTCCCTTTGCCAAGATCGAGAACGACCATCGATTTAAGCACGTCGTCGACCTGCGATTGCTTGAAAGAGAGATTGACCTCGGCTGAACCCGAAACAATGCCGCGGCGCTCGACATATGAGACGCCGTTCGAATACAGGATCACGCGCCGGATCGGAAGCTGTTCGGCAGCGCTTTTGGGTTGGCTCACCGGGGTTGTTTTGGGCGCGACCCGAAGCTGCGCCGGCGCGGCCACCGAACAAAGCACGAAGAGCGCGATAAGTACGTTGATTTTCATAATTTTGCCATCCTTTTTCAGTGGAGAACGAGTTTCGCAGTCCTGACTTGCGGGAAACGCGTGCAAGCGGCGGTAAAGCGTTTGCTAACAAGATGAGTTTAGCGCGTCCGTGGGTTGTATGATGCCCGGGAGATCGATTTCTGCGGTAAGACTGCGGTTTTGTCTCCGAAGGAGACCGACAACATAGCGTAGGGTGAAACCCTACGTCGGTCGCATAAATTCGATCCGGTCGCCGAAGGTGACCAACAATCCCAATTTCTGTTCGACCATGTCTGGGTCGCCACGCTTGGTTGTTGATCATCGTCGGCGATTTGGAAACGGCATCCATCGGTTTTGCACTGGATTTGACGATCGAATTTCGCTTCTAAAACTTTCGATCGTCAAAAGGTTTCGTCGGCGGACTCGACTTCAACACGATCAATCCCAAACGTAACGTTCGTCATAAGCGACTCCGTACTTGTTCAGAAAGCCACGAAACTCGGACTTGTAGTCCTTTTTCAAATGATGCATCTTCTGATTGTTAATGTATTTAATGACAGCGGCCTCTTCCGTTTGTCCGACCGAAAATGCGCCGTAGCCCTCCTGCCAGTAGAAGTTTCGGAATTCGCGACCCTGTTCCTTGATCCACACCGAACTTTCGCGTTTGATGTCGCCGACAAGTTCACTGATCGCTAAAGTCTTCCCCAATGAAATCAACATATGCGTGTGATTCGTGGTGCCGTTCGCGACGATCAATTTCGAGGCGTTGTTCTCGACGATTCCGTGAATGTATCCGTAAAGAGGAGCTTCGAATTCCGGGCTAATTAGATCAACTCGATTTTTTGTTGAAAAAACGACATGCACAAGCATGCGTACAAGTGATTGAGGGAGCCCGTGTCAAAAGTTGTGGAAATGATATCGCATCCCTGTATCATCCCGTTTTCAAAACCGGTTGGCTGGGTCAGGCCGTTTGCGGCGGTTTGCCGGGTATCCTGACGTCCTTCATCTTTTCGGGATGGCTGAGCCG
>JBGSWK010000054.1:0-52462 GCA_041752475.1 Pyrinomonadaceae bacterium | reverse complement strand
TCACCGCTCACCGCTCACCGCTCACCGCTCACCGCTCACCGCTCACCGCTCACCGCTCACCGCTCACCGCTCACCGCTCACCGCTCACCGCTCACCGCTCACCGCTCACCGCTCACCGCTCACCGCTCACCGCTCACCGCTAACTGCTTACCGCTCACTGCTTACTGCTCACTGCTTACTGCGTACTGCTCACCGCTCACCGCTCACTGCTCACTGACCACCGACCACTGACCACTGCCCACTGCTTATGCTATTTTAGTCGTGATGAGAACGCTTCCCGAAGAGGCTGAGATCTTTCGCGACAAGAAATGGCGGCGTGAGGAGACGCTGCGGATCGAGACCGCTGCGGAGGTCGAAACCCTCGTCGAGGATCTCGGTTTCTGTCTCGGATTGACCGACGCGCGCACAAATCTTCCGAGCGTTTACATCGCAGTCTGCGGCCGTCGCGACGTCCACGCGCCGCGCAATGTTCAGAAAGACCACGAATGCAGTCTGGCGTGGGTTCTCAAAGACGAAGTGATGCGGCGCGGGAAAGTCTACTACTCGAAACTCGTCAAGGGCCGTTCAATGTTTGTTGCCCCGCGGCTCGTGCCGCTTTTCAACTCGATCTGGGGAATCCCCAAAAAAGAAGAAAAAGAAAAACTCTCGGCCGATGCGCAAAAAGTCCTGCGGGTTTTGCGGAAGGAATGGGAAATGGCGAGTTCGGATCTCCGCGAGGAGGCCGCGATCGACGACCGCAAGCGATTTACAAAAGCAATGGACGAACTCCAGAAGCACCTTAAGGTCGTTCCGCAGGAAGTTCTTTACGAACCGAAGTTTACCTATATCTGGACACTTGCCGAAGCGCGCTTTCCGGATCAATTGTCGAAAAAGATCCCGCGCGAAACCGCCGTTCGCGAAGTTGCGCGGGTCTTCCTCAAAATGTGCGGAACGACCGCCGTCGGCGAACTTTCCAAAGCCATCGGACTCCCACGCCGGGAAACCGGCAAGGCGAATCATCAACTCGTCGACGAAGGTTTCGCCGAACGCATCGCTAACGGCGTGTATCGATTGGCCGGTCACCCGATCGGCGACGGACCGGAAATTGCAAGATGAGTCCGTTGGATGAAGTTCTTCCCTTTACATATTAAGACCGCGTTGCTCGCATCGCTGATCTCCTTCGCCGTTCTGGTCGTCGGTTTGGTCGTCGTGAGCGCGAACATCGCGCGCAAGATCCAGAACGCGCAGAAGGAACTGGCGGTGCTCCAGGTAGAAAATCTGGTCGAACAGCTTTCCTCGACGCAGGACAGTTTTGATACCGAAAGCATCCGCAATCTGACCAATATTTTGAGCGGTTCACGTCCAAACCTGGTGACCGTCCGGCTTTGGCGGCTTGAGAACGGCAGATTTGCCGAAAGCGTCGCATCAGACGACAGTCTTCAGGTCGAAGAACTGAGCGATGCGGTCCAACTCGCGCTTCAGCAAGGTTCGAGTTCCACTACGGTTCGGACGCTGCCGGATAACGGAGACTCGTTCTATCGCGTGCTCTCGCCGATCGTCCGCGATCACAAGGTTACGGGCGCCGTCGAGGGCATCGAAAAACTCGACACGATCCGGTCGATCAGTCTCTGATTTGTCGCGAGCCTTTCCTGGATCACTCTTCTCACGCTATTCTTCATGGCCGCAGCCTTTTATCTGCTTTTCCAGCGCGTTGTTTATCCGCCGCTCGAAAGACTCTTGTCGGCAATGGAACGCGTCGAAGCCGGCGATCTGAATGTTACGGTTTCCGCACCGCCGGACGAATTCGGCACGCTCGCCGCCGGCTTCAATTCAATGATCGGACAGATCAGAGAGATGTCCGCGGAGCGAACCCGCCAGAACGAAACCCTGCAATTGAAAGTGCGCGAGGCAACCGGCGAATTGGTCAACAAAAACGAGCAGCTCGAATCCGCGAACCTGGAACTTTTCCGTGCGTCCCGCAGAATGTCAGAACTCGAGCGGCTCGCCGCGGCAGGACAAACCGCGGCACAGTTCGCGCACGAGGTTGGCACGCCGCTGAACCTGATCAGCGGCCACGTACAGCTCTTGAAGTCCAGATTCGAAGCCGGATCGAAAGATCTTGACCGCCTGCGAACCGTCAACTCGCAGATCGAGCGCATCGAGAAGATCGTCCGGGAGATGCTCGACCGAACCCGTTTCGGCGAGAGCGTACACGTCCCGTTGAATTTGAACGAAATACTCAGGAAGATCTTCGACACGATCGAGGCGACGCTCGACGAATCGGGCGTTCAACTCATAAGCAGGCTCGCCGACGATCTGCCGCTGATCTCGGGGGACGCGGACCGACTCCAGCAGGTATTTCTGAATTTGGTGAGCAACGCGCTCGACGCAATGCGCGAAAACGGGCGGTTGACGATTTCCACGGCATCCGATAAGGATCGGGTGATCGTCGAAGTTTCGGACAACGGCCTCGGCATCGACGAGGAAACGCGGTCCCAGATCTTCCGGCCGCTCTTTACGACCAAAAAGCGGGGCCACGGAACCGGCATCGGACTTTTCGTCGTCACCCAGATACTTCAGGAACATCACGCGGAAATAAGCGTTGAGAGCGAACCCGGCAACGGCTCACGCTTCACCATTCGTTTTCTTACCGCGGACAACTTAGCGGTTTGACTGGCGAATCCTCGCAGTTGTCCGATCGCTCCCAGTTCGTTTGGACTGTGGCGTTTTTGCACATTGCTGCTTTTCTGCCCCGGAGTTCGGCGACCAAGCCAACCGCCGGCACGCTCCGCTGGTCGCTCCGCTACTGGTACGGTGATTGCTCTGGTAAAATATCTTGCGATGGGTTTGCAAGTCGGCTTCCCCAAAAATCCGGCGGTTACGGACGTTGATGGGTCTGACTTTGGACGGTCGTTGCGAGCGAAAGAAACGCCGCGGCGAGCAGCAAAAGCACCTTACGGCGCCTGAAATCAGTACACTTGAACGAACCACCCCGGGTTCGAGGAGAATCAACCATGAACGGTAAACCGATCAAATCGGTTCATCTGACCAACTATTATCACGAGAAATCGGGTGGCGTCAGCACCAATTACAATCATTTGCTTGATGCCGCAGCGCGTCACGAGAGATTCGTACGGCTGATCGTTCCCGGCGAAACGGATCGCGTCGAGGACATCAGCGATTTCGCCCGGATCTATTTTGTGAAGGCCCCGCGGTCTCCGATCGTCGACAAACGCTATCGATTGATCCTTCCCTGGCAATATCTCCTCTCCGGGACGAGGATCCGCGAAATTCTCCTCGAAGAGATGCCGGATATGATCGAGATCTATGATAACTACTCTTTGACGCTGCTCGCGGGCATTGTCCGCAAGGGTCGTTTCAAGAGTCTGCAACGTCCGATGCTGGTGTACTTTACCGGCGAGCGACTGGACACGATAATTTCGACATTCATTTCGAAAGGGAGCTTCGGAAAGTGGTTCGCGCACCGGCTTCTCGGAAACTACAATCTCGCGATGTTCGACTTTTACATCGCCAACTCGCCGTTTGTCGCGGAAGAACTGTTCGAGGCAACGCAGAGCGAGCACAACGCTAGCCGATCCGAGGCGTTCTTCAATAAATGCTGGAGTTTCTTCCGGGCTTCGAAGATTCCGCTCAACGAGCGTCTGCGGATCTGCCCCCGCGGCGTCGACACTGCCCGGTTCAGTCCGGCCCGCCGTTCGGAGAAGATCCGGAATGAGATCCTCGAAACCGCCGGGATCCCCCGAGATTCCATGATATTGATGACCTCGACTCATTTATCGGACGAAAAGAACATTCGGATTCTGCCCGACGTTATGGAACGACTGGCAAAAGATCCGAAGCACGACTATCGGCTTCTGGTTGCCGGCGCCGGGCCGCGCGAGGAATGGATCCGCGAGGAAACGGCGCGGCGATTCCCCGGAAAGATCGTTCTTCTCGGTCATCTCGGCAGAGACACGCTCGCCGATTACTATGCCAACACCGACGTTTTCATTCATCCGAACCCGCGCGAACCGTTCGGCAACGTCGTGCTCGAAGCGATGGCATCTGGAGTTCCGGTCGTCGTTCCTAACGCGGGCGGGGTGCTGACATACGCCACAAGCGAGAACGCCGAATTGGCCGATCCGACCCCTGACGGATTTGCCGAAAGCATCAGGCGCGTAGCCAATGACCGGGCACTTGCCGAAAAGCACGCGAAAGCCGCGCTTGAGACCACGGAGCAAAACACTGTCGGAAACGCAACGGACGCGCTTTTCGCCACCTATGACGCGATGTATGCGGATTTTATTCGCCGCCACGACGAATTTGCGTACGACGATGCTCCCGTAAATGAAAACTTCAACGATTTGTTCTATACTGACCGCTTCGTAAACTAGCGCCGGCGGCGCTTGCTTGACTGGAAATCATTGATGAAACGATTTGAGGCTGGAACGGTCGGCGGGGTGTTGAGTTACACGCTTCGGCATCCGATAGAAATGATCGTCTGGAGATGGAACTGGAAGTCCGCGTTTTTCGCCGGCCTTTTCCGGGGTTCGATCTACTTGACAATGCATCTCGGCGAGGGCTGGCGGGCCGCGCTCGGTGCGATGAGTGTCGAGTTCATCTTTCGCATCATCCACGGCGGCTTCAGCGGCGCGCTGGTTCAGAGCTTGCGGAACGCGTCGCCAGTCTGGCTCGCGACACTCTTCGTGATGGTTTTGATGCCCGCCTACAGCCACACGATCGAATACACGCTTCATACGCTAAACGGCGATCAGAACCGCACAAAAAGCCTCGCGATCTCGATCAGTTTCTCGATCATTTCGGCGCTTTTCAATCTCTTTGCAATGCGCCGCGGCGTCATGATCACCGGAGACGACGCCGCAAACGAATCACTTTGGAAGGACATTACGCGATTTCCCCGAATCGCCGTGGAATTCATAGGCTTCGTCCCCGTCCGGCTCTGGCGGATCATGCAACGGGGCTAAGCGCGTCGTTGCCGGCAGCTCATCGAGTCACGGATGTGTCATTTTCGCTGCAAACTGCAAGATCGCCACGGCTCACTGCCGGGCCGGCTGCCATAACCCCTTTATTTCTATACATTTCATTTGGCACGACGTTTGAAGCTCAAAATGCGAGTTTCAAACCGACGCGGAACGCGTAACGACCGCGATACGGTTTTCGGAGGTGCTTAAATGAATCGTCATTATTTTTCCGTCAAAACAAAAAGAAAGTTGATCTACGCAATTCGGAACTATCCGTTTCAGATCGTCGGCGCAGGTCTGGTTGCCGCACTTTTCATCGTGATTCTTTTCGCCGGGCTGATCCTGCCGTTCGGCGCGCGCGGCCAGGGTCTTCCGAATGCGCCGAAAGCGAAATTGGCGCTCCCGGTCTCAGTTGACCTAAGCGGCACGCTGCGGCCGCGGACATCCTGTGCCGATCTCGTCGAAAAGGTCGCCCCAGCCGTCGTCACTGCCAACTCCCTTCTTTGTCCGTTTTCAAAACCCTTCCCTTGCTCGATGACACCGAGCCCTTAGGTCTTTTTCTTTGACTCCGTTTTCACGGCCTTCGCCTTTTTCGCCTTGCGATGCTTTTTCTTTTTCGGCTTCGGGTTGGTCTTCACCGCCGTCGGTTTTGCGTTCAACCCCGCTTTCGTGGTCGTCCCGCCCGTCACCGCGAATGCCGACCCGGCGATTATCAAACTCAGAATAAATGCCCCAATGATCGTTAACTTGTTTCTCATTCCCATTTTCTCCCTTGATATTCTTGTTTCGGCGAACGCTGTTGCCGTTCGCGTTCTTTCTGTTGGCAACGCTCGTGCCACTTTGCAATATCACGCTAAACTGTTTCAACACAACATTTACAGTGATCCGCTGCGCGACGTTTTCGATATTTTGATGTGACAGTTTCGCCTGCGGCAACAAATTCGCCCCAACCGCCGCCGATGACGAATGCGAAGACATCCGATATACTTACGCATCAGCTTTTCAAGGAGTGAGGATGAACGAGATCGCCGACGAAGCCGAAGCGTCAGCCGACGAAAAACCGCCTGAAACGAAACTGAGGTACGACCGGTCGATCGTCGAGGGCCCGCTCGGTCCGGCCGTATGGAAACTTGCCTGGCCGACGATGATGACGAACGCCGTTGGCGGATTGCAGGGCATCGTCGATCACATACTCGTCGGAAATCTCGTCGGATTCAAGGGAAACGCCGCGATCGGCGTCAGCTTTCAGATATTCCTCGTCGTCGTCGTTTTTGTCTCGTCGGTCTTCATCGGGATGAACATAATGATCTCGCGCTTTACCGGTGCGCGCGAGGAAGAGAAGGTGGACCGAACGTTCTACCAGGGATTTCTGACCGCCATTTTCATCGCTTTCTTTCTAATAGCGCCGGTCGGATATTTCGCCTCGCCGTATCTTCTCGACCTCGTCAACGCCGAGGCCGGCGTCAAGGCCGAAGCGCTTCCCTTTCTGCGGATAATGTTCCTTTTCAGCGTCGGAATGATGATGTTCTTTATGCTCGGGGGCGCGCTCCGTTCAGCCGGCGATGCGAAAACGCCGATGCGCCTCGCGATCGCGCTGACGGTGATGAATCTTGTCTTCAATATCATCTTTATCCGCGGGCTCGGACCGATCCCGGCTTTCGGCACGAAGGGCGCGGCGATGGGGACGTGTCTTGCATCGGGTCTCCTGGCGATCTACTCCGTTTGGAATCTCGCAACTGGACGTTGGGTACTGACGCTCAAGCAGAAGAACGGCTACGCGCCCGATTTCAGCGTCATCAGAAAACTATTCAAACTCGGTTTGCCGGCAGGGATCCAGGGCATCGCGATGAACGTCGGCGGGGTCCTGATGCTGTCGTTCATCGGCTCGCTCGCCGAGAGCGCGGCGGCGCAGGCGGCGTTTGCGGTCTCGTACACGCAGCTCTTTTCGTTCATCACCTGGACCTCTTTTGGACTCCTCGGCGCGGCGGCGGCGGTCGCCGGACAGAATTTGGGCGCGAAACAGCCCGACCGGGCCAACGCCGCGGTTCACGCCGCCGCCAAGTTCGGCCTCGCAGTCGCGGCGTTCGTCGGGTTCTTTTTCTTCTTTTTCCCGGCGCAGTTGCTCGCGGTTTTCGGGATGAATGATCCGCAAGCGGTCGAGATCGGCGTCCAACTGCTGCGGTTCCTGAGTATTTCGGGGCTGTTCGTTTCGGTCGCGCTGACCTACACCGGCG
The DNA here is from genome assembly GCA_041752475.1 of Pyrinomonadaceae bacterium. Classification (GTDB taxonomy): domain Bacteria; phylum Acidobacteriota; class Blastocatellia; order Pyrinomonadales; family Pyrinomonadaceae; genus JAFDVJ01. The sequence goes on along the minus strand of JBGSWK010000054.1, from coordinate 45,267 downwards.
GGCTTCAAGGCACGGGCGACACGAAGGGCCCGCTTTATATTTCAATCATCTCGCAGGTAGTGATTCCGCTCGGAATCTGCTTTTTCGTGAGGGAGCTCGGAACGCTGCGGCCGTGGCACATCTGGATGGCGATCCTCTGCGGCCACATCGCGCGATGCGTTCTTTCGATGATCCGTTTCCGCCAGGGAAAATGGCGCTCGATCAAGGTCGATATCTCAACGACGGAAGCGTAGTTCAAGGTGGGATTTTGGATTTGGGATTTGGGATTTGCCGCGCGTCGGAACCGTCTGCGTCAGCGGACCTTGTCCGCAGATCAACGCGATGGCAATTAAGAGTAGGCAAAGAGATTCACTCCAAATTACTCAATGTTGAGTTTGCCCGCGAATTTCCACGAATCCGTGCGAATGCGTATTTGATTCGAAGCCATATGAGAAAGCCGCTTTTCAACGATTTGGCACGTATCGCGGAGCAAATTCAAAAAACGCGTTCCACTCGCTGGCTTTGGATCGGACGTTTTTGCGCGGACTCGCGAAGATTTGCGGGCAAGACTCGCTAATGCACAATTTGGGTTCAAATAGTCGTTGTTTAGGGCTAAAATGAGGGTAGCGGCCGCCCCCGCCTTGCCGGCGAAATTTCAGGGGCGAAACACGGCATTTCGACGTTCACAAGAAATCAAAGTCGTTTTTGAAAACGGCACCTGATCGTCGAAGAACGGCGGGCCGCGAGGAGGCGTTTATGTTTATGGCAAACCGGCGAATTCAGACCGATCAGACAGTCTATACGTTCAAGTCCAGCGGCAACCCTCACGATTTCATTCTCGGCACGAAACCCAATCTGGTGGGCGACGGCGAGATATACAAATTTCACATTCCCGACACGAAGTCTGATGTCTTTGGCGGTTTCAGAAAAGTGATGCTCGAAGTCGAAACCGACGAGTCGAACATGATCGTGCAGTTTGACGCGCTGTTGGATATCTTCTACGTTCCGCCGAGCTTTTTGGTGGCGAACGAGAAGGCACCGACAAAACTCGGACAGGTCAGTTTCAGCGGCAACCTGGTGAAGGGTTCAAGGAAACCGAAATGGAACTCCACGATCATCGTTAACTGCCCGTTCAATGAGACCAACTCCTCGGGTTTGCCGGCCGCCGTTCGCTCGATCGGACCGGGTGCATTTCTGACGTGCGTGGTCCAGTCGCTCTTCGGAACCAAGAACGGGATCACGATGCTCGGGCTCGAGGGATTTCAACTGCCCGACGCAGATGCCGGCGAGACCGAAATCAAGGTCAACGGTTAGGATTAACACTCGATTTTGGATTTCGGATTTTGGATGTTTGGGAATTGGGGCGAGCGCGTCAGATTGCCTCGGCGTGCAATTTGATTCCCAACGCGCGGACGACCTTCAGGATGGTCTCGAAACTCGGGGCCCGGTCGCCCGACAAGGCTTTGTATAAACTTTCGCGCGACAGTCCGGAATCGCGCGCCACCTGGGTCATCCCTTTCGCCCGCGCAATGTCGCCAAGCGCCCGGGCGATGAATGCCGCGTCCCCGCCGGCTTCTTCAAATGCCGCTTCAAGATACGCAGCCATTTCTGCGGGCGTCCGCAAGTGCTCCGAAATTTCAAATTTTGTGATCTTATCTCTGCGATTCATTCCCATCAATCCTCCTTGAAATCTCTTTTGCCAATCCAATGTCCCGATCCTGTGAGTCCTTGTCGCCACCCGCGAGCAGAATTACCGTGCGTTCCAACTTGCGGAAATAGACTCGATATCCGGGACCAGAATCGATTCTGAGCTCATGAATACCATCACCGATCGATTTCGAATCCCCGGGATTGCCGGCGGCCATTCTCTGGATTCGGACGAGTATTCTCGCCCTCCCCTTTAAGTCCTTGAGTCTGTCGATCCAATGTGCAAATTCTGAGGTTTTGAGGATTTAAAACACAAAGCGAGTGTAGCCAGATGGCTACACTCTTGTCAACTCTAATCGCATTATGAAAGACGGGTGGTCGGGTGATCAATCTGTGTGATCACCGGAACTTCATTCGTGATCACTTCGACAATACTGTCTCCGCCGTAGATCAAATAGTGAACAAAATTCCCTTCCCCGAACGGATCGTGGCACGGAGCGTAAGATTTGATCCAATTTGAGTCCGGCCATACAAAACTACATCCACGTTCTGTTGTTTCAACTTCATATCCGAAGCCCAACGCACAACCTTCGTCAAATGATCTGAACAGAAGCGTTTGGCCAAAATCAACGAGAAACTTTGGATATGATTCGATTCCATGCGGAGCGACAACGACCTTTGCGCGTGCCGCGGAAGCAAGGAGTAACACGCTCGGCCATTCCGTCCTAAAAAACGGGGTTTCCCATTTCGCCAGTTGATCCATACAGACGGTCCAAATTGGAACTCAGAATCCGATCGAAACTGCCGCCATCACGTGCTGCCGCCCGAAGGCGGAACTCCAAACGCTTAATACCTAACCAATTCCCGCGCCGCCGCTTCGACGTCTTCGATCTGCGGCAGAATGTAATCTTCGACCTGCGGGGCGTACGCGACGAAGGTGTCGGTCGCGCCGACGCGGCGGACGGGCGCATCGAGGTATTCGAAGAGTTCGTCGGAAATACGCGCCGCGATCTCGGCGCCGTAGCCGTATGAGAGCGGGTCCTCGTGGGCGACGATCACGCGCGAGGTTTTCTTGACCGATTCGGCGACAGCTTCCCAATCATACGGGACGAGCGTGCGAAGATCGATGACCTCGGCCGAGATGCCGTCCTTTTCGAGCCGTTTGGCGGCTTCGAACGAGCGCTGGACAAGCGCGCCGAAGGTGATGATCGTCAAATCTGAGCCTTCCCGGACGGTCTTCGCCTTGCCGAACGGGATCAGGAAATCCTTCGAAGGATACTGCGATTTGTTGTAGACCTGGCGATAAAGATGCTTATGTTCGAGGAACATCACCGGATCGTCGCAGCGGATCGAAGTCCGCAGGAGGCCGTTCGCGTCGAGCGCGTTCGACGGATAAACGATCATCAGACCCGGCGTGTGCGCGAAAAGCGTCGTCCCCGACTGCGAGTGATAAACCGCGCCACCCTTGAGATATCCGCCGACCGGAACGCGAATCACCATCGGACATTTCGAATCGCCGTCCGAACGCCAGCGCATCACCGCGACCTCGTTGCGGATCTGGTGCATCGCCGGGAAAATATAATCGAAAAACTGTATCTCGCAGACCGGTTTCAGACCGCGGAGCGCCATCCCGACCGCACGGCCGACGATGTTTGCCTCGGCGAGCGGCGAGTTGAAAACACGTGCCGAGCCGAATTCGCGCTGCAGATTCGCCGTCACCTTGAACACGCCGCCCTTGCCCTTGACGCGTTCGAGATACTGCTCGCGCGAGCAGTCGGCGACGTCCTCGCCGAAAACGACGATCCGCGAATCGCGGGCCATTTCCTCGTGCATACAGCGGTTGATCAGATCGACCATCGTTCCGGCGTTGCCGGAGAGTTCGGCGCCTTCCTCGGTGTCGAACAATGAGCGGTCGGTCGGATCGACGTCCGGCGAGTAGACGTTGCGCCACGCAGATTCCGGCGCCGGCTGCGGCGTTTCGATCGCGATGTCGGCGGCTTTGCTGACTTCCGCATCGACTTCCTTGCGCAGCGCTTCGAGTTCCTCGGAACTCGCGAGGCGTTCGGTCATCAAAAACTCGGCAAACGTTCGGATCGGATCACTCGCGGCATCGGCCTCGAGTTCTTCGACCGGGCGATAAAGTTTTTCATCGTCCGAAAGCGAGTGCGAATAAGGCCGGATGACCTTGGCGTGAATGAACGCCGGGCCTTTGCGTTCGCGGCAGTATTCGACGGCTGCCTTGAACGCGGCATAGCTCGCCAGCGGGTCCGTGCCGTCGACTTTTTGGATAAAGAGATCGGGAAAACCTGTGACGAGTTTCGAGATCGAGCCGCCGGCGGTGTTAACCTCGACCGGGACGCTGATGGCGTAGCCGTTGTCCTCGACGACGAAGATCACCGGCAGTTTCAGGTTGCACGCCGAATTGAGCGCTTCCCACCATTCGCCCTCGCTCGTCGTACCATCGCCGACCGACATATAGACGACCTCGTCGCCCTTGAATCCGTTGATCTTCTCGCGCAATCCGTCGACCAAGCCGGCACGGTAAGACGCTTCGGCGGCGCCGACCGCGTGCAGCGCCTGCGATCCCGTACAAGACGACTGCGAGGGAACGTTAAGTTCGACGCTTCCCCAGTGCGACGGCATCTGCCGCCCGTGCGAATTCGGATCCGCTTCGGCGCCAACCGCCGACCAGAGCATTTCCTGCGCCGTCATCCCGAGGCCGAGCATCAGCGCGCGGTCGCGATAGTACGGGAAAAACCAGTCGTAACCCGGCTTCATCGCTTTCGCCGCAGCGACCAGAACCGCCTCGTGTCCGGCGCCCGAAATCTGAAAAAAGATCTTGTTCTGTCCCTTAAGCTGAATTTCCTTGTCGTCAACGCGTCGCGACAGATACATCGTGCGATACATTTCGACGAGCGCCCCGGTTGTCAGTCCGTGATACTTGTCTGGCTTTGAATTGTTTGATTTACCGGTTTTGGCTGCGATCTTCTTATTCACTTTCCCCGTTGCAGTTGCCATCTTTTCTACCTGATTTTTATAATTAATTTTGATAATCGAATAACCTATTTTAGCTTGCCGGTTCAAAATCTGCCAAAATCGGCGTTTCGTTTTTTTCGAGCAGCGCGAGTGCCTGCCCGATCACGGTGTGCTGAAGTTCGGCGTCGTTCGGCAAACCTAGAGGATACCCCATCGCGAACGGAACGAACAACGAGCGGGGCGGACGGATCACCGACGTGACCTCCTTGAGGAGAGAAATCGAGACCGTCGGAATACCGCGCCTTTCGATCTCGGACTGGATCAGACCAACTGTCTGAACGCACATCGGTCAGACCGGCGTCAGGAAAACGCAGTCGACCTTATCTTCGACCAGCAGTTCGGCAACGGCAGGCGCGGTTTCGCTGATCAGCGTTTCGGGACCGATGATCGAACCCATAAAGGAGAAATGCCGATGGTTTAGTTCTCCGATCTTTCCTTGGCCGACAAGTTCCCGAAACCGCTCGATCGGAAACGCGAGGTTCGCATCCGCGGCGACGCCGCTGTGATCGAACGCCGAGCTCTTGTGATCCTCGATGAGGGTCTTCAGATCAACGTCGTTCGAAAGTTCCCTGAACGTGGTATCGCCCGAACTCAAACCCCGGTCGTACGGCGCGTGTGATTCGAGCCGCAACCCGGCCGAGGTCACAAGCGCCACCCTCGATTCGCCGAGCGGTTTCTTCAACGTCGCCGACGGAGCGTCGGAGACCGCGTACCGATCCAAGGGGTAGCGGTGCATAAAAATTCGGTGAGCAATTTTGAGATCTGAATATGTAGCCACGTTCTGATTTTACCTGTCTTCGGCCGTTCGCGCACCCCGCGAACAATTCGACCGCGTTGCAAATGGCGAAGACTCGGCTACAATTGCGCAAACAGTCAGTGGAGGATGGGATGAGAGAATCGAATATCGTAGTGTTTGCCTTGCTTCTCGCGACAGTGCTCGGATGCAAGTTTCTCGAAAAGAATCCGGCCGAAGTCAATAATGCTCCGAAGACCGCGATCACCAGGGAACTTTTGCTCGAGCGGCTCGAGAAGAAGGGTGTGAAACAGGAACCGGCGCGGTCAATGGAGAGGCCAAACGTGAATGTGCTTTATCTGGTGTTTGACGGTTCAAACAATAAATTCAAGCTCAACAATGAGATTTTTGAACCGTTCACTGCGCTGCTCGCAAGATTGATCGAAATTCGCCGTGTTCGCGAATCGAATGGGCTATTTGCCGAGGGCACAAATGAGGTCTACAAGAAGATCACGCTTCTCGCCTCGCCCATGCTTATCGGCGATTATAATTCGACCGGAATTTTCGTCGAGGATTTTGAGAAGCTTGTCGACGATCTGAAAAAGGAAGGGTTCGACCAGTTGGAACTGACCTTTACCGACCCGATGATGGCCGCCGAAGCCAAACCGCCCGGAAGTATTCCCGAGACCGACACGCCCATCGACCCCGTCGACAGAGCGAAATTGAATGTGCCGTCGACCATCTCCGGCGGCGTGGTCAACGGCAAGGCGAGCAATCTCGTCAAACCCGAATATCCGGCGGCGGCGCGTGCGGTACGCGCGAGCGGGGCGGTAAGTGTCGAGGTCCTGATCGATGAAAAAGGCGACGTCGTCTCGGCGACGGCCGTCAGCGGTCATCCGCTGCTGCGCGCCTCGGCCGTTTCCGCAGCCAAAGAGTCGAAGTTCACGCCGACCCGCCTTTCAGGCAAGCCGGTCAAAGTAAAAGGCATCGTGGTCTACAACTTTCAGCCTTAGAAAGACGGGACTGGAGCGACTGGAGCGCAAGCGTCCCCGCTTGCAAACGGCGTGAAAACGCCGTGAAGCCTCGGCGTAACTTAACGTAATGTGTCACCGGCGCCGTTCGCGCTCCGCGCTCATTGCAAGCGGGGACGCTTGCGCTCCAGTCGGCTTGCGCTCCAGTCGGCTTGCGCTCCAGTCTTTCCAGTCCGAAAATCAATCCGCTTTTAAGACCAAACCGTTCGGGTCGATCACCGGGGTCACGCCCTTGGTGTAGATCGTCCCGGTTCCGTCTTTCATCTGGAGTTTCTGGATCTGGCCGTCGACCGAAACTTCGACCGGCATCGGAAACGGCAGATCGTTCGGAGTCGTCCATTTGAAATCGACGCGGTCACCGCTGACGACCATTCCCAGCTTCGGAAGTTCGGGCTGGCGCAGATAAACCTCGAAGAACCAGCCGAGGTTCATTCCTGACTCTTCTTCCGCGATCTGTTTGAAATCGTCGGTGTTCGCGAAACGCGACTGACCGCCGGTCGTGATGCGTTCGAGCGCTTTCGTCGGATAGGCCATCCGCCGCAGCGCCTTGAAGAACGCCGGATCGCCGATCAGATAACGCAGCGTGTGAAGCACGACCGCGCCCTTGCCGTATATATCGCCGTCGCCTTTTATGTAATCCGGCGCCTGCAGGTAGACCTGATACGCGAACTTCGCCTCGCGCGGCGCGACCGGCTGCTTGTTGCGCGTCGCCTTGGCGCGTTTTTTCATCGCGTCGAGATACGCGTCCTGGCCCTTGACGCTGCCCAGATAGAGCGTGTCCATAAACGACTGAAATCCTTCGTGGATCCAGAAATCGCGCCAGTCGGACGCCGTCACCAGATTCGCCCACCATTCATGGCCGAGTTCGTGGAACATCAGCCAGTCGAAACCGTCCTTGTCGAGCTGATACTTATTGCCGTAGGCGATGATCGTCGAATGCTCCATCCCGAGATGCGGCGTTTCGACGATCCCGAGTTTCTGGGAACGGAACGGGTACGGCCCGAGATATTTCTCGAAGAACGCGACGTACTTTTTCGTTTCGGTCATCAGCTTCGCGACCTTGTCCGCGTTTTCCGGGAGCGCGTAAAAGATCATCGGAAACGTCTCGCCGCTGACGCTTTTGTACGTATCGTTGATCACCTTGTAAGGCGCGATGTTGATCGTCACGCTGTAATTGGCGATCGGATTCGTCATCAGCCAATGGTAGGTCGCGGTCTTGTCGGCATTCTTGTCGACCTTTTGCAGTCTCCCGATCGACGCGACATACAATCCTTCCGGAACCGTGACGTGGACCGCGACCGTGTCGGCCTTGTCGTGCGGATAATCTTTGCACGGGAACATCAGGTCGGCGCCGTCGTTCTGATAAGCGGTCGAGATCCACGGCGAGCCGTCGGCCGTCTTTTCCCACATAAAACCGCCGACCCACGGCGGACGCGGCGCGACGCGCGGAGTTCCGGCGTAAACGACCTCGATCGATACCGTCGACCCGGACTGGACCGTCATCGGAAAATAGCTCCAGATCTTTCCGCCCTTGCGTTCGAACTTCAGTTTCGAACGTTTTGAGCCTTCGATCCTGGACACTTCCGCCACCGTGAACGGTGTGTCGAGGTCGAGCACGAAGACGTTGATCGGCTGGACGATCTTCGCCGTGACGATCGTCTTGCCGGAGATCGACTTCGTCGCCGGATCGACCTTCACCGAGACGTCGTATTTCCGGACGTCGTAGGCCGCCTGCTCATACGGAACGGGCCCGCCGGTTTCCGTCGGCCGCGCACCGAGTTCGCGCTGGGCGGCGACCGAAAGCGCGAACAGCGCGCAAATCAAAACCGCCCCGATCAGATTTCTCATAATTTCATTCCTCGCCGAATTCGACTTCGAGTGTCATCCGGTAATCATTTGCCATCGTCGGATGGCCGTGTGCCAGCGAGACCTCGATTCCCTTCTCATAGACCTCCCGGGCCTTCGCGCGGTCGCCCGAACGCGCATACGCCTTGGCGAGCGCTCCGTAGGCGTTGCCTTCGTCCTCGGCGGTTGCCAGATACCTTTCGAGCAGCGCGATGACCTCGGCCGATTCTCCCGTCTTTTCGTACTCTTTGGCGAGTCCGAACATCACCATCGCGTTCGTCGGATCGGCCTCGAGCATCTGCTTGAAAACCTCGATTCTATTCTGCATAACTCGCGCAATTTTAATACAAATCGGGGCATTTTACACACGCGCAGACGGTCCGGACTAGCTTTCCGCTGGAATATCGGCTGGCATAGTAAATGCACGGCTACTAGTAGAAAGACGCGGCAGTGCCATTGTTCCAGCCGATTCGGGATTCGCAAATTGCCGGATCGAAACCGTCACCCGCGGCCCGATGCGTCGGGAAAGTTCAAGGAGGTCATAATGAAGCCGAAACCACTTATATCGAGTCTTGCTTTGGCATTTCTCTTTACGGCGGTCGCGACGGCGCAGATCAAGCCCCGTTTGCAGGCTGGCGGCGCAAGTCAAAACGGCAAAGAAATTTCGATCATCGTTACCGCGTTCCCGCACGGAGACAAGGAGCGGGCCGTCGCCGACAAACTTCAGCCGACGGATTTCGCCGTGCTTGAAAACAAACGGAACCAGCGGATCGTTTCGGTCAAACCCGTATCCGAAGCGCCGATGGCACTCGCTGTCGTCGTTCAGGACGATCTTGATTGGCGCGTAAACATTGAGATCAAGGAGCTTAAGCGGTTTATCGAAAACCTGCCGACGGGTTCGCGGGTGATGACGGCGTATCTCACCGTCGGCGGCGCGATCGTCACGCAGGAGCTGACGGACGACCGGAAACAAGCTGCCGAGACGCTGCGGATAATTCGCGGCGGCACGCTCTTCGGATTCAGTCCGTTCGAAGGCGTCAAGGACGTCGCCGCCCATTTCGACTCGGGAAAACCTGAACGCCGAATGATGCTCGTGGTCTCGGACGGATTCGATTTTTCGCGCGGTTTCGCCGGCGCGAATCCGTTCTTCTCGGTCGAGCTCGACCGCGCGATCCGTGAATGCCAGCGCCGTGGAATCGCCGTTTACACCATATATGCTCCGGGCGCCGAACGGGGGCGCATGGGACGTTTTGAATTCAACTACGGCCAGGCGAGCCTTATCCGGCTTGCCGACGAGACCGGCGGCGAAAGCTACCTGACCGGTATGGAATTCACGAATTTCAGGCCGTACCTGACCGAGTTCACCGAGACGACGGCGAGGCAATGGCTGATCACTTACAAGAGCGCGACGACCGGGAGCGCTTTCCGCCGGATCGAGATCACGACGGACTTTGACGTTCACCTGCATCACCAATCGGGATACTTTCCGAAGACTTCGAAGTGAGGTTTTGGGCGAAACAATGGATCGAAGCACGCCGGGCAGCCGGATGGTTTTTGAGAATCCAATAGTGTTTTTGGGGCCGCAAAAAAGGCGGCCGGACGAGGAGGAGAAAATGAAAAATATGGTTACAAAGCAATTCAACTGGACGAAATTCCTCCGATTCTACGGAGAACAGAATCAAGGCCGCCGGACACGCCTTGGAGTCTTCGAGAACGGCCACGACTTCTGGATCGAAGACGGTTTACCGCTTTCGGGGATCGACTTTGACGCCAATCACGGACATCTGACGATGCAGATAATGATCGGCGACCAGCTGACCCATACGATCCCGGACACGCGGAACGTTCAGATAACGTTCAGCTCGTCCGAGATGAACGATGGGCTCGACATCACCGATTCGAAGGGAAAAACGACCGTATTGCGGTTCGAATAGACGGTTCGGGCGGAGGGACATTATGAAAACGCTGATGATGATCGCCTTGGCGATCGCTATGACGGCGCCGGTAATGGCGCAGGCGGCCTCGAAACCCGTCACCGAAAAGAGCCTTTTCTGGTTCTCGGCCGAACCCGCCGTCGAGATCGTTTTGATCGATCGCGCCGAAGGCTTCAACCTGATCGTCATATCCGACCGCGATGTCAAAGTCACCTATCGGACGAGCATCAATTCGATGGAGAGTGTCATCAAAACGCTCGAACCATTGCAATCGAAAGCGCCGCAGAAGTACTTTCTCGTCCGGCACAGTTTTTCAAAACGCACGATCTGGATGGCGCTCGACTTTACGGTCGACGGTAAGCCCGTGCCGGCGCTGACGCGGACGTTCTACGACGGGCTGCTGGAGATCGTGCCGAACGAACAGTTCAAGGATGACGCGCCGAAATAATCGTAGCAAAGTTGCGGGACACGAAAGACGGCGTGTGCATCACGCCGTCGAAATGTTGCAGTGCGGACTTGCCGGAGACCGTGGCGCAGATTCGGGTAAGGAGAGTTGCAGACGATGTTTCTTGTCAGGGTATTTTTGGTTTGGCTTCTTATCATCTTTGCGGAAAGCGTTCACGGCACGCTGCGTCAACTGTTTCTGGCACCCCTCGTCGGCGATCTTACGGCGCGGCGCATCGCCTTTTTTGTCGGTTTGGGGTTGATCTTCGCCATTGCGTTGCTCACGATCCGCTGGATTGCCGCCCCTTCGCGCCGGGCGCTCGTGGCCGCCGGAGCCGTCTGGACGGTCCTGACCGCGCTTTTCGAGATAGCGCTCGGACGATTGGTAATGGATCTCAGTTGGGAAAGGATCGGAGAGGATTACGACATCACCCGCGGCGGATTGATGGGTCTGGGGCTTTTGATCCTGCTCTTCGTACCGATGTTGGCCGCGCGGCTTCGGCGGTGATTTTTTCCATAGAAGACCGGGGGAAATCGCCCGATAACGAAGTCGGTCCGGAGAGGCCGCTCCGCAACTCCTCACATAAAACCCATATTGCGCGTTAGAACTTTCTTTCCCGCGAAACACGCAAAATAAACGAAAACTGCCCAAAAAATAACATCTTTTGCGTTTTCGCGTATTTCGCGGGCAAACGGCTTTCCAATGCGTAATTCGGGTTAAAGGCAAAAGCCTGTTGGCACAACGGTTGCTTGCTTCAATGTTGCGATAGCCTTTCGCAGGTCAGAATCAAAGATCGACCCATTCGCCGCGGGTGGCAAATGGGTCGGTCGGTCACATCATCAAGGAGATTGTTATGCCACACGCAACGAAAACAGCGATTGAGAAGGTCGAAAACAAGACCGCCCCGGAGTCATTCTTCGTCTCGGCCGAGCATTTTTTCGAAGACTTTGCCAAGCACACGCGTGAGGTCACGAAACGCGCGTTCGAACTGTTCAACGCCCGCGGACGTCAGTTTGGAAACGAGTTTGAAGACTGGCTCAGGGCAGAAGCCGAATTTTCGCGCCGCGTCCCGATCGAGATCAAGGAAACCGAGAAGGAACTCGAGATCCGCGCTCAGGTTCCGGGATTTACGGCGGACGATCTGAAGGTTTCGGTCGAACCGCTTCGGGTCACGCTCAAGGGCGATATCGAGGCGAAAGACGAAACGAAAGAAGACGGCGCGGTCTACTCGGAATGGATGTCGAACAAGATATTCAGGGCGTTCACGCTCCCGAAGCGGGTTGACTCCGACAAGGCGCTGGCGGTGATCAAGAACGGCGTTCTGACGCTGACGATCCCCAAGATGTCCGATGCCGAGCCGAACGAGGTCAAGATCGAGACCGCGTAGAGAGTTTTGGGGAACCCAGGTTTCAGTTAAACACGACCGTGAGCCGGAGATCGATCCGGCAGTTCTGCCGGATCGATCCGTATTGCGCGCTCGACAGGGTCGGTCCGCAAAAATCGCGAGAAGACATTATTTTCCGGCAGATTTTCGTGTATTTTGCGTGTTTCGCGGGAAGGAACTTCTCCAATTTGTAATCTGAGACCAATCGCCATCGTGGCCTTTAAGTGGACGTCTTCCGTTTACTTGTAACCCGGGAAGAGACCGCGGCTCAACGCCCAAAATCCAAAACGCCTTGCGTCGGCGTGCGCGCCTCTGTCGGCACGTCGGTCGTTTCTCTGGACTCAAACCCGAACTTTCGAAAATTCAGATCGAACAGTTTCCGTGCGATCTCCCATTTTTCGGTCTTCCCGCGGTCGCGTTCCGCGTATGAATTGTGGCGCAAGGTCCCGCCGCGCTCGCGCTTGATCTGTTTGAGTATCTTCTCCGCCTTCGACGGCGACAGCTTTTCGTGAAGCCGTTTGACGAAATACTCTTCGATCGAATCGGTGTCGAAGTGAACCATCGACATAAACGCGCGGGTCGCGCCGCAATCGCGGGCCCGTTCGAGCAGCGCCGGAATATCGTCCTCGTTGTAACCGGGAATTATCGGCGCGATCGCGATTCCCGTCTTTATCCCCGCATCGCTCAGTTTCTTCATCGCCGCGAACCGGACTTCCGGGACCGGCGTGTAGAGTTCGAACGGGTTCGACTTTTCCTTCGTCAGGAACGGGATCGAAAAGAACACGGTGCACTTCAGGTTCTGCAGGATGTCCAGGTCACGCGTTACAAGCGGCGATTTCGTAATGACGGCGACCGGGAATCGAAATTCCTCGCAGACCATCAAACATTTGCGCGTCAACTCATAGCTCGCCTCAAGCGGCAGATACGGATCCGTCGCGAAAGAGAAATCTAGATGGTTGATCTTTTCGCGCAGCTTTCGGAGTTCGCGACGCAAGATCACCGGAGCATTCACCTTGGCGACGATCTTCGTTTCGAAATCCGTTCCCGCGCCGTAGCCGAGATATTCGTGATACTGCCTGGCAAAACAGTATGTGCAGGCGTGAATGCACCCGCGATAACAATTGACGGTGTAGCGATGCCCGAAATCCGACGAAAAAGCTTTTGTGATGATCTTTTTTGTCGCCGTCTCTTCGAACACTTCGAGTTTCGCAGCCGGCGCCTCGCCGATGAACTCGGCCGAGTATTTCAGGTACGGATTCGGCGGATTGGAGATTTGTTTCACAGATGCAACAATAGTCGAAAAGCCGCGTCCGGGCAAGTTCGATCTCATTTTCACGATTCTGGAGAAACGGACAATGACGGTAATCGAACCCTGACCCGTAAATCTGTCGTCCGCGACCGACGATCCGACATCGAAACTTTTCGCCGCGGGGTGACCTTTTTAGACAAGAAACCGCGTTTAAGTTTGTGAGCTGGGCCGGCGCCAGCGCTGCGGCAAACGACTGCCGCGGCAGCCAAACGGCTTGAGAACGGCGGACGAGGTCCTTTTTCCAGTCTTCTTCGGAACTCGGCCGTCGTTCTCATTTTTTTGGAATAGTGCGTCAAATGTCGCGTCGGCGATTTCCGAAAACGCGGTTCAAAGCTATAAGATTACTCTCAATCCGACATCTCCGGGCAGGAAGCAAGAACCGGCCGATTTGCAGGGTTTGTTTAATAAGAAAATGATTTAGGAGAAAACAATGAGGAAATTGAAAAACATTTTGGGAATTTCGCTCGTCGCGGTCGTCGCGTTGATCGGAATCTCGTGCAACGGCCAGTTGGGCGAAGCGAACAAGCTGGTCGACGAAGCAAACGCGGCGATCAAAAAAAGTAATGAAACTGCTTCGAAATCATCGGGTCTGATCAAAGAATTGTTTGGCGATCTTTCGAAAGTAGAAGATCTCGAAGAATACAAAACGACGAACAAGGCAAAGATGGATGAACTGCTCAAGATCCTCGAAGGATCCGCCAAGGATCTCGGCGATGCGGGCAGCAAATTCGAAGCGGCTTCGAAGCTCGACGTCTCGGCCAAATTCAAGGAGTATCTTGGGCTGAAGGGCCAGGAGATCAAGAAACGCAGCGATCTCGACAAGGCGACCACCGATTTCGTCAAAGCCTTCCAGGGTGAGAAAGAGACGGAAAAGGTCGATACGCTTATCGGCGACTACAACAAAAAGTCGGGCGATCTGAGCAAAGAGGCCGACGACCTGATGAAAAAAGCCGACCAGATAGTCAAAGACAATCCGGCGGAGTTCAAATCGAACTAGTTTTTTGAAGAAACGATTGAAAAAGGCGGGCATTGTGCGCCCGCCTTTTTCATGCCCTAAAAAACCCGTACAGGAAAGGTTGTGCCGCCGACCGTATGGCGACTTTTTCTTGTCAGAACCCGGACTTTTTCGATAACGTATTTCAGTCGAACAATTGCGGTTCTATGTCGTTTGATTAAGCGGTGATCGAGAACATTTCGCATTACAGAATCATCAGGCAGATCGGCGCCGGGGGGATGGGTGAAGTCTTCCTCGCCGAGGACTCGAAACTCGGGCGAAAGGTCGCGCTCAAGGTTTTGCCGCGCGAAATGGCCGGCGACCGCCGCCGGCTCAACCGTTTTCTGCAGGAAGCGCGGCTCGCGGCGAACCTCAATCATCCGCACATCTGCACCATTTACGAGATCGACGCCGAATCGGAACCGCCGTTTCTGGCGATGGAACTGGTTGAGGGCGAAACGCTTGCCGAGCGCATTGATCAGCGGTCGCTTTCGGTCGACGACGTGCTCAACATCACGACCCAGATCGCCGACGCGCTCGACGAGGCTCACCGCACCGGGGTCATCCATCGCGACATCAAGTCGTCGAATATCATCGTCAACCGACGGGGCCAGGTTAAGATCCTCGATTTCGGACTGGCGAAGAGCATTGCCGGGGATGTCGCCGAGGACGAGGTGACGCGCGCCCGAACCGAAGACGGAATGCTCGTCGGCACGGTCCGGTATATGTCGCCGGAACAGGCCCTCGGGAAAGACCTCGACGGCCGGACGGATCTTTGGAGCCTCGGCGTGCTGCTGTATGAAATGGCCGCCGGAGAACTGCCGTTCAGGGCGGCGACGCAGGCCGGAACCTTCGACGCGATCCTCAATCGCGCGCCGGCCGGGTTCGAGGCGGAAGTTTCACCGGAACTGGTTTCGATCATCGAAAAACTGCTCGAAAAGGATCGTCAGCTACGCTACCAGACAGCGTCCGATCTGCTTGCCGATCTGCGGCGTTTGCGACGCGCTCGAGGCGATCTTTCGGAATCCGGCGAGAGTCTTAAGGTATCGACGACCGAGGTCCGCGGAGCGACCGGGCTTCTGCGGCAGCCGACGGTCTCGCCTTCCGGGTTTGGGCCGCGCCGTTTTCGTTTTCTGCTGCCCCTGGCGGTGTTTGGGATCGTTGCCGTTATCGCGTTCTTCGCTTGGAAATTCTTTCGCAGCGCCTCCGCCCCCGATGTTTTGGACATCAGCAATTCGACCCGCCAGACGAATCTCGGGAAGGTGGTCGACGCCGTCATCTCGCCAGCGGGCGACCATATCGTTTACGTCACCGACGACGCCGCGAAGCAAACGCTTTGGATCAAGCAGACTTCGGGCGGCAGTACGCTCCAGATCGTTGCGCCTTCCGAGAGCGTCTATCAGGGTCTCGCGATATCGCCCGACAACAAATGGGTCTACTACAACGTCTGGGACCGGGTGTCGGTCGGCGAGATCTTTCGCATCCCGGCGCTTGGAGGCGTCCCGCAGAAGATCGTCCACGATTGTATGCCGGGCGGTTCGGTGTCGCCCGACGGTTCGCGTCTGACGTTCGTCCGATCGGACGACCGCAACCGTCGATTTGCCCTGCTGACAATCGGGTCCGACGGAACTGACGAACGGGAGATCCTTTCGCTGCCGGGATCGTTCGCCAGTCGCCCGATATGGGCGCCTGACGGCAGGTCGATCGCATTTGGTTTTTTCGAAGAAGACAAGCGCTACCCCCAGATCGCTGAGGTTTCCGCGGACGGCGGCGAGGTCCGGACGATCTGGCGTGACGAAAACAATAAGGTCCAGCCGAATCGTTTCGTATGGCTCCCGAACAAAAGGGGCTTTCTCGTGACGCTTGCCAGCTCGCGGGAATTCAGGACCCAGATCTGGCAGATTGATTACGCGACCGGGAGGATGACCCAGATCACCAAGGATCTGAACAGCTACGGCGGGTTGAGCGTTTCCGCGGACGGCCGCAACATGCTCGTCGTCCAGGAGGATTTCCTGCTCAGCGTGTGGAATGTCCCCATCGACAAACCGGCACTTGCGCGGCGCATAACCGAGGGCAGGACCGAAGGGATCGGCGTCAGCTGGACGGCCGACGGCCGGATCGTCTATTCGTCACTCGTCAGCGGGAACGCCGAGATCTGGTCGATGAATGCCGACGGCAGCGAAAAACGTCAGTTGACGTCGGACGCCGCGCCGAAATTCGCGCCCTGCGTCTCGGGCGACGGAAAGTACATCTTTTACAGGATCGTCGGAAACGAACGGGGCGGGGCGGGGCGGATCGGAACCGACGGGAAAAACCCCGAAACGCTCGATAATAAATGGAACGTCAGTTGCTCGGACGGTTCCGGAAAGCTCCTTTATCTGACCAACGTCGGCCGCTCGAGCCCGGAAATGCTAATTGACACGACGGACTTCAGCGCTCCGGTTCGGGTTTTGGACAGGCTCGTCGTCGATGTCGCGCTTTCGCCGGACGGAGAGCGCATCGCAACCGTTTTCTGGGACGAAGAGAAACGCCGTCACGGCTTTGAGATCGTCAACGTCGCCGACCGCTCGGTCAAGACATTCGACCTGCCGACGACCGCTGTCCAGAAAAGCAGCGAGTCGCAATTTGTCATCCGCTGGACCCCGGACGGGAAAAACCTCTCGTTCATCAATGACGAGAACGGCTTCGCCAATGTTTGGCTTCTGCCGCTGAACGGCGAAAACCCGCGCCGGATCACGAACTTCAACGACAACCTGATCTTCAGTTTCGCCTGGTCCCGCGACGGCAAAAGCCTCGCCGTCTCGCGCGGCACCCTGACCGGAGATGCCATACTTTATCGATTTTAGATTTTGGATTTTGGATTTTGGGGGTTTTAGAATCTGGGAATTTGGAATCTTGGAATCTGCAATTTTGGAATCGGGATTTTGGATTTCGGATTCCAGCCGAAATCCAAAATCCAAAATCCAAAATCCGAAGGTCTATTTCGTCAGATTCACCGCCACGTGTGATGGCGCGCCGTTGTCTTTCGCGAGTTTGTCATCACCTTTGCGGACCTCTTTTTCGGCCGAAGACTCGCCGGTGTCGATTCCGCTCGCGCCGCGCTTCGCGAAGATCTGGCGTAGGAAGTAGCGTTCGCCGTAGCGGTTGAAGATGACCTGCTCACTCGAGGTCTTCGTGTCACCCGCGTCGATCTGACCGACAACGATCCGGCTCGCGTTCGATTCGACATTTCGCAGAACATATTTGCCGTATGCGACTCGCGTCAGCTCATATTTTCCGGCGTTCATCTTGTCGTTGCCGACCTGAAAATCAAACGACGTCTCGAACGAGAGTTTCGTTTGGGCCGCAGCCGTACCTGCGGTTCCGAAGAATGCCGCCGCTCCGAAGACGAGTGCGAGTGCGAATAACTTGAAAGATTGCATTTTCATAATTTTTCTCCTATGGATAATTTCGGACCGTGTGGTCGCTCAAGTTATGGCGACTCGCGTGCCAAACATCGCCGGCACGCGCAACCTGCTGAAAATACGGATCTTAGCCACTCTCAGCGAAATCGCCCGATTTCCGGCTCGGCGAGATCTCTATCCGTTCGGATAGTCGTCGGAACCAAACGGATAGTCGGGCCTCGGACGCACGCGGCAACCACCGTTTCCGGCCGTTTCAAAATCGGACAATTCGGTCTAAACTAAGCACTCGATGGAACCGAAGCTCAAGATCCAATCCGGCCCGAACGCGGGACAGGTTTACGAAATGCGCGATGACGTGACGACGATCGGCCGCGAGACCGGCAACACGATCGTCCTCAAGAACGCGTCGGTTTCGCGCCGTCACTGCATAATCGAACGGCGCGGTGAAGAGTTTGCGGTAAGTGATCTGGGCAGTCTCAACGGGACGCTGATCAACGGCGTCAACGCCGCCGGCACGATCCTCGGCAATGGCGACTCGCTCAAGGTCGGCGATTTCACGCTCAGATTCCTGACCGGCGAGTCCGACGCGCCCGCAAGTTCCATCGCGATCGACGCAACCGAGTTTCTCCTGCCGAAAGACTCCGTTCGGATCCGGATCGACGAGGTGTTCGGCGAAATGGCGCGCGACCTGACCGCGATCCTGAAGATCTCGACGACGATCAATACCATCCGCGATGCCGCCGAACTCGAAGCGGCACTGTTGGACCTGGTGCTCGAGGTCGTACCGGCGGATTCGGGGGCGCTCGTCATTGTGGACGACGGCGCGGAGATCGTCCGCAGCACGGTCGTCAATCGCCGGGAACCGAATGCGCCGGTGACCGTCAGCAAAACCGTGATCGAACAAGTGATTTCGGATCGGTCGGTCCTGCTCGTTCCCGACGTCGAGCCGGGTTCGCCAGAGAGTCTTTTCGTCGCGAAGACCCGGTCCCTCGTCGCCGTCCCGATCGTCGTTTACGAACGCCCGCTCGGGGTCGTCTATCTGGCGAGTTCGACCGCTTCGTTCGACGACAGCCACCTGCGGTTCTTGACGGCGGTCGCCTCGATCGGCGGCGTCGCGCTCGAGAACGCGCGCGCGTGGGCGGCTCTCGCGGAAGAAAACGAGCGCCTAAGAAACGAAACATTTGCGCAGAATATGCTCGGAGAGTCGGAACCGATGCAGCGAGTTTTCTCGATCATCCGAAAGGTCGCGCCGTCCGGTTCGAACGTGCTGATCGATGGCGAAAGCGGTACGGGAAAAGAACTCGCGGCGCAGTCGATCCATTTGAACAGTTCCCGTCGGTCGATGCCTTTCGTCGCGATAAACTGCGCTGCGTTGACCGAGTCGTTGCTTGAATCGGAGCTTTTCGGGCACGAAAAAGGCGCCTTTACGGGCGCCGTTGCGCAGAAGAAAGGCAAGATCGAATTGGCCGCGGGCGGAACGCTTTTCCTCGACGAGATCGGCGAGATGAATATTTTGCTGCAGGCGAAACTGCTGCGTGTCCTGCAGGAACGCGAGTTTGAAAGGGTCGGAGGAACGCGACCGATCCGCGCCGACATCCGCCTGGTCGCCGCGACTAACCGCGATCTGCAGGCGGAGGTCGCCGGCGGCCGCTTTCGCCAGGATCTTTTTTACCGGCTGAACGTCGTCCGTCTAACAATGCCTGCGTTGCGGGATCGGCGCGAGGACATTCCGATGCTCGCGTCTAACTTTGTCGAGAAATACGGCCGGCAGATGAACCGGAGGCTGCGCGGGATATCGGCGGCGGCGGCGAAGCTGCTTGCGAAATACGACTTTCCGGGCAACGTCCGCGAACTCGAGAACGCCGTCGAACGCGCCGTCGTGCTCGGCTCGGGCGAGTGGATCCTTCCCGAGGATCTGCCCGAAGACATTATCGACACGCGGGTCACGGAAAGTGATGTGACCTCGAACTATCACGACTCCGTCCGCGAAGCCAAACGCGCGCTGATCGTCGACGCGTTCCGCAGATCGAACGGCAGCTATGTCGAGACGGCCAAACTCCTCGGCCTGCACCCGAACTATCTCCACCGCCTGATCAAAAACTTAGAGATGAAGGAAGATCTCGAAGGTTGAAACCGCAACGGTGCGACTTCCCTAACCGTATTCGATCTCAGCGTCGGGCTTGTGGGATCTACGCTGAATTGTCCTCGGGTGTCGCTCCTTGCTCGCCTTCGACCCAGACCTCGCCGTCGGCGTAAACTTCCTTTTTCCAGATTGGGACCGTTCGCTTCAATTCCTTGATCAGCCACTCGCAGGCTTCGAAAGCGGCGCGGCGGTGCGGCGCGGCAACGGCGATGACGACGCTCGTTTCGCCGATCTCGAGTTTGCCGAGTCGGTGAACGATCGCGACGTGCTCGATCTGAAATTGTTCATGCGCACGGTCGATGAGTTTTCTCATTTCCTTGAGCGCCATCGGCTCGTAGGCCTCATAAACAAGATATTGCGTCTCGCGGCCCTTGGTGAATTGACGAACGAACCCGTCGAGCGTGACGATCGCGCCGCAATTGGGCGGGACGACGCGCCGCGCGATCTCGCCGACGTCGAGCGGTTCGGTCGTAAGTCCTATGTGACCTTGGGTTTGTTTATCGGACATATGTTCACGCCTGGACCAAACTAATAATTGATAATTGATATTTGATAATTGATAATTCAGCCCCCGCTGACGGCGGTGAAGATCGCCAACTCGTCGCCGTCGCCGACGCGGTTCTCGCGTCCGACGTACTCCTGGTTGACGGCGAACAGCAGCGATTGCTTCGCGAGAGCCGGAAAGCGCTCGACGACGGCCGCGACCGCTTCACCCGCAGTTGCGCCGGCCGGCAACTCGATCTCGATCACACGGTCGCCGACCGCATCTGCCGTCGCGCCAAAAAATAGGGTTGTGATTTTCATAAATAGTGGGCAGTGAGCGGTGAGCAGTGAGCGGTGAGCAGTAAGCAGTAAGCAGTAAGCAGTCGGACGAAACTGGCAATTTTAAGATCCCCCAAATGTTCTACTTCCAATTGCTTACTGCTCACCGCTTACTGCTTACTGCTCACCGCTCGCCGCTTACTGCCTACTGCTCACCGCTTACTGCTTACTGCTCACTGCTCACTGCTCACCGCTAACCGCTCACCTCTTCTTTCAGCACGCGTTTCAGGATCTTGCCCGTGCCGCCGATCGGGAGACTGTCGCGAAACTCGACGCGGCGCGGGTACTTGTACGCGGCGAACTGCTTTTTGAACCATTCGATCATCTCCTTTTCGTTGACCGAATATCCGGGCTTGAGGACGATGTAGGCTTTGACCTCTTCGCCCATCTTGTCGCACGGAACGCCGATCACGGCGACGAGCGACACGGCTTCGTGCGACATTATGACCTCTTCCAACTCGCGCGGGTAAATGTTATAACCACCGCGGAGGATCATTTCCTTTTTACGGTCGACGATCGACAGGAATCCGTCCTCGTCCATTATCCCGATGTCGCCCGAATGGAACCATCCGTAGCGAAAAGCCTCTTCCGAATCCGCCTGGCGCTTGTAATAACCCTTCATAACGTTGTGGCCGCGGATGACGACCTCGCCGCGCTCGCCGCGCGGAACCTCGTTGCCCTCGTCGTCGAAGCATTTGACCTGGACGCCGAACAGCGGTTGGCCAACGGTCCCGGGTTTTGAGGGCACGTTCGGGTGGTTGAAGGTCGCGATCGGCGACGTTTCTGACAAGCCGTAGCCTTCAAGAATCCGGACGTTGAAAATCGCCTCAAACTGCTTCATCAGTTCGAGCGGCATCGGCGCGCCGCCCGAACTTACGATCGCAAGCGATTCGGCATACGGTGCCGGGTCCAGATTGTTCTCTTCGATGTACTTCAACAGCGCCCAATACATCGTCGGAACGCCGGTCCAGAAGTTGATGCGCTCGTCCTTGAAAGCGTCGAGCGTCGATTGGGGTTCGAATCTCGGAAGCAAGACTACGCGGTGGCCGGCGAACATCTGCGCGTTCATCTGCGCGGTCTGCCCGGTCGTGTGAAACAGCGGAAGCGTGATCAGACAGGTCTTCTGAACTCCGTCCGTGTAATCGAGTCCCGGAACGTGAAGGTTGAACGCGGCGACCGCGTTGAAATAAATGTTCGAATGCGTCAGTTCGGCGCCCTTCGGCTGACCGGTCGTGCCCGACGTGTAAAGAATCGCGCAGGTGTCGTCGGGACGTGTCGGATAGATCTCGAACTCGTCCGATTTGTCGAAAATGATCTGCGTCAGCGTCTTGTGCCCCTCGATCGGGCTCGGCGCCATCCGGTCGGCGGTCATCACGATCAGATGTTCGCAGCCTTCAACTTCGTCGAATCCTTCCTTTACCAGTTTCGCCATCGGCAATTCCGGAGTGCCTTCAAAGACAAAGACGGCCTTCGCGTCGGAGTCGGCGAGGTGATAGGCGATCTCACGCGGCTGGAACAGAACGTTGAGCGGGACTACGGCCGCGCCCGACTTCAGTATTCCGTAGTAGACGATCGGAAAATACGGCAGGTTCGGGCAGGACAACGCGACATTGTCCCCGTAGCCCAGGCCCATTTCGCGAAGCGCGTGCGCAACCCTGTTGGCGAGTGCGTTGAGCTCGCCGTAGGTGATCCGCATCTCCTTCCAGACGATTGCTTCCTTGCCCGGCGTCAGCCGCGCGTGATGTTCGATGATCGACGCCAGATTCAGCGACGTTGCATTGTAGTTCAAAAGAAAATCCCCCCTTTTCGATTTTGGATTGCTGATTTTGGATTTTGGGCAGTAAGCGGTGAGCGGTGAGCGGTGAGCAGTGAGCAGTGAGCAGTTGTTGATGAAATCCACGGCTCACTGCTGACGGCTCACTGCTTACTGCTGACGGCTCACTGCTTACTGCTCACCGCTCACTGCTTACTGCTGACGGCTCACGGCTCACTGCTCACCGCTCACTGCTCACCGCTCACCGCTCACTGCTTACTGCCCAAAATCCAAAATCCAAAATCGTCAGACCGTCATTCCCCCGTCGACGGCGATCGTCTGTCCGGTGACGTAACTCGACGCGTCCGACGCCAGAAACACGGTAATTCCTTTTAGTTCGCCCTCGTTCCCGACTCGCGGAATGACGTTGTTCTCCTGGATCGAGCGCTCGTAAATGTCGATCACCTTGTCGGCGAGGCGCGAGTGGAAAAAGCCCGGCGCAATGGCATTGACGCGAATTCCCTTTCGCCCCCAGCTTGCAGCCAATTCTCGCGTGAGGCCGATCAGACCGGCTTTGCTCGCGACGTAACCGGCGTAAAACGGTCCATTTGCGGACGACGTCAAGCCGGCGATCGAGGCGATGTTGACGATCGAGCCTTTTCCCTGTTTCAGCATCTGCCGGCCCGCCGCCTGCGCCATCAGAAAGCAGCCCGTGAGATTCACGTCCAAAACCTTTTGCCACTGTTCGCGCGGCATATCTTCGGGCATCGCGCCCCACGAAATTCCGGCGTTGTTGATCAAAATATCGACCGAGCCGAATTTTTCGACCGTCGTTTCGACCAATTTCG
The DNA here is from genome assembly GCA_041752475.1 of Pyrinomonadaceae bacterium. Classification (GTDB taxonomy): domain Bacteria; phylum Acidobacteriota; class Blastocatellia; order Pyrinomonadales; family Pyrinomonadaceae; genus JAFDVJ01. Next base: position 21,960 of record JBGSWK010000054.1, on the reverse strand, counting down.
CGACCGCCGCTTCGTCCGAAACGTCGGCGACCATTCCCTCGGCCTTGAATCCCTTCGCCCGAAACTCTTCAACCGTTTCGTTGAGCCATTCCTCGCGGCGCGCGCAGAGCATCAGATTCGCTCCGCCCTCGCCGAGCGCTTCCGCCATCTCCTTGCCGATGCCGCGGCTTCCCCCGGTAACGATCGCCGTCCGACCCGTAAGATCGAAAAGATCTTTGATATGTATTGCCATATTTATTTTAGAACATATCACAAACCGCCTCGGGCAAAAAAGCCGGACCTTTTGCTTCCGCGCCTAACTTTGACGTTTAATAGAATTATGACGAAATCAGCGAAAGAACTCGCGTTTCTGCGGGATTTGTATGTCGATGCGGAATGGACCGTCCGCTTTATGGAATTGACTGACAAGCACTTTAAGTTTACCGACGACCGCAGTTTGCTTTACATCAATGCCGGGACGGGAAATCACGTTCTCGAGATCGGCACGAAGGCCGGTCGCGAAGCGCAGATCGGTGCGATGTGCGAGAACGAACATCTGCTGAAGATCGCGCAGGACAAGGCGATCGCAACGCGTTCGAGGGTGGATTTTTCGGACGAGGAGTTTGACGAAGACAACTTCGACGCGGTTCTCGCCGACGGTAGTTTCGTGAGTCCGGCAAAATTTCGAGATTTCGTCGCCGACGCCTCGCGGTATGCCGAGATCGGCGGAACGGTCGCCGTCTTTTTGGTTTCCGCGGGAAGTTTCGGCGAGGTCTTTTCAGTTCTCTGGGAAGCGATGATGGATGTCGAATCGGAGGATTTTTCGCTGGCCGAAAAACTCGTCGCCGAACTTCCGACGCTATCGGCGATCGAAGAGGTCTTTTCCGAAGCCGGACTTGAACGCGTCAAGACGCACGTCGCGACTGAACTCTTTGAGTTCGAAAACGGAAAGGCGTTCATCGAATCGCCGCTGGTCGGGGATTTTTTGATGCCGAGATGGTTTGAAGGCCTGAGCAAAAAAGAAATCGAACGAATCCGCAAACGGCTCGCTCGATTGATCGACGACGAAGAGGCGTCGATAACTTTTCGATTCACCGTCAAAGCCGTCTTGGCCGTCGGTGAAAAAGGCTAAGGTTTGGAGTTCCGCCTTCAGGCACCGCCGCCTGAAGGCGGAACTCCTAACGTCACTGTTTCGCCTGCGCGCGGCGTTGCATCTCGGCCATCAGCTCTTCGTCGCTCATAGCGCTGATTTGCGGAGCGGCCGGGGCTTCCAGCTTCTTTTCGCTCTCAGCGGCAAATTCCTCTTCAGCCTCGCGCATCCCTTCCTTAAACGCTTTACGCGACTGTCCGAGCGATTTCGCCAATTGCGGCAATCGGCTCGCTCCGAAAAGCAGGAACAGTCCCAATACGATCAACAAAATTTCCGGTGTACCTAGTCCAAACATAATCGCTTTTTACTTTGACGCCGCTCAAAGGTCAACGGCCTGATCTATGATTCGCTAATAATACTCTGATTCCGCCAATCTTTCCACGCGCACCGCTGCTAGAGCGCCGCCGAATCGCGAAACCGATCCATCGCGTCGACCAGCGCCGAGGCGATCCCCTTTTCGCTGACCGAATGACCGGCGTCGGGAATGACGTTGAACTCAGCCTCGGGCAACGCCTTATGCAGTTCCCACGCGCTCGTGATCGGGCAGACTACGTCGTAGCGGCCCTGAACGATGACCGTCGGGATGTGACGGATCTTGTCGACGTTCTCGAGCAGGTAATTCTCCGTCGGGAAAAAAGAGTTGTTCATAAAATAATGACACTCGATCCGCGCCAGCGAAAGCGCCTCGTGCGCGCCTTCCCAATGCTGCATCAGGTCCGAATCGGGATAGAGTTTCGACGTCGAGCCCTCCCAGACCGACCACGCCCGCGCGGCTGAAAGCTGAACACGTTCGTCGTCGCTCGTCAGCCGTTTGTGATAGGCGGTCATAAGATCGCCGCGTTCCGCCTCCGGGATCTCGTCGCGATAACGTTCCCAGAAATCCGGGAAGATCTCGGACGCTCCATATTGATAAAACCAATCGAGTTCCTTGCGGCGCGTCAGGAAGATCCCGCGCAGGATAAGTCCGAGACAGCGGTCCGGATGCGACACTGCATAAGCCAAACTTAGTGTGCTTCCCCAGGAGCCCCCGAAAACGAACCACTTCCCAACGCCGAACTTTTCCCGCAGCGTTTCAATGTCGTTGATCAGATCCCACGTCGTGTTTTCGCGCAGTTCGGCGTGCGGGACCGACTGCCCCGAGCCGCGCTGGTCGAACAGTATCACCTGATATGCTTCCGGGTCGAAATACTGGCGGTACATCGGCAACAGACCGCCGCCCGGACCGCCGTGAAGGAACACGACCGGAATTCCGTCCGGGTTGCCGCTGCGTTCGTAGTAGATCGTGTGGATTTCGGAAACTTTGAGCATTCCCGAATCAAATGGTTCGATGGCCGGGTAAAGTGTTTTCATAGTTGGAATGATACAGGAAACAGAAAGCTCGGTTCAAACTGTTTGACGCTTCGGCACTCCGTTTGCAGTGTTAGGTTCCGGGCGTCCCGCGTGAATCGAAACGGTACAGTTATGGAAAAGCTGATTTTGATCGTCGAAGACTATGATGACAGCCGCGAAGTGCTCAAGTACTTGCTTGAGAGCTGCGGCTATTTCGTCATCGAGGCCACCGACGGAATCGAAGCCGTTGACAAGGTCCGCCAGTTTCATCCGGACCTGATACTGATGGACATTTCGCTTCCGGTGGTCGACGGTCTGACCGCAACGCGCGCGATTCGCGAGGTGGTCGGCGGACGCAACGTCCCGATCATCGCCGTGACGGCTTTCGGAAGCGACTACAAACGACAGGCAACCGAGGCCGGATGCAACGAACTGCTCAACAAACCGCTCGATTACCGGATCCTCAAGCCGATGCTGCGCCAATACCTGGATTGCTGATATCCGATTTTGGATTTTGGATTTTGGATTTTGGAATCTTGAGTGCCTGGAACCTTGAATCTTGAATCTTGAATCTTGAACCTTGAACCTTGAATCTTGAATCCCTGCAATCCAAAATCCAAAATCCAAAATCGAGAGACCAACTTGTTGCCCCGCAGCCAGAATCGCCAGGGTTTGGCGGCGAACTCTTCGGCGTAGTCGATTCCGACGCGCTTTCCGGCCACGATGTCGTCGGTGGCGACTGTACGAAAATCTTCCAGCCAGATGCGGTTTCCGAGCAGGTCCTCGCCGTTGAAGCCGCGATCAATGCCGAACGCGATGCAGAGTTTTCCCGGACCCGATGTAAGGTTCTGATCTTTCGCCGTCCGGCGGCGTTCGCGCATCAACTCAATGTTCTCGACCGGTTCGACGGCGCGGATCAGACAAACGTGCGGGGAATCGGCGAGCCCGCAAACAATGTTCAGCTGAAAATACATCCCGTAAACGAAAAAGACATAAACGTGCCCGCCTGCGTCATCCGTGATCTCGTTCCGCGCGGTTCGTCTTCCGCCGAAAGAATGCGCCGCTTTGCCGATCTCGCCGAGATACGCTTCGGTTTCGACGATCATCCCCGAAACCCGCTGACCGTCCGAATTCTGAACGACCAGCAGTTTCCCGATCAGATCGCGCGCGATCGCCAACGTGTCGGGCCGGAGATAATGGGTATTTTGGATTTGTGATTGGTGATTGGTGATTGGTGATTGGTGATTGGTGATTGGTGATTTCAAGATTTCAGCCAAATATCGGTTGCCGGAACTCGTTCTTTTTCAGGGACGGACACGGATAACCAGATTACCAATCCGAAATCCCCAATATCCCCAATCACCAATCCGGAATCCGAAATCCCCAATCACCAATCCGAAATCCGAAATCCCCAATCACCAATCCCGATTCCCGTTCATTCCGGGTAATAGATCAACTCGACGATCTGCCCGTCGATGCCTTTGGTGTAGAACGAGGACGTGCCATCGCGGTGCGGCTTGATCGGACGTCCTTCGCGCCTCGCCGCCTCTTCGAGTTCCTGCATCGTCTCGACGCGCAATCCGATGTGCGGCGGATGCTTCGAATCGGGCGGCAGCAGCGCAATCCCGAAACCGCGCGCATCGCGCATCATCGCCCAATCCTCATAAAGCGTTTCGAGCGCGAACCCGAGACGCTTATATTCCTCAACCGACGTTTCCAGATCGGTGCACTTTACGGCCAAATGATCGACCGTGCCCGAAAATCTAACTTCCGACATAAGTTCCTCCACCGATAATAATAACCCAACGATCGATTTTCGTCGGTACATTGCGCGCGTCCGGTCCTTGCGATAAATTAAGTAATTCTGTCGGACCATCTAATAACGGAGAATTCGAATCAAATCCCGTGATGTTCAAATCATTATTTACTGCAATCATCCTGGCCGTTTCGGCCGCTGCCGCGCTTGGTCAGACGTCGGAGCAGGTTTTGGCGATTGCCGCCGGACAGCGGATCCTGGTCAAAGACCTTCCGGCGCCGGTGCAAACGGAATACGAGAATCTTGCGGCGACGATGGCGGAACGCCGCAAGGAACTCCTCGAAGTGCAGATCATCGACACCCTCGCGGAAACCGAGTCGGCGGCGCGGAAGGTGAGTTTCGAGAAACTCTACGATATCGAGGTCAAATCCAAGGTTCCGGACCCGACCGAAATGCAGATCCAGGAATTGTATGACGCAAATCGGCTTGTTCTCGAAAATCGACCGCTTGCGGAGGTTCGGGAACAGATCGTCATGTTCCTTCGAAATGAACCGGAACAGAAGAAGTTTCTCGAATTCGTGAGTGCGCTCAAGGCAAAGTACCGAACTTCGGCCGGAAAGAACGTCAATGCGGCGAGTCTGGTGCCCGCGGACATTCTCGCGACGATCAACGGAAAGCCGATCACGGCCGCGATGTTCGAGGAAAAGAACAAGGTCGCGCTGTTTGAGGCCAAAGCGAAGGTCTATGATCGACTGAGATTCGAACTGAACCGGCAGATCCTGTCGGCGCTCGTCACGGTCGAGGCAAAAACCCTTGCGATCGAACCCTATCAACTGCTTGCGCGCGAGATAACCGACAAGCTTCGCGATTTTTCTGACGAGGAACGCGGCGAACTCGAATCAGCGCTGCGCCGGCGTCTCTTTGCGAAATACAAGCCGCAGTTTATGTACGCCGAACCGACGCCGCTTTCCTTTGCCATCGCGACCGAAGGAAGTCCGACGGTCGGCAACGCGGCGGCGGCGGTGACCGTCGTGATGTTCTCGGATTTTCAATGCTCGGCCTGCGCTGCGCAACATCCGGTTTTGAAAAAGGTCCTTGCCGAATACGGCAGTAAGGTGAGGCTCGTCGTTCGCAATTTCCCGTTGACGACGATTCACAAAGATGCGCTGAACGCGGCCCGCGCGGCCCGCGCCGCTGCCACCCAGGGCAAGTTCTTTGAATACACCGAGGTTCTTTATCGCAATCAGCGGGCGCTCGACCTCGCTTCGCTCAAAAAATACGCCGTGGCGGTTGGTTTGAATCCCGAGAAATTTGAGCTAGACTTTCAGAGCGAAAAGGCCGCCGCGGAGGTTAATAAGGATATCGCCGACGGCCGCAAACTGGGGATAAACGGAACCCCGTCGATCTATGTCAATGGGGTCCGCGTCCGGTTTTTGAGCGCCGACGGTTACCGCGACGCGATCGATCGGGCGTTATTGAAGTAATCGTGGCCGGAGTATTAGATATGCGTCTTATCTTTATCATCGCTTCCCTTTTCCTTTTTTCGGCTTGCAACGGAAATTCGGGAACCAAGCCCAACATTTCGAACACGGCCGCGAAAACTGCCAGAACGCCGCTTGCCGCCGAATCTTACGAGATCGTCAAAACATACCCGCACGATTCCCGGTCCTTCACGCAGGGCCTGGTGATCCACAACGGTTTCTTCTACGAAAGCGCCGGGCAATACGGCGAATCGTCGATCCGTAAGGTCGACATCGAAACCGGCAAGGTCCTCCAAAAACACGATGTTCCGAAAGAATATTTCGCCGAAGGGATGACGATTCTCGGCGACAAGGTTTTTCAGATCACCTGGCAGGAGCAAACGGCGTTCGTTTACGATCTGGACTTCAAACTTCAGCGCGAGCTCCGCTATACCGGCGAGGGTTGGGGACTGACGAACGACGGGACGAACCTGATTATGAGCGACGGCACCCACGTTCTGCGGATCGTCAATCCGGAAACATTCGAAACGATCAAGACGATTGTCGTCAAAGACGAAAACGGGCGTCCGGTCTATAAATTGAACGAACTCGAATACGTGAAGGGCGAGATCTGGGCGAACGTCTGGCACTCGGAAACGGTCGGAAAACCGAATCACATAGCACGCATCGACCCAGCCACGGGAAATTTGCTCGGCTGGATCGATCTTACCGGAATCTCGCCGGATGACACGTCGGGCGATTCGGAAAAAACCTTGAACGGCATTGCCTACGATGCTGCCGCGGATCGAATTTTTGTCACCGGCAAACTTTGGAAAAAGCTTTTCGAGATCAAGCTCAAGCCAAAGGGCTGAGATCCTGAGTTCCGCCTTCAAGCGGCGTTTTGAGTTCCGAATTCAGGCGGCGTTTTGAGTTCCGCCTTTAGGCGGCTATTTTCATGGCAAATCACGAACAATTTATGCGGCGCGCGATCGAACTCGCTCAAGACGGGATCGACGCCAATGACGGCGGCCCGTTCGGCGCGGTGGTCGTCAAGAACGGCGTGATCGTCGGCGAAGGTTGCAACCGCGTGACATCGACGAACGACCCGACGGCGCACGCCGAGATCGTCGCGATCCGCAACGCCTGCCGCGAATTGAACACGTTCCAGCTCGACGATTGCGTCGTCTACGCCAGCTGCGAGCCATGTCCGATGTGCCTCGGCGCGATCTATTGGGCGCGTCCGGAAAAGTTGTTTTTCGCCTGCACGCGGGGCGATGCGAAGGACGCCGGATTCGACGACGATCTTATATACGAAGAACTCGTCCTGCCGCTCGAATCCCGCCGTATCCCGACCGCCACGTTTTTGAGAGACGAAGGCTTGCAGGTCTTCAAGAACTGGATCGACAAGCCGGACAAGGTTGAGTACTGAGGGAATTTTGGATTTTGGATTGCGGAATTCGGAATTGAGATCGCGGAGTTCCAAAAAAAAAACAAATCCGCAATCCAAAATCCAAAATCCAAACTCGAAATGTCTTCATTTATTCAAAACTACTCCTTCATCGTTCTCGCGATTCTCGCCGGGATGATGATGCCGACACAGGCCGCGATCAACAACAAGCTCGCGGGCCACGTCGACAGTCCGGTTCTCGCGGCATTCATTTCTTTCGCGGTCGGAACTGTCGCGTTGTTTTTGTATATTCTGGCGACCGGCGTGCCGCTCTCGAATCTTGCGAACTCGGCGAACGCGCCGTGGATCGCCTGGCTCGGCGGAATTTTGGGAGCCTTCTTCGTCGCTTCGGCGGTGATTCTCGTTCCGAAGATCGGCGTTGCGCTGACGTTTTCACTGATCATCGCCGGTCAGATGCTGATCACGCTGGTTATCGACCATTTCGGCTGGCTGGGAGTTCCCGAAAGGCCGGTGAGCGTTCTGCGAGTTGTCGGCGCGGCGATGATCACCGTCGGCGTGGTCCTGATCAGAAGATATTAGACGGTAGACGGTAGACGGTAGACGGTAGGCGGTAGACGTAGGCGGCGGTAGGCAGTTAGACGGTAGACGTAGACGGTAGACGTAGACGGTAGACGGTAGGCGGTAGGCGGTAGGCGGTAGACGGTAGACGATAGACGATAGACGATAGACGATAGACAGAAGACCGTCGTTTGATCGGGTATTCAAGCGACGGCTAGGGGAGCGACCTAATAAATTGCGCGCAACAATCTCGAAACGTATGGAAAGTTCAAGTATGCTGTCTACGGCCTACCGTCTACTGTTTACCGTCTACCGTCTACCGTCTACCGTCTACCGTCTACCGTCTACCGTCTACGTTTCTCATAAATGATTCGATTCATTCTTAACAATCAGACCGTCGAAACCGATCTCCCGAGCGGGACGACGGTGCTCGACTTCGTCAGGTACCGAAAGAATCTCAAAGGCACCAAGATCGGCTGCCGTGAGGGCGACTGCGGCGCGTGCACCGTGCTGGTCGGCGAACTCGCCGGCGGAAAGGTCCGATATCGGTCGATGACGTCTTGCCTGATGGCGCTGGCGAACGCGAGCGGAAAGCACATTGTCACGGTCGAAGGGATCAATCCCGCGGACGGAAGCCTGACGCCCGCGCAGACTGCGATGGTCGACGAGTCGGGTACGCAATGCGGCTTCTGCACCGTCGGATTCGTGATGTCGCTGAGCGGTTTTTGCCTCGGCGACGCACCGAAATCGAAGGAATCCGCAGTCTCGGCGATCGACGGAAACATTTGCCGCTGCACGGGTTACAAGTCGATCGAGCGAGCCTGCCAACGGATTTTGGATTTGGGAATCGGGATTTCGGATTGTGCAGGGTCGCGCCTTCAGGCCACCGATTCGGCGATTGCGGACGGTGTCGTTCCCGCGTATTTCGCCGAGATCAAATCGCGTCTTGAAGCCCTCGCCGAGCCGATTGAAGTCGAAACCCCAAGCAATCCAAAATCCCAAATCCAAAATCCAAAATGGCTAGCTGGTGGTACCGATCTTTACGTCCAGAAACACGACGAAATGGTCCGCGCCGGCGCGACCAGTCTGTTTGACGATTCGTCGATGAATTTTATCCGCGAGACCGAAGATTCGGTTGAGATCGGTCCCTCGATCGTGGTCACCGATCTTCTCGAGTCTGACGTTCTCGAGCGGCTGTTCCCGAATCTGCACAAGCACCTGAAACTCGTTTCATCGACGCCGATACGCAATATGGCGACGCTCGCCGGCAATTTCGTCAATGCCTCGCCGATCGGCGATATGACGGTGTGGTTTCTGGCGCTTGACGCTCGGCTTGAATTAACGGATTTTGGAGTTGGGAATTCGGATATCGAATCGCGTTCGATTCCGTTGCCGGATTTCTATTTGGGTTACAAGAAACTTGATAAGCGGGATTCGGAGATCGTCTCGAAGATCACGTTCAAAAAAGATTTCACTCATTTCAATTTCGAGAAGGTCTCGAAACGAACGTATCTCGACATCGCGTCGGTCAATACGGCGATCGCGCTGAAAGTGTCGGCCGGCGTTATCGAGACGGCGCGTGTTTCGATGGGCGGTGTGGCGCCGACGCCGTTGTTGTTGAGGAAAACGTCCGGGTTTCTGTCCGGAAAACCGTTAAATGCCGAGACTTTCGCGTCCGCCGAGGAGATCGTTCAAGCCGAGATCGCGCCGATCTCCGACGTCCGCGGTTCGGCGGAATATAAACGATTGCTTGCGCGCCAACTTTTTAGGGCGCATTTTTTGGCAGTGAGCAGTGAGCGGTGAGCAGTGGGAAAATGGACAGTGGACAATGGACAGTGGACAATGGACAGTGGTCGGTGGTCGGTGGTCAGTGGTCGGTGGTCAGTGGTCAGTTACGACCGAAGTGTGCGAAGAGCACGCAGCGGGAAGAGCCAACGGCTTACTGCTCACGGCTTACTGCTCACTGACCACTGTCCACTGTCCACTGCCCCCTGACCATGAAAAACCTTGACTCAAAATCACACGTTCGCGGCGAGTCGGTATATCTCGATGATATTCCGGTCGTCGAAGGGACTCTGTACGCGTGCGTTTTTGACTCCCCGGTCGCGCACGGGAAGATCGTAAGCCTCGACACGAGCCGCGCCGAAAACGCAACGGGCGTCGTGCGAGTCATCACCGTAAAGGATCTGATCGGCGAGAACCAGATCGGCGGAATTCTGCCGGACGAGCCGCTGCTCGCTGAAAACGAAGTGCATTTTTGCGGGATGCCGATCGCGATGGTGCTCGCCGAAACCGAAGAATCGGCGCGGGCCGCAGCGAAACTGATTGCGGTCGAGATCGATCCCCTCGAGGTCATCACCGACGCGCGCGAAGCGTTTGCAAAGAACAGCCTGATCGCGCCGCCGAAGCGTTTCAAACTCGGCGACACCGAATCGGCTTTCGCAAATTGCGTGCATATCTTCGAAGGCCGTGCCGATTCGGGCGGGCAAGAGCATCTCTACATCGAAACGCAGGGAGCATATGCGCTGCCGGCCGAAAGCGGCGGACTTCGCGTTTTTTCATCGACACAGGGCCCGACCGCCGTTCAGCGCGCGGTTTCGAAAGTGACCGCGATTCCGATGAACCTGATCGAGGTCGACGTCACACGGCTCGGCGGCGGTTTCGGCGGAAAGGAAGATCAGGCGAACGCGTGGGCCGCGATCTGCGCCGTCGGGACGCAACTGACGAAACGTCCGGTAAAATACGCGCTGCACCGGATGGAAGATATGCGAATGACCGGAAAACGCCATCCGTATTCGGCCGATTACAAGATCGGGCTCGATGACGAACTGAAGATCGTCGCTTATGAAGCGACGTTTTATCAGAACGCCGGCGCCGCCTGCGACCTTTCGCTTCCGGTACTGGAACGAACGCTTTTTCACTGCACAAACTCGTATTTTGTCCCGAACGTTTCGGCCGTCGCGTATTCGTGCAAGACGAATCTGCCGCCGAACACCGCCTTTCGCGGTTTTGGCGGACCGCAGGGAATGTTCGTCATCGAGTCGGCGATCGCCCACGCGGCGGACGCGCTCGGCATCGCAAAGGACAAGATCCAGCGCCGAAATCTTCTAAGAACGGGCGACGAGTTCCCTTACGGCCAGATCGCCGATTCCGAGGCCGAAACGAGTTGGATCCAAGCCGAATCGAAGTTCGAATTTGCAAAGCTTAAGAAAGACGCCGACGACTTTAACCGAACAAGCAAATATCTGCGGAAAGGCGTCGCGATCCAGCCGGTCTGTTTCGGTATTTCGTTCACCAAAACGCCGATGAATCAGGCGCGGTCACTGGTCCACGTTTACACCGACGGCACCGTCGCGGTTTCGACCGGCGCGGTCGAAATGGGCCAGGGCGTCAATACCAAGATCGCGCAGGTCGCGGCAGCGGTTTTTGGAATTCCGATCGAACTCGTTAAAGTCCATACGACCAATACCTTGCGGATCGCCAACACGTCGCCGACTGCAGCTTCGGCGGCGGCCGATCTGAACGGTCGGGCGACGGAGATCGCTTGCCGGACGATACTTGCGCGTTTGAAGGAAGTTGAGGCGTCGATGGTTGGGGCGGGGCCGCCCGAAGGCGGAACTCCAAACGGAACTCAAAGCTCGCCGAGTTGGGTCGAAGTCGTCAGCGAAGCGCATTTGCGGCGCGTAAATTTGAGCGAGCATTCGCACTATGCGACGCCCGGGATCGGCTTTGACTGGTCGGTCGCGAAGGGGCATCCGTTTGCCTATCACGTTTATGGGACCGCGATCGTCGGCGTTACGGTCGATTGCCTGCGCGGCACGTACGAATTCGATTATGCGAAGGTGTGTCACGACTTCGGCCAATCGATGAACACGGCCGTCGATCTAGGGCAGATCGAGGGCGGGATCGTTCAGGGCATCGGCTGGATGACGATGGAAGAGGTCGTTTACGACGCCGCCGGCAAACTTCGGTCGAACGCGCTTTCGACTTACAAGATCCCCGACGTCTATTCCGTTCCGAAAACGATCGAAGTTGAAGCGCTCGAAACGGGTCGCCCGAATCTCGCCGTCTTCAACTCAAAAGCCGTCGGCGAACCGCCGCTGATGTACGGCCTCGGCGCGTATTTCGCCATCCGCGAGGCTGTCAAAGCGTTCGATCAGGAGAGTTTGCCGGCATTCGACGCGCCTTTCACCGCCGAAAAGGTCTTGATGAGCCTTTATCCCGGATTCAGCAATCGGTAGATTTCGGGCTTTTGAATTGTTTCGAGATGTTGAAGGCCAAACTTTGCGCGTTCGCGGCTTTGCGGAAAAACCGGCGCTTGCGTTTTCAAACCGTGCGTTCCCGCAAAGACGCCAAATCGCAAAGCCCGGCGCTCCGCTGCCGTCATCTACGCGGCGAGAATCCTCTTCGCTGGTTTTGACCGAATTCAGCGCCGGCATCGTCGCGACCCGGGCCGAACTTGAATTAGAATTATCTGAATGCGGGACGAGGGCGAAATCTGGGATCTGCTTGTGGAAGAAATTGCGGCCGGCCAATCGGCGCGACTGCTCGTCGTCGCCGAGAGTTCGGGAAGTTCACCGGGACGGCCCGGTTTCAAGATGGCGGTGACGCGCGACGAGATCCGCGGATCCGTCGGTGGCGGCGTGATGGAGGTCGCTCTTGTTGACGACGCCAGAATCGAACTGAGATCCCAATCCAAAATCCAAAACCCAAAATCCAAAATCGTCAAGATGGTTCATCGTCCGAACGTTCCCGACGCGAGCGGGATGATCTGTTCTGGAAGCCAAACGGTGATCGTCTGCAAACTCGACGGGAGCGATCTCGAAACGGTTCGGACGATTCGCGGTGCGCTCCGCGGATCGCGCGAGATCGGCATTAGAATCACGGATGTTGGGGTTTGGTTGGCGGAGGAGTTGGGCGCGCCGGGAATTGTTTTTAGGGATGGGCCGCCTGAAGCCGGAACTCCTGGCGAAGGCGGAACCCTGAACGAGTTCATCTACGAGGAAAAGCTCGGCTTCAAACCGCGATTGTTCATCGTCGGCGGCGGGCATTGCGCGCTCGCGCTTTCGGAGCTGATGTCGAAGCTCGGCTTCCGAATCGTCCTCTTCGACGACCGTGCAGATCTGAACACGCTTGAGAAGAACGCATTCGCGGACGAAAAGAATATCATCGGATCGTACGACGAGATCGGCAGTTTGATCCCCGAAGGCGACGACGTTTTTGTCGTCGTGATGACGCTCGGCTACAGATTCGACGAGATCGTCATCCGGCGCCTTTTTCAAAAGCACTTCAGGTATTTCGGAGTCCTGGGAAGCAAGGCAAAGATGCGGAAGATGCTCAATTCGCTTAAAACGGAGGGTTTCGACGCGGACCGACTGAACCGTATCCGGACGCCGATCGGCCTTCCGATCAACAGCCGGACGCCCGAGGAGATCGCCGTTTCGATCGCGGCCGAGATCATCGCCGTCAAGAACGATGCGGGCGGGTGATCACGCCGAATCGTCACGGCAGCTGTATTGTCTGCGAGACCGCCTGCGCGGCCTCAACTACGATGCCGCAATGCTTCGATAAGTGTCTCGCATGATTACAGCGACTCGTCATTTTCCCCTGTTTGATTCGAGGTTTCCTCAACATTCTGCTGCCATTTCTTTCCAAAGAGCAGCCAACCAAAAAATATACCGATGCCCAACGCGATCACAGCCGGGATCCACATCCAAGGATAGCCGCCGTAGCCGTACTGACCCATCGTTCCGTCGCCCATCATCCGGCCGCCGCCCATCATTCCGCGGCCCATAAAGGACCCTGACATTGCGCCGTAGCCGAATGCCAGAAAGAGCAAAATGACAACCAAAAACGCGGTGATCAATACTATTCTATTTGATTTGTTCATAATTTTATCTCACGCGAGCCTGAGTACCGGCTGTCGAGATCAACCCGGCATTCCTGCAGATATGGCCGGACCGATGTCATCGGCCGAATGTTCGCCTTGCAATTTGTACCGCAGAAGGCCGCCGACGCCGTCCATAGCTGCGAATCTTTCGTTCCCTTCGACCATTTCCACGTTCGCGCCGGTGGTCGCGGCGAGCCGGATCAACTCGTTGCGCCCATCGGCGGGAAAAGCGTTGGAGTTTGGATCGATCAATAGCGTTTCAACCTGGCCATTTTCGAGAGCCCGGGTCGTTGCCTTTAGTCCTGCAACGCCGAGTCCGTCACCCCGCATCGCTCCGATCAGTCTCTCCACGTCCGAAAGCGAGTTCTCTTTTTCGATCTCCGCGAGAATCCCGATCATATGTTCCTTTATTTCCAGACGGGGCGTTTTTTCGTCGATCCGAAAGATCTCCGGATACAATATCTCTTTAGCGGCCGGCGAGAGATTGTCTTGTAAAAGCGTCATCGCAATCTCGTCGCCTGCGATCACAAGATTCTTTGCTTCGACTTTTTTGATCAGGGCTTCGAGATCAGCGGCCACTTCCTTTGAGAATGCTTCGCGACTGTTGTCAACGATCCGCTGATATTTGGACTGACTCCATCCGCCGCCTTTTGTTTTGTGGTAAGCCTCGTTGTCCGGATCGTTCGGAGCGTCGATTTCCTTGAATTTCCCGTAACTGGTTGTGAAAAAGCGCGCCGTATTCGTGTCGACGACTGCAACAACGGCTGTTTCGTGCTCGTCAAGCAATTTTGCCAACTGATAAAGTGCCGGCACAGGGCCGACCGCAACCTCGTTTTCCAGTTCTGCTCCGACCTCTATCGTTTCCCAAAGACCGGTCGCCGCGCAAGCAAAGATAACCAGACCGCTCGTCGCCCGCGACATCTTGTTTTCGATGAAGTCGTTGATCCTTCCGCGATCGGCGCGAAACGAATCAAGATCGGCGCCGCGGGGCAGGTAGGTCTTTTCAATTTCGCGCAGGCGGTCCTTGAGGACGATCTCGCCCGACCTGACAGCGGGATTTCGGCCGGTCGCCTGCGGCCGCATATCGAGATAAACGCTCAACACGGGCATTTCAGTAGGCGGGAATTCCGCCAATTTTCTCATCAGATCTTCGTACATATTTTTCTTGCTCCTTGTCTTTGCGGAAAGCACCTACTCAATTTTGTCTGACGCTTCAGAACCGGGATGGGCTTTCCTCAATTCTTCAGCGTTACCTTCCATCTCTTCTTCAGTGTAAAAATCCATAACCTCAACCGCGGTCCGCCCGGTCGGTTCATTTCCTCCGAACGCTCCGTCTACCTCGGCGGTCGCCGGGATCGGTTCGAATCCGTATCGAGTTGAATCCGCTTTGTTGACTGAGGATCTTTCACCTTGTGCATTGGATTGTTGTTTACTCATAATTTTAGCTCAACTTTTGTTGTCCTGATCGGCTCCACCCGCATCCTTTTGGGTGTTCGGCGATGCTATCGCAACTTTGGAATGACCCGGTATGAATTTTGAGCCGGTTCCGTGTTCGCGGGCTTCCTCCTCGGCTTTTGCCTCGGTGTATTTCTGTTTTTGGATCTCCTGCACGACGTCCTGACCGGGACGTTCGCGGCCGGCGGTTTTGTAATGATCGGGGTTGACGTTACTTTTTTTGCTCATAGTATTTGACGCGATTCCGCGGTGGTTGATTCAAATGCCGGGGCTTTCTAGTCGACCGGCTTTTGATCGTTAGTTTCTGCCGATGCCGGATTCAATGACCAACGGTCATCGTCACGTTTATCGATCTTCTCGACAATATCCAGCGGCTCATTTCTTTGATTTTCAATGCCAAAGGCTTCACCGCGTTGATCGACGTTGATATTTTCAAACGCCGCGTCCTCCCGACTGTTCATCGGCGAGGGCAGCATATATTTCTTTTCGCTCAACTCGTTTTCTATTTGTTCCCGCACCGACTCCCCGTGGTCCGCAGAGTATGCGAATTCACGCCTTACCTGTCGTTCAATCGGAGTTTCCTGCATTTCATCGGCACCTGTCGGCTCACTTTCGGCGTTGTCCCATCTCTTCGGTTTTTCTTCTAACTTATTCATGGTGGTAAAATCTCAACCAATCGCAATATCCAACCAAATCACTTCCCAATGTCGATAACGATGGTAAAAGATCGACGAATGCCAACCTTTGTCCCTGGAATTTGGTTGATTTGCGATTGTTAGCTGAATGCGACTTTCGAAACGCACTCGATTTCATTCAGTGGACAAAGGCTTATACCAATTTGATCAAACTATTGAGCCCTTGTCTGTGTGTTGCCGCACAGGGATTGGCGGAACAACGTACTATAATGAGTAAATAACCATCGTCAGCAAGAACATTGGAATAATCCGGCCGGTTCGGGTCATTCATCTTTGTAAGAATCGAAATTGAGTATTCTTGGCCCGGATCATGCGATGGCCATTCGACTGGCTCCGGCAATCGGCAGATTCGGTTATTTGATTTCGCGCTTGGATTTGCGACCCCAAATCGGGCAATACCGAGAAAAACTCAGGGATGAAACATAATCAGATTGCGGCCGAAATGCGTTATTGGAATCCAAGATCACTGTTGCTTTTGATGGCGTTCCTGTTGACCGTCTCAGGGCCGGCCGCGATGCCGGTCGTCGGCCAGAAACCGGTGCGCGCGCCCGAACTGACGGGCGGCAAGAGTTGGCTCAACACCGATAAGCCGTTGACCATCGCCGGTCTTCGCGGAAAGGTCGTCCTGCTCGATTTCTGGACCTACGGCTGCATCAACTGCATTCACATAATTCCCGATCTCAAAAAACTCGAGGCAAAATATCCGAAAAACTTGGTCGTCATCGGCGTCCATTCGGCCAAATTCGAAAACGAGGGCGAGACCGAAAATATTCGCAACGTCATCCTTCGGTACGGCGTCGAACACCCGGTCGTCAACGATTCGGATTTCCGCATCTGGAACAAATACGGCGTGTCGGCCTGGCCGACGCGGGTCCTGATCGATCCGAACGGGTTCATCGCGGCCCGGTATGCCGGCGAGGGCGGTTTCGAGGAGATCGACGCGACGATCGCGGCCGCGGTCGCCGAGTCGCGGCCAAAAGGCGAACTGGACGAAACGCCGCTCCGGTTCGCGCTCGAGCGGGCGAAGGTCGGCGACCTGCCGCTTGCTTTTCCGGGCAAGGTCATTGCCGATCCGGCATCGAAACGCTTGTTCATTGCCGATTCGAATCATAACCGAATCGTGATAACGGATCCCGACGGAAAGCTGATCGAAACGGTCGGCAGCGGCGTCGCCGGCGCGAAAGACGGCAATTTCTCCGAATCTGAGTTCAACCAGCCCCAGGGAATGGCGATCGACGGCGACAAGCTTTATGTCGCCGACCGCGAAAATCACCGCATCCGCCGGGTCGATCTTGCCAAGAAGACGGTCGTGACGATCGCCGGAACCGGGATCATCGACGACTTCGTCAACCTCGGCGGCGAAGCGCTCAAGACCGCGCTCCGGTCTCCTTGGGACGTCGCGCTCGTCGGCCGAAATCTGTACATCGCGATGGCCGGCTCGCACCAAATTTGGCGGATGGACCTTGAAAGAAACTACGTCGAGCCGTTCGCCGGCAACAGGATCGAGGCGCGGACCGACGGACTCCGACGGGATTCGAGCTTCGCCCAGCCGTCGGGCATCGCGACCGACGGACGATACCTTTATGTCGCGGACAGTGAATCGAACATCATTCGCCGGATCGATCTGAAAAAGGAGACCGTGGAAACGCTCGTCGGCGGCGATCTTTTCGAGTTTGGCGACGTTGACGGCTCCGGCGACGACGTCCGTCTGCAGCATCCACTCGGCATCGCCGTGTACGACGGCGACATTCTCATCGCCGACACATACAACCACCGGATCAAGCGGCTCGACCCGCGCGGACGAAGCGTCGGCAAATTCGTCGGAAGCGGCAGTCCGGGGCAGACCGACGGCCGAATCGCATCGTTTTACGAGCCCGGAGGTTTGGCGGTCGCCGACGGCAAACTATTTGTTGCCGACACGAACAACCACGCGATCCGCGTCGTCGATCTCAAAACCAAGGTCACATCAACGCTGAAGATCACCGGTTTGCGGCCGCCGTTGTTTGAGGAACGCAGCGAAACGGAGGCATCCCCGAATCTCCTGTCGATGATGACTGAACCCCGGGAAGTTTCGACGTCCGCGGCAAACGAACTGGCGATCGATGTTTCGCTGCCTGCCGGATATCATCTCAATCCGGACGCCCCCCAACGTCTGCAGATCAGGGTCGAAAGCGGCGGAAAAACCGAGACGAGTTCCCGAAAGTTCGCGGAGTTTCCGTTCGTGATGCCGTTCCGTGTCGCGGCAGACAGCGCCAAGGTCGAGGCGAGGGCGACGATAGTTTACTGCCGCGTCGACAATACAGGAGTCTGCAAGATCAAGACTCTCGTCTGGACGATCCCGGTAAAACCTGTTCCGAAACCGACCGGCGTCGAGATCAGGCTTTCGGCCGCGGTCAACTGAAATAATCAATCGGGCGGGCGCACTTAGACTTTTCACCATTTTCACTTACAGTAGCAGTAGTGGAAATTTCAAGAGAAAACTACAATTTTCAAAAGATCGTCGCCGCCGTCGGTGTCGCGCTTTTCGTGGTCAAGTTCGTCGCCTGGTATATGACGAACTCGGTCGCCATTCTGACCGACGCGCTCGAGAGCACGATCAACGTAACTGCAGGTTTTGTAGGACTGTACAGTCTCTATCTTTCCGCCCAACCGCGAGACGCGAACCATCCTTACGGGCACGGAAAGGTCGAATTCGTCTCAGCCGCGATCGAGGGCACGCTGATCGGGGTCGCCGGACTCGTCATCATTTATGAGGCGATCAGCAACCTCTGGCATCCGCACGAGATCGGCAAGCTCGATTACGGCATCATCCTCGTGACGATCACCGCCTTTGTTAACTACGGCGTCGGGACTCTCGCCGTCCGCAAGGGCAAAAAGAACAATTCGCTGGCGCTGATCGCGAGCGGAAAACACCTCCAGTCGGATACGTATTCGACGATCGGCATCATCGTCGGCCTGATCCTCATACTTGTCACGAATCTGGTCTGGATCGACAGCGTCGTCGCACTGATCTTCGGCGCGATCATCATCTTCACGGGTTACAGGATACTGCGCGGCTCGATTGCGGGGATAATGGACGAGGCCGACGAGGAACTACTGAAGCGCGTCGTCGAAACACTTGAGGAATCCCGCCGCGACAACTGGATCGACCTGCACAATCTTCGCATCATCAAATACGGCAACACGCTCCATATCGATTGCCACCTGACGGTGCCCTGGTATCTGGACGTCAGGGACGCCCACGAGGATGTGGATGATCTCGAACGGCTGATCGACACTAAATTCGGCGAGAGCATCGAAATGTTCGTTCACACCGACCCGTGCGTCGAGTATTCCTGCGAGATCTGCACCAAGGCCGATTGCAAGGTGCGCGAACGGAAGTTTGTAAAACGACTGAACTGGACGGAGATCGACATCGCGGACGACGCGAAGCACAGCGTCGACGGTTCTTCTGAAACCTAGTCTTAAACTTTGCGTCTTTGCGGGAAAACCGGTGCTTCGTCGTAACAGACCCGGGCGTTCCCGCAAAGACGGAAAGTCTGGTTCTCTGATTCAATAAACCTGGATTCCGCGATAGAAAGGTTGCCCGCTAATTTCCGCGAATTATCGCGAATAAGATTCTGTCCAAACCCGCACGGGTAAACCGCCTTTCAACAGTTTGGTCCGTCCTGTGGCCCGATTTCAAAACCCCGCCTCTTTCGCAGCGCTTTGGACCAGATTTCCATTCGCGCGGATTCGCGGAAATTCGCGGGCAAAATTTCCCTGTTGCGCAATTTGGGATAAACGTTCGAGGATGGCTCGATATTATTGCGCATTTCGGATTGAACGGCCCTCCGAAACCTGGTGTTTGACTTTGCCCGGCCCGTATCTTAGGCTCACAACAGAAGAAGACTGGCTCGCTTCATTTCTCATATCATTCGGAATTCGCCGCTTTGAGTGACTTTTCAGCCGACAGACGAAAGGAGTTTTTCGAATGGCAAAAGGACTCAGCCCGTTCACGCGGATCGCCTTACTGGTCACGGAACTTAACAGCAACCGAATCGAAGATCTGACTGACACCGCTCGTTGCGATCTTGCGCGGCACACGGCGCGCATGATCGAGGACGTCGATGATCCGGCACATAAAGAGCTGGCGAGGGAGATCGAGACCGGCGCGACGGCTTTGCTCTCGGAAATTCGCGCCGGGCAATTGAGCGAGGCCGAAAACCAGCGCTCGCAGCTTGTTTCAGCCTGTAAACGATTGAAAGATCTGCTCTAGATTACAGACAATCACGTGGATTAAGTCCGTCGCAGGCGGGATTTCGGACGCTTTTCGCGTCGTCCCGCGGTCCGAAGACCTGATAAAAAAGAGCGGACCGCTAAATGACGCGAAGCAAAGCGAACGACATCAAACTGTTCTCTGCCCCTACCGAACCGCCCGACAGGCCGTCTTTTCGACTTCAATCTCTCAAAGAAAAATCGCGCACGCCGGGTTCCGAGAACTTTCTCTTTCGGACTTTCACCGTTATTCTTAACCTATGAAATTTATCCGGTATTCCAAGTTCAGCGGCTTTGACGTTTTCGGAGTCGACCTCGGGTCGCTGATGGACGCGTTGTCGGAATCGCTGCTGGATTCGGGATACAACGAGGATTACTGGTGGACGCGGCAGCGGAACGAGATGGATGATTCGCTCGACGCGCTGCGGCAGGCGATCCTCAAGGGCCTGCTCGAGCAGGGTGTTCTCGATGAGGTCGATGTCCAAAAAATGCTCGACGAAAACGACGGCAAGTTCAAAGGATCGCTGCTCGAACAGCTCATTAATCAACTTATCGAGCGGCTCGTCGAAGAAGGTTATCTCGACCTCAAGGAATCGACCGAGCCGCGCGCCGGTCAGGCGGGCGGCGGTGTCGGCGAGGAAACGCCGCGCGACGTGCGTTTCAACGTGACGGAAAAGGGACTCGATTTTCTCGGCTACAAGACGCTGCAGAAACTGCTCGGATCGGTCGGAAAATCGACTATCGGACGCCATGAAACGCCTCATCTCGACACCGGAATAGAAGCTTCGCTCGGATCGAAGGCTTACGAGTTCGGCGATACGATCAATCTCGACGTCAACGCGACTCTGCTTTCGGCGATTCAGCGTGAAGGCCTCGGCGTACCGCTCAATCTCGAATATCGCGATCTCCAAGTTCATCAACAGGATTACCGTTCATCGTGCGCGACGGTCGTCATGCTCGACTGTTCACACTCGATGATCCTTTACGGCGAGGACCGCTTCACGCCGGCGAAAAAAGTGGCGCTCGCGCTGGCGCACCTGATACGCACGCAGTACGCCGGCGACTCGCTGCGGATAGTCCTTTTTCACGACGGCGCCGAAGAGTTACCGATCGCGAAACTTGCGACGACGCAGGTCGGGCCGTTTCACACGAACACCGCCGAAGGCCTCAAACTCGCGCGCCGCATCCTGACCGCCGAGCGGAAGGAAATGAAGCAGATCGTGATGATCACTGACGGCAAGCCGACCGCCGTTTATATGGATAAAAGCAATCCGGCATTTCTCGATTTCCGCCGCCGCCCCGATTCGGCGTCCGACGGCCGGATGCTCTACAAGAACTCGATGGGCAACGATCCGTTCGTGATGGCGGAAACGCTGAAGGAAGTCCAGGCGTGCCGGAAATCGGGGATCATGATCAACACCTTCATGCTCGCCGGCGATTGGCACCTCGTCGAATTCGTCAAAAAAATGACGTCGATGACCCGTGGCAAGGCGTATTTCGCCAATCCGAACAATCTCACCGAATTCGTCCTGATGGACTTTTTGAAACGCCGAACGTCACGGGTACGCTGAGTGGTCGGGCGGCGCCTCTGCTTCACGGTCAGAGACAATTCCAGCCCGATAATTGCATCCATTTCAACCGAAATTACGCAATAGCCGTCCAATCGGGCTGATGCCGCACGGCGTGCCGAAGAAACACGAACTGTATAAATCCCTTTGTTTCAGTCACTTGAAAATGTGTTTCCTGAGAGCTGGGCGGTCGGCGCGACCGTTTTCGCCGCCGCTGGCGACGTCACGCGCTTTCCGACCAAGCGAAAGGCGCGCCTGCTACTTCGGGACCACGCAGCGGATCAAGCAGACGGGCGGACACGCGCCGCGCATCTGGCGCATCTCGAAACAGGGCAACACCCATTTGGATTTTAGATTTTGGATTTTGGATTGCCGGGGTTCGATGATCTGTCCATCCGAATCACGTAGCGATACCGTGAGTCGCCGGCCAAATCCGAATCGCGTAGCGATGCCTT
>JBGSWK010000053.1:0-21069 GCA_041752475.1 Pyrinomonadaceae bacterium | reverse complement strand
CAAACCCACGGCTAAACTCACCATGCCGCTGACGCGGCCGGCGGCGATGTTTCACCCAGTGTCCGTCGAACGGCGCGCCGAAGAAACACGAATTGTATAAATCCCTTTGTTTCAGTCACTTGAAAATGTGTTTCTTGAGAGCGGGCTTGGCGGGCAGGATCGTCATTGAACTTCGGCCCGCCTGCATCACCGGGTGGAATAATCCCCATTGAATTGAGATACTTGTCAGCAGACAAGCAATGCAGTTCATAAAAGAGACGATCATCAACGCCCCGCCCGAGGCCGTTTTTGCATTTCACGAACGGCCCGACGCGTTTGAACTTTTGGTTCCGCCCTGGGAGAAGGCCCGAATAATCCAAAAGGCGGACATCTCGCAGATCGGCTCACGCGCGATCATCGAAACCAAGCTTTTTGGACTTTTTCCCGTTCGCTGGGTCGCCGAACACACGGCCTACGATCCACCCCGGATGTTCGAAGACATTCAGATTTCGGGACCGTTTGCGAGTTGGCGCCACAAACACATCGTTCTGCCACACCCCGACGGCGCGATCCTTCGCGACGAGATCGAGTTCGAACCGCCGATGTGGATCTTCGGCCGCCTCGCTGCGCCGTTCGCTGTTATCCCGAAACTCGAGAAGATGTTCGATTACCGGCACGACGTCACGCGCCGGACGATATTGGAATCATCTGCGGAATCGGATGGTTGAACTCAGCGCTTCCGGAAGCCGGTTACAAACACAAGTCAGTACCATCTGCGGTAGCGGATGGTTCAACGCGGCGCTTCCCGAAGCCGGTCACAGACACAAGTCAGTACCGTCTGCGGTAGCGGATGTTTGAACGCAGCGATTCCGGAACCTATGCGTTGTGAATAGCCGATATTCAACCATCCGCTACCGCAGATGGTACCGACTCGTCTCGGCTCGAATTCATAAAACTCCGAGCTTTTTCAAAACTTAAAGTTGCGATCTTTATGAACCGGTTGCAGTTTGCGCCCGATTTGCGATTTATCGCGAGGTCGTAAAACCAAAAGGCGTTTGCTTATCGGGTGCAGGCGCGAGAAAATAGGCCTGTCGCATTTGAGAGTCGGGTGACGCTTTGAATCAAACGAAATCCCAAATCCCAAATCGTCAATCCGAAATTATGCTGACCCATATTGTTTGCTGGAAGTACAAACCCGAGACGACCGCCGAGCAGCGCGCGGATCACATTGTGAAACTGCGGGCACTGCCTTCGATGATTCCCGATATCGTCAGTTTTGACGTCGGCAGCGACATTCTCGGACTCGAACGCTCGTTCGATACCGGGCTCGTCGCGGTCTATTCCGATCGTGCCGCACTCGATTTCTACACCGATCATCCCGAGCACGTGAAAGTTGCGGCGCTCGGAAAAGAGATCGCCGAACGCGTCGTCTCGGTCGATTTTATGAAATAGAGGAAATGAAACGCTGGAAGAAAATCGCGCTGATCCTGTTTGGACTTATCGTTGTCCTGCAGGTCCCGTTTATCTTCCGCCGCATTCAGATCGGCAACCGTGCGGCGCTTATCGCATCTCTTGACGCCGGGAGGACCGCACGTCAGGATCCGGAATTCGCCGAATTCAAAGGCATCATCCACGCGCACACGAGTCTCGGAGGACACTCGACCGGCTCGTTCGACGAGTTGATCGAGGGGGCAAGCGCCAACAAACTCGACTTTGTCGTGATGACCGAGCACACCGCGGAGGATTATGACACGTCGGCACTGACCCTCAACGGTATTCACAAGGGTGTTCTTTTCATCGGCGGACACGAGGCGGACACGATCAGCGGCGACCGGTTTCTGATGATCAGCGGCGGCCCTGAAATGTTCGCCGACGCAAAGCTCGAGACGCCGCAGTTCCTCGAAAAGTACCACTCGCAGGGAAAGGCGGCGCTGATCACTTATCCGGAACGGTTCAAGTCGTGGGATTCGAACTTTGACGGCATCGAAGTTTTCAGTCTGCACACGAACGCCAAGCAAAACACCCGGTTGCTGACGATCCTCGATATGCTCTGGTCGTTTCCGTCGTATCCCGGGCTGACGCTGGCTGAAAATTTCCGCCGGCCCGATGATAACCTGCGCAGGTTTGACGAGATCGCGGCGAAACGGCATATCTCGCTTTTTGCCGGAACCGACGCGCATTCGAACATCGGATTCCATTTATTGGGCGACGACGCCGGCAACAAGATCATCAATTTGAAACTCGACCGCTACGCCAGAACTTTCGGTATCGTCCGCGCGCACATTCTCGT
Source organism: Pyrinomonadaceae bacterium (assembly GCA_041752475.1). Taxonomy (GTDB): domain Bacteria; phylum Acidobacteriota; class Blastocatellia; order Pyrinomonadales; family Pyrinomonadaceae; genus JAFDVJ01. The sequence goes on along the minus strand of JBGSWK010000053.1, from coordinate 18,800 downwards.
CGAACGCGGGAAGGAGTTGACCCGCGAAAGCGTTATCGACGCCTTCAAGGAAGGACGGCTGTTCGTCGGGTTCGACATCGCGGGCGACACTTCGGGATTTTCGTTCGCGGCCGCCTCGGGCGGCAAGAGCTTTGCGATGGGAAGTGATTTTGCGTTCGTTGGCGGAGTCACGCTGAGAGCGGCGGCGCCCCTCCCGGCGAGGTTCGTCTTGCTCCGCGACGGTGTGGAGGTTCTCAAAACCGAGACCCAAACGGAAATGAACTTCGAGATCACGGCCCCCGGAGCCTACCGGGTCGAGGTTTACCGCGACGATCTTGGTTCGGCGTTTCAGGCGATGCCTTGGATCTTGTCGAATCCGATCTACATCCGCTGAAAGTTTCTTGTCCGGCAAACTAATTAAAAGGCCAAAACATCCTAAACAAACTAACTCGTATTTCAGAAGGTTACGAATAAATTGATGACGATTCTTAAACAATCCGCTTTTCGGCTCTTTCGGTCCGGTTTTGTAATTGCTATTTTTGCCGGCGCGGCCTTTTCCCAGCAGATCCAGCGCGCCGAGTACGACGTCACGAACTATCGGATGGACGTCCAGCTCATACCTGGTGAGAACAAGCTTGCGGCGACTGTTGACGTGAGCTTTGTTCCGAAAGCGGATACGCGCAACGTCGCGTTCGAGCTTAACGGGTCGCTGACCATCGAGGGCATTACCAAGCTTCAATCGCAAACCCCGGTTGCCGTAGCACCGACCATTCCGCAGCCGAAAACGAAGGCGACGCCGAGACCTGCGGTTCCGACGAACCAAGTGACCTTTGTTCAGGACCGCGTCGGCGTTTCCGACCTCGGTCCGAGCGTCAAGATCGATCTTGGAGAAACCGCTGTCGCCGGTTCTACCGTAACCTTAAGATTCAAGTATTACGGGGTTTTGGTCACGGCAGAAGGCGGGCCGCTCCTGACCAAACGCCTCGCCTATGTCGGCAGCGAGAATGGTTACCTGATGTATGCGGCGCGTTGGTTCCCGTTCCATAACTACGCCTCGGATTTCGCGACGTCCGACATCACAGTTTCCATTCCGGCCGGGTATTCGGTCGCGGGATACAGCGACACGCCCGCCGCGCCCGTCAACGGGAAACAGCGTTTTGTCCAGTCGCGACCGGGACTGATCGGAAACTTCGCCTACGACCGCTACGCAAGCAAGACCTTGCGGTTCGGCGAATTCGAATTTCAGTTTTTCACCAAGGCGGCAAACGATCAGCTAGTTTCGCAGTACGGCGAGACGCTCGGACGCGCCTTCGACTTTTACACGAAGAAATACGGCCTGCCCGACAGCGGCCGCAAGTTCATCGTCGCGCAGATCGACGACGACAGTCTCGAGTTCTATTCGGCTCCGGGAATGCTTTTTGTAGCGCAGCGTCTTTTCGACCAATCGCGCGATGCCACTTCGGAACGGATGCAGCGTGAAGCCGCCTATCAGTGGTGGGGACTGTCAGCCGGTTTGAAGTCGTTCGATGACGCCTGGCTGTCGCAGGGACTTGCGGAATACAGTGCGTATGCGCTTCGCGAGAGTCAGCTTCAGGGACCGGCGCTCGAGTCGCTGCGGCGCGAACTTCTCGAGAAAGCGTTGACGTTCGAACCGACCGCGTCGCTCCTTCGCGCTCCTTCGAGTCTCGATGATCAATCGACCGCCTATCAGTACATTATGTTCGCGAAGGGTGCTTTCGCGTACAAGCTTTTGCGCGATACGCTCGGTGAACAGAAGTTTGACCAACTGCTTCGCACCTATCTCGACCGGTATCGCGGCAAAACGGCGTCGATCGACGACTTTGAAAAGCTCACGAGCGACGTCGCGGGGCAGAATATGCGGTATTTCTTCGCGCGCTGGATCGAAAGCACGGGCGTGCCCGAGTTCAAGACCGACTATCTCATCATCCGCACGCGCGCAGGAAAATTCGTTGTTCGCGGAACCGTTCGTCAGAACTACGATAATTTGCGGCTTCCGCTCGAAATCCAGCTTCGTTCCGAGGGCGGCGACGGGTTGAAGACGGTAACCGTAAATATCGAAGAGGCGAGCGCCGATTTCAATATCGAATCCGAGGGCAAGCCGCTCGAGGTCATCGTCGATCCGAATTACAAACTTCTCCGAATCTCCGATGAACTGCGGATCTCGTCGATCGCCCGGCGCGGCATCGAGCAGTTCAAGGAAGGCAACTATGTCGAGGCGCAGCAGCAGTTTGAGCAGGCGCTCAAACTCGACCGCTCCAACGCCTGGATCTATTACCATCTCGGGCTGCTGTTCCTCGAACAGCGCAATTATGATCTGGCGATCGACAACTTCAAGGCGGTCGAAGCGCTCGGCGTTCAGGGCGACGCGCGGCCTGCCTGGCTTCACGTTTGGGCATTGATCAAAAAAGGCAACGCGTACGACGCGAAAGGCGAACGGACACGCGCGACCGATGCGTACGGCAAGGCCGCCGCGCTCGGCGACGACTATGACAACGCCCAAGAGGCGGTCAAGAAATATCAGGCCAATCCCTATGATCCGCGCGATAAAACGGATGCGACGGCAATTAAATAGGTTTGGCGGAAACACCGGGGCGGATATCGTATCTGCCCTTTTTTTGTCTGCAGAATTAAAGGAGATTCTTATGAAACGAACAGCAGCATCGTTTGCGTCAATCTTTTGTTTCCTGATCAATGCCTCAGCGATTACTTGGTTCCCCGAAGAGTTCACCTGTCCGATCGATAAGGAAAAGAATACGTTTATGGTGATCGGGAGTTACGGCAGTTATGTCTACGCGGACCGATCGAAGTACCAGTGGGTCTTTTTTCCGAGGACATCGCAGCAGACCTACTATATGTGCAAGAAGTGCCATCTGACGACGTTTATGTGGGACTTCGACAAACTTCCGGCCGACAAGATCGATGCGATTCGGAAACTGCTCGCGGGGGTGAAGATCTCAAAGGATTTCAAGGATTATCAGGACGTACCGGTCGTCGAGCGGCTTGAGGTTCTGGAACAGGTCTATTCGCTTTTAGGCAAGGATAACGAGTGGTGGGAAGACTTCTACCGGACAAAAGCGTTTCATTATGCGAAGGCAGGCGAAGCCGAAAAGGCCAAGGCCGCCCGATTGAAGTCGCTCCAACTGATCACCGGATTTCTCAGCGACGAAAAGAACGAGTCTCCGAAGAAACTTCTCTACTACATTTCGGGAGCAATGAAGCACTTTACCGAAGACGATAAGGGCGCGATCGAAGATCTGGAAAAAGCGCTCGCGACGAAATACGCCGAAAAAAACGCGAAGCCGGAAACCGCCGATAACGCGGAGAAAGGACTGAACGAACGGATCAAAGACTATATCGCGCAGATAAAAAGCGATCAGAAACCGCGGATGTTCGACAAGGATCCGAACATCCACGATCACGACCGCTGAATGAGACTGCCGAGGCGCCCGACGAGGCGCTGGCCGCAAAATCGAAAACGGGGAAACGAGCCCACGCCGTTTCCCCGTTCTGCTTGCCTCCCTCCGTTTCCCGGAACTAACGTCGGTATCGGAACTCGTAAACTGAGGTCGAACCGCTGATCTCATTTGCGACAATGACCAGAGGTTTTCGGGTCGGACTTTCACGTTCTGGCACAAAGTGGACCCCTTCCGGTCCGAGGTCGCCGGCTTCGACGGTCGAAGTCGGGACGAGAAAGTTGCGGTTGTTGAGGTATTGAACAAATTCGGGCGCATACGGCCTCGTCACGTCGACGACGACGATTCCGCCGATCCGTTCGAGACCGATGAAGGCGTAAGTTCTGCCGAATACCTCCCCGATCGCGATTCCTTCAGGTTCCGGTCCCTTGTTGTCGCTGCGGTCGTCTTTCGTGTTGTTGGTGTTCGAGGCGTTGAAATACAAGGGATATGCGTCAGACGTCAATCGTTCGAGAAAATCCCCGCTGTCGAACACCTGCTCGCCGTCTGAATTCCAAATCGAGAACGATCGCGCACCGAATGAATACAGTGCTTCGTAATCGGCATCGCCGCCGTTGCCCGAGGCTCGCGAGACGTTCAGTCGCCCAAGGTTCGCGCTGTTCTGCAACGTCGCGGCGTCCGGGAACGAAACGGGATCGAGCGTCAAGGACGACACGCGCGCTTCTTCGACATAGCCCGGAGTTCCGGTGTATTCACGTGCGTCGCCCTCGTTCGCCGTCACCAGAAATGTGCGGCCACGGTACTTAAAAGACGCGATGCCGTCAGGCTGATACATCCCAAGGACCGGCCAGTTGTTGATGTTTATCCCGATGTTGATCGCTGAATCGCGGTCGCTTGGATCGAGTCCGTTGCCGGGAAGATTGTGATCCTTGAATCCGAGTCCGACGATCTTCCGAACGGTCGCGGATCTCAGATCGATGACGGCCAGGGCGTTGTTTTCCTGAAGCGTCACCCATGCGGTTCTCGAGTTGTCCGAAACCGTGATGTACTCCGGCTCGAGGTCTTGGGCAACTGTTGCTCCCGGTCCAAAGATCCGGACGCTCGGATCGAGAGTTGCCGAGTTGAATGCGGAAAAATCGGCAGTTCGGACAACCGCGTTCGCCACGCCGGCGCGGATATCGACGATCGTTACCGATCCCTCGGGATCGATCGTGTAATCGTTATTCGGCTCGCCCTCGTTCGCGACTAGAACCTTCTTCCCGTCCGGCGTGAACGTCACCATATCCGGCAGCGCGCCGACGGCGACGTCGTTCAGGTAATTGCCGCTCGTGTCGAAAAACACGAGGCGTCCGTTGTCTGTCTTGACGTTGGCTTCCACCGCCGCGGCGACGATCCCATTGCGAATCGCGACGCTGTTTGCCTGGCGGCCGAACGCCGCCAGCGATATCGAAAACTCGTACGATGGTACCGACGGGTTGGCGAGCGAGATGACGTCGATGGTCGACGTAGCCCCGTTTACAGTAAAAAGCCGTTTCGATGCCGGATCGTAGTCAACGATCTCTGACGCGCCCTGATTGTAAACGCCCGCCGAGTAGGTTCCCAAGAGTTCCAACCGCGGGCTGGGTCGATTGCTCGCGGTTGCGATACCGGTGCCGAGGATTGCCATCAAGCCGGTCAGCGCGGCCCCGATCCGAAAAATTCGTTGCATATGTTCTCCCTTTGTTTTTTTGTAATGTCATTCCCGGAGCGGTTGCTCCGGACATTCTTCTTCCAAGATAAATTCGGTAATTGCTAGGGTATTGTTCTGAGGTGAATTCCGTCTTAATTAAGATTTAAGTCTGCGTGAACAGAATTCGGTCGATCAGCAAGGGCGCAAAATTTTGCGCTTTGTTAATGGTTGGATAACAGTATTGAAATAATATCCTGTTGAAATCTTAGGTATGAGAAAAGAAATGACAGTGATCGGAGTCCTTCTGCTGCTTCTGACGGCGAGCGCGCTGAGTTTTCAAATGTTGTTGGCAAGCGGTGCCGCAAGTTATCCTCTGTACCTCGTGTCGGGTGCGCTCGCAGTGTTCTCGCTGGCGGTCTTATCTTTGCTCGCAGTGGTTTCGCGGCGATTATTTTGAACTGGGAAAACGATTCCGTTTGAAAGTAGTCTGATGGTGTGTATGGCCGGCGAGGAATCGTTTTTTGCCAGAAAATTCGTCGTAAGCGTTGTCCAACCCAACCGCCTTGTCGTAAGTCGACGGTTTCGCCGGGTTTCGTTATGCGATTGATCTTATTTACCATTTATTACATCGTCAAGGTCATCGCGGTCACCCTCCGACTCCATTACACCTCCAATCCGCTCTCAATCCGTTGGCGCTGGCGACACTGGAATCGCCGGCGACATCGGAGCCGAGTCGCCGACGGATCGGCGTGAACCGGGATTGAAGCGCGCGCTACGCCGTAATCAAACCCGTTGCTTTCGATTTCTGAGATCGGTTCTTTGCGCCACAGCGAACTTGCGGGAATGCCCTCGTTAGCTGTCGAGCCTAGGACTGCTACCGTGAACGCTGACCCGCCCGGTTTTCGACAGATTCGCCCGAGAAACACGCAACCAGATACGCCCAAACCAAACGAGGATGGCTGAACGCAGCGAATCGCTGTCGGCGCGGTGCCATTCGCTTTATCCCGGATTAAGCATTGGAAAAGTTGGTCATTGCCATCGCGTTCTTTTGCGTCGTTTTCGCGTTGTTTCGCGGTCAAGATTCGCTCTTGGACCGTGAATCAACGCGAAATTACGCCGGGTCTCACAAGCAATTCGGGATTCTATTCACGCGTCGGTATTTGGCTGGATTCCATCGCGCAATTTGGGTTTATCCCGGACTGCGCAAAGGAAAGTTTGCCCGCGAATTTCCGCGAGTCCGGCGAAAAAGAAACTATCCGAACCAGCACGAACAAACCGCTTTTCAACACTTTGGCCCGTCTGGTGGCCCAATTTCAAAAACCCGCTCCTTTCGCAGCGCTTTGGATCAGATTTCCATTCGCGCGGATTCGCGCGGATTCGCGGGCAAAATTTCCCTATTGCGCAATTTGGGTTTATGCGCGGAGACAAAAAAGGGCGAGCCGATCTCCTCGACTCGCCCTTTTCATAAGCCCGCTCCGCTTTAGAAGTTGAAGCGGAACGCGAACTGTACCTGGCGGTTCGTACCGAGGCCGACGGTTTTTTCCACCGTCGATCTCAACTGACCGAAGGTCGAACCCGCGCGCGACTGCGTGTATGCCTCGCCGGGCTGCAACCCGCTCGAGAGCGCATACGCACCCGATGACACGCTCAGGGTCGGAAGCGCGTTGCTCAGCGTCGCCGACGGATTCGCAAAGTTCGTCTTGTTGAAGATGTTGAAGATCTCGGTGCGGAATTCGATATTCATCTTTTCCGTGAAGCGGAACTTCTTGCCGATAACAAGGTCGAACTGACGGAAGGTCGGACCGCGAAGCGCGTTTCTCGCCAGATCTCCGTACGTTCCCGGTTCGGGGATCGAAAACGCCGCCGGGTTGATGATAAAGCGATCATTGTCGGCGTAGAACGACTGACCCGATACAACGTTCGGTCTGCGGACGTTTCGCGACGCGCCGCCGCCCGGGGTGTTAACGACGACCTCGAAGCCCGTCGGCAGCGGAACGCTCGTACTCGGACTTGTTCCAAGGTTGGCAACAAATCCCTGCGCGACGTTGGTCGAACCAACCGTACAACCGGCTGCGGCGCGGCATACGGCGACGGTGTCCGGGCGAACAACCAGAACTTCAACCGGAAGCCCGCTGCGAGCGTTGGCGATTCCGCCGATCTCCCAACCGCCGAGCAGGAAGTTGCCCGTGCGTCCGAGATCGATCCAGCGACCCTTGCCGATCGGCAGATCGTAAAGCGCGCTGAGGTTGAACGTGTGACGAACGTCGAAGTTGTTGCGGCCGCGGTCAGCTTCAAAATTTTCAAGCTGCGCCGAGGTGCGTGCTTCGTTTGAACCGGCGGTCGTTCCGCGGCTCGATCCGAAGCTGTACTGCGCGTTCAGGGTGACGCCCGAATTGAACCGGCGGGCAAGCGATAACTGGAGCGCGTTGTAGGTGTCGTCGCCGCCAGACGTCTTGTAGTCGATCTCGGCATACGGACGCGACTGCGTTGTGCCCGAGATGATATCGAATTGTCGGATGGTATTTACCCCAACGACCTGACCGCCGGCGTTTGTCCGGTTGACGACACCGACTCCGGTCGGCAGATTGGCTCCGTTAAGGATCGTCGTCGAACCAGGAAGAATCTGGTTGGCGACGCTGCGCAGGAACAGGTTGCGTCCCTGGCTGCCGACGTAGCCGACGGTCGAAACCATCTTGTACGGCAACTCCTGCTGCCACGAGAACGTGTATTGATAGATGCGCTCGGGGACCTTGTAGTCGTTCGAATACGCACGCGGTTGGTAGGTCCGGTTAGTCGGATTCGACGCGAAATTGGCGATGATCGCCGGAAGATTGGCCGGGAAAGCGAGCAGCGAACCGCTCGTGATCGTCGATGAAACACGGTCGCTTTCGATCGGCTGGATCTGGTCTTCAGTCTGACCCGGTCCGTAGTACATTCCGACGCCGCCGCGAAGAACCGTCTTGCCGCCGGCGAAGAATCCCTTGCCGTCAAGATTAGGAGACCAAGTGAACGCGACGCGCGGTCCGAAATTGTTCTTCGCCGATTTGAACGCCGGCGAATCGGACGGCTTCAGCGTTCCGGTCGTGATGTCGAACAGAACCTGGCCGTTGTTGGCCTCGCGGAGCGGCGCGTAGTACTCGTAGCGCAAACCGTAGCTCAGAGTGAACCCCGGCCTGATCTTCCATTCGTCTTGTCCATAGCCGATATAGTATTCCTGCTGCGCTAGACGCTCGCCCGTCAAACCGTTATTGAACTGGCTCGGCGCCGAAACGTCGCCGAGATACTGCACCGAGATCGGCGCGTTCGAAAGAAATCCGGCGAGATTCGAGAAGGTGTATGTAGTTCCGCCGAGGCGGTCGGTGTACAGACGGATCATCCGAAATTCGCCGCCGAACTTGAAGTTATGATTTCCACGTGTCCAGTTCAGGCTGTCGATGAACGAAAGCGAGTACGGCGTGTACGGCTGACCGCGTCCGTTGGTCGCCGAGTTGGCGCGGACGAGACCGCCCGGAATCGAGATGCCCGAGGAAGTTCCCTGCCCGGCAATACCGGTATTCGCGACGCTGCCCGAAATGTTGACGATCACGGCCGAAAGGTCGAATCCGTTGATCGTCGGCGCCTGTCCGTTGATTCGAGTGCGGGCGCCGTTGTATCCGAGCCGGAACTCGTTGACTTTATTCGTTCCGATGATCGTCTGGAAGCCAAATACGCCGTTCTGCGGCTGAGCGCCGATCAGGACGCTCCGACCGGAAACGCCTTCCGGACGTTCGTCGGTTCCGTTGTCGCGGAAGAATCGGAAATACGTGCTGTTCTTATCGTTGATCTTGTAATCAAGTCTCAGCGAAAATGCATTCTCGTCCGTTTTTGCGTCACCCTGAAGTTGGACAATTTCGAAGCCGGGCGTTGTCGTTCCGCCGGCGACGATCGTCGCGTTCGGCGACCTGAAGGCCGAGATGAACGGCTGGATCGACGGATTGACCGGTGTGTTGGTGCCCGGAATGAGCGCGCCGGCCTGGGCCAGCGAAAGGCTTGGCGCCGCCTCGACGAAATTCAGGCCCGAACGGACGCGGTAGCCTTCGTAAGAGACGAAGAAAAAGAACCTGTCCTTGATGATCGGCCCGCCGATCGAACCGCCGAACTGGTCGAGCTTAAGTTCACTCTTCGGAAGTCCCGGAGTGATATTGTCGAAAAAGTTGCGCGAGTCAAGCGCCGGACGGCGCAGATACTCGAACACCGAACCGCGGAACTGGTTGCCGCCGGACTTTGTGACGACGTTGATCTGCCCGCCGGTTCCGGTTCCGTATTCGGCCGGGAAGTTGCTTGAGTCAACGCGGAATTCCTGGACGTTTTCGAGACTCGATTGAAGTCTGAAAGGCGACGAGACTTCCCCGTTGAGGTTGCCGGGACTCGCGTCGATGATCGCCGTTCCTTCAACGCCGTCATAACGAATGACGTTCTGTTGGACCGCGCGTCCCGAAAAGCGAATGTCGCTGAACGATCCCGAACCGCTGTTAACGGCGCCCGGCGCCTGCAGGTAAAGCTGCGACAGTTGGCGCCCGTTGACCGGAAGCCCCTGAACTTCGCGCTGGTTGACGTTCGCGCTCATACTCGCCGATGAGAGATTGATCGCCGCTTCGGATTCCGACACGACGTTGACCTCAGCCGTCGCCCCTTCGGGATTGAGGCTTGCGTTGAACTTCAGTTCCTGGCCGACCGAAAGCTGCACGTTGCGGCTTTCGGAGACCGCAAAACCGGTCCCGGAGATCTTGATCGTGTATAGGGACGGCTTTAGCGATGATACAAAAAACGTCCCGGTAGAGTTCGTCGTAATCGTACGCGACTCCCCGGTTTTTTCATTGGTCACGACGACCGTCGCGTTCGGTACAACCGCGCCGTTAGCGTCAGTAACGACACCCGCGATGCGGGCCTGGTCGGTCTGCGCTGCGTGGTTTAGCGCCAAAACAAGGCATAAACCACTGATAAATAATAATTTCTTAAGAGCTGCTCTCAAATGCATACATTCTCCTTGATAATGTTCACGTCTCGGACGCTGTTCCGCGTTGCCCGAATACTCGAAAAGATAAATTGAAACTTGGATTGCAAACCAAAGGCTAAGTTCCGGGTGTTAATTGCGGATGAAGGCAATGTTAATAATCTGTGAACTTTTAAGATAAGTCGCAGCTCTGGGATTTGCGATTTGGAGATTCGACGTCGTTTGAGTCCTTACGACGATGGCGAATTGAGAGAGCGAAAGTCATCGGGCGTATCGATGTCGGTCCCGGCCCCGAGGAGGTTGATGAGGGTCGTTTCGCGGATATGTTCCTTAATTACCTGCTTCGCGCCCTGGGAAGGTTCGAGCGTCAGAAGCTCATCAAGAAAGTTGCGGGCGAAGACCGCCGGGACGCCGAAAGTGCCCGCATATTCGGCGGCGGAGATCCCCGACTCTTCTGACGCCGCGAACAGCCGTTCGAGAATCTCGGACCCGATCAGCGGTTGATCGGCGAGCGTGATCGCGACCGATTCGAGTTGTGGAACTTTTTCAAGAAGCGTCTCGAGTCCGCATCGGATCGAAGACCCCATCCCGCCAGACCAATTTTCATTGACGACGATCAAAACCGGCAGATCGTCAATCTCCGCTTTGATCCGGTCGGCGTTCGCGCCAAGGACAACGCAAACAACTTCGGCCGGAGATCCCAAGGCTGATTCAACGGCCCGACGAATCAGCGTCTTCCCCTCGAACTCGAGCAATTGTTTCGGAAAGTAATCGAACCGGCGGGCCTCGCCCGCGGCCAGAACAAGGACGCACTTACCAATAGGCCTTTCTGAACCGGAATCCGTCATTAGCCGTTGATCGATCATCCCCGATCACTCAGTGAATTCCCGCGTTCCGATCACGCAAAAATCCACCGCTCCGCTTCTTAAGAACGCTTTCGATCTCGGAAACGATCGCGAGCGCTATCTCTTCGGGCGTCTCGGAACCGATGTCGAGCCCGATCGGCGCGTAAAGATTTGCCGGCCAAGATTCGCCGATCTCGGCGAGCAGCTTTTCGGTGCGCTTTCTGGGCCCGAGAGCGCCGATATAAGCGGCGTTCGAATTTAACAGAAACTTCTGGATGAGTTTGTCCTTATCAAAATTGTGCGTCATCACGACCGCGACGGAATGAGCATCGGGACTCAGATCGGCGTGATAGCTTTCGGGGGCGAGAACGTGCACCGTTTCGGCCTCCGGAAAACGTTCGCGGGTCGCGAAAGAAGCGCGATGATCGACAACGATCACCCGCCATCCGAGCGTCTTCGCGATCTCGTATACCGGGACAGCATCCGCTCCCGCGCCAAAAATAAAGAGCGTTGTAGGCGGTTCGACGATCTCCAGAAAGACGCCGTCATCCAACATTCGCGACCGATTGAACTCGCCGAATTCTCCGTTCTCAGGATACTCGCGCCGACCAATGCCGGAACCGTCAACGACCGTTGTGTTGACAAATCTCCGGCGCTCGCCGCCTGCCCGCCGAAGACGCTCAAAGTAGTCCGCGTCGAGCTGTTCGAACAGTATCCGGATCACGCCGCGGCAGCCCATATTCAGCGAAAAAACCGAATCTTCGTTCTTCGTCGTATCGTAAGCGAAGACCTGCGCCGCTCCGGACTCTGCGACCTGTTTCGCGCGTTCAAGGACATCGGCCTCAAGGCACCCGCCCGAAACCGTCCCGACGGCATCGCCGTTCGCGCGGATCAGCATCTTCGCGCCCGCGCCGCGATACGCCGACCCCTGCACGTCGACGACCGTCGCAACGACCGCCTTTTCGCCCGGTTCGAGCCGTTCGATGGTTTTTAGGATCTGTTCGATCTCTTTCATATGGTACGGGTCAAACGAATAATTGTTGATTGAAAATTTTCATTCTCAATTATCAATTTTCAAATATCAACTATTTGTTCGGCTGACTTAAAGCAGCTTGTCGATCGTGATCGGCAGATCGCGAACGCGTTTGCCGGTCGCGTGAAAGATCGCATTCGCGATCGCCGCCGGAATCCCGACGAGGCAAAGTTCGCCCATTCCCTTGATCCCGAGCGGATTGACGATCTTGTCTTCCTCTTCGACGAACGCCGTTTCTACTTCGCGGACATCGGCATTCACCGGAATGTGGTAGGTCGCAAAATTGGTCGTCATCATCCGCCCGTAGCGATGGTCGATGTCGGTCGATTCCTGCAGAGCCATTCCGATGCCCCAGACGACTCCGCCCATTTCCTGCGAATGCGACGTTTTCGGGTTCATGATCCGGCCGACGGCGGTCGCTTCGACGACGCGGGTGACCTTGACGATGCCGAGATCCTCGTCGACCTTGACCTCGACGAACTGCGCGCCGTGCGCCTGTGTCGTGTATTTTTGACGCTCCGCATTCGGGCGCGAGGTGTGAATTTCGACGATTTCCGTCATCCCGTTCTTTTTCATCACGTCAGCGATCGAAACGCGTTTTGCCGGATCGGATTTCAAACTGATGAATCCGTCGGCCATCAACGTGTCATCGACGTTTGCGCCGGCAAGCGGAGAATCCTCAGATTTAAGCGCGAGATCGAAAAGTTTCTGTTTGATCGCGAGCGCCGCGCCGTGAGCCGCCGTCCCGACCGAAGCGGTCGTGAACGATCCGCCCTGCACCGGCGCCGGCGGAAGATCGCTGTCGCCAAGCTCAAACTTGACGTTTTCGGCCGGAATTCCCAGAAATTCGGCAGCGATCATCGTGATCACGGTGTAGGTTCCCGGTCCGATATCGGCGGAGGCACTGGCGACGTTCGCCGTTCCGTCGGCCTTGAGTGTGATCCTGATCGACGCCGGGAGTTGGTACGCGCCCCAAAGTCCCGTCGCAAGTCCCCAGCCGACGAGCCATTTTCCGTCGCGCATCGAACGCGGTTCGAGCTTTCGCTTTTCCCAGCCGAATTTCGCCGCGCCCTGCTTGAAGGCTTCGCGGAGTGCCTTGCTCGAAAAGGGCTTGCCGGTTTCCGGATCCTTTTCGGCGTAGTTGATCAGACGCAGTTCCATCGGATCGATCTTGAGCTCGTAAGCGAGTTCGTCGATCGCCGATTCGAGCGCGAACGCGCCTGAGACCATTCCCGGCGCGCGCATCCAAGTCGGCGTCGGAAGATCGGTCTTCGCCAGTTTGTACGGCGTATCGTAATTCGGGCATTCATAAAGCGTCCCGCCGAAGCCGTTGGGGTTTTCGCTGAAGTTCTCGATCGTCGAGGTGTTGCCGACCGCTTCGTGAATGATCGAATTCAGCTTGCCGTTCTTTTCCGCGCCGATAGCGACCTTTTGCCACGTGTAGGGCCGATAGCCGTGTCCCGTGAACATCTGCCGGCGGGTGTAATTGACCTTTACCGGACGCTTCAGGTCGCGCGCGACCGAAGCCGTCAGAAAAGTGTAGTAATGCGGATTGAGCGCCGCGCCGAAAGCGCCGCCGACAAACGGAGAGATGACGCGAACATTCTCGGGCTTGATTCCGAACGATTGAGCGAGATGGTTCTGAACGTCCTTCACGCCCTGCGTCTTGGTAAACATTGTCAGTTTGTCGCCTTCCCAGAATGCGATCCCGCCGTGCGGCTCCATCGGATTGTGATGTTCGATCGGAATGGAGTACTCGGCCTCGATCTTCACAGCCGAGTTCTGAAAAGCGGCCGGCGCGTCACCGCGCATCTTCGGACCGCGCATCGCCTCGGTCGGCGCTTTCGTAGCGTCGGTCTGCGAAGTCTCTTCATTGTAGGTCGCCTTCACAAGCCGCGCCGCGAACCGAGCCTGCTCAAACGATTCGGCGACGACGAACGCGATCGGCTGATCGCTGAAAACGATCTTGTCGGACTGGAGCGCGAAAAAATCCGGATCCTTCGACAGAGTCTTCGCGGCGTTCAGATGCGTGTAGACCTTGATCACGCCCGGCTGCTTCTCGGCCTCGGAAACGTCGATCGACGCGATCCGACCCTTCGCGATCCGTCCCTGCGCGATATACCCGAACGCAACGTTCTTGACGTCGAACTCGGACGCGTATTTCGCCTTTCCCGTTACCTTTGCCACGCCGTCTACGCGGCTCATTTCTTTTCCGATGTACTTCATACGATTTTCGATTTTCGATTTTGGATTTTCGGCACTATGCTGATCCGCAATCTCATATCCATTCGGCACTGCGTTGCTTTTTTAAGTCCCGAATCCCTCACTTCCCGGCCAAAGCCCTCTCAAGCGCCCGAACGATCGCACGCCTGCTGAGCTCAACCTTGTACTCATTGTGCTCGAGCGGTTTTGCATTTTTCATTTCAAGCTCGGCCGCCTGCTTGAAATTCTCGCGCGAGGCGGTTTTGCCGGCGAGAAACTTCTCCGCCTCGAACGCGCGCCAAGGTTTGTTGGCGACGCCGCCGAGCGCGATCCGCGCCTGTTTGATCTTTTTGCCCGCGAGTTCCAGTCCGGCCGCGACCGAAACCAGCGCGAACGAATAGCTCGCCCGATCTCGAACCTTGAGATAGTAGGAATTGGCCGCGAAGTTGTTCTTGGGAAGCTCGATCGACGTGATCAACTCGCCGTGCGCCAGCGCCTTGTCGTCGTGCGGAGCGTCGCCGGGAAGCCGGTGAAGTTCCGAAAACGGGATCGACCGCGACTTGCCGTCGGCGCTTTTAATACTGACCTTCGCATCGAGCGCGGCGAGAGCGACCGCCATATCCGAAGGATTCACGGCGACGCAGTTCTCAGACCAGCCGAAGATCGCGTACGTTCGGTTCAAACCGCCGATCGCGCTGCAACCCGAGCCCGGTTCGCGGCGGTTGCATGGGACCGCGATATCGTAAAAGTAAAGACATCGGACCTGCTGCATCACGTTGCCGCCGTTGGTCGCCATATTCCGGATCTGTTCGGACGCTCCGGCGAGGATCGCACGCGAAAGCATCGGATAATTCTGACGAACGAGCGGATGATTTGCCGTATCCGTATTTTTCGCGAGCGCGCCGAGCGAAAGTCCGGTCGGGGTCGATCTGATCTCCGATATCTTCAGTTCGTTGATATCGACGAGTTCGTCCGGGCGCGCGACGTCTTCCTTCATCAGATCGAGAATGTTCGTCCCGCCGGAAAGGTAGCGGGCGTTTTCATTAGCTGAAACGGTCTTGACCGCGGACGGCCCGTCGTTCGCCTTTGTGTACTTAAACGGTCGCATCGGTATTGCCCTCCTCCTTGACGAACTCCCAGGTCTGCGCGACGGCGGCACCGGTGTGAACCTCGCGGATCGCCTTGACGATGTTCGGATACGCGCCGCAGCGGCAAAGATTGCCCGACATTCGCTCGCGGATCTCGTCGTCGCTGAGGGTCAACGGTTTCGCCTTTCCGCGGACGTCTTCGGAAACAAAACTGATCTGGCCACGTTTTGCCTCTTCAAGCATCGCGACCGCCGAGCAGATCTGCCCGGGCGTACAGTAGCCGCACTGAAATCCGTCGTGTTTGACGAAAGCGGCCTGCAGCGGATGAAGATTGTCGCCATCGGCGAGGCCCTCGATCGTCGTCACCGTCTTGCCTTCGCAGGTCGCCGCGAGCGTCAGGCACGACAGCACCCGGCGGCCATCGACGATCACCGTGCACGCGCCGCATTGACCGTGGTCGCATCCTTTTTTCGATCCCGTCAGTCCGAGTTTTTCGCGCAGAGCATCGAGCAGCGTGACACGCGAATCAAGACTCAGTGACTTGCGCGTACCGTTGACGCTGAGCGTTACCTTCACTGCATTCTCCTCGGCCAGCGGTGCGAAAACGGCATCTTCCGGAATGTGAAAATTGGCGAGAATTTCCTGTTCGGCAAGGATTTGCGCGGCGAGTACGCCGAAGGTGGTCGCCGAGACCTTTCCGAGGAATTTCCGGCGCGATTCGCCGAGTTCGGACAGCAACGCCCGTTCATCCGCAGACAACTGTTCAATTTCAGTCGTATCTCCTTTTTCGGTCATATTTTCTCCATGATCAGAACGAAGCACCTTATGGTTTGATTAGGTTTTTACTGTATCAAACTTGCACAGAATTCGAAAGAAGTTTAGGTTCTGCGACGCTGCGGACACCCTCGGCAATCTGTCATTTTGGTCCTCTCGTGGTATTATTTTTGGTGAAATTAGTCCTTTTCCGGGAGTTATGATAATGATCCGCCTGAAAGTTTTAACCGTCTTCGCTTTTGCGATTTTTGCCGGAACGTTCTTTGGCAACCGACTTTTGACGCCGACCGCGACCGGCCAAGGATCCCTGGCCGCCCCGACCGGCGTCAGAGCGTCTGACAACAGTTACGCCGACAAGATCGGTGTTTATTGGGACACCATCCGCGGCGCGACGCTCTACCGGATCTTCCGCAATACGACAAACGATTCGGCTTCCGCGACGGATGTCGGAACAACTGCCGCCAACTTCTTTTTCGATCTGACTCCGACCGCGGCTCAGAACTATTTCTATTGGGTCAAGGCAGAGAACGGCGGTGCCGTCAGTCCGTTTAGCAATTCCGACTCGGGAATCCGCGCGCTTGGAGGATTCGCCGGCGGACCGTTTCCGCCGCTTGAGGCGCCGCCGATACCCGCCGGGAATCCGGTGACCGCTGCAAAAGCGTATCTCGGAAAGGCGCTTTTCTGGGACGAACAAGTCTCATCGACGCGAACCGTCTCTTGCGGAACCTGCCATCGCGCCGGCAACGGCGGCTCCGATCCGCGAACTATCTTTAACGATGACCGCTCGCGAAATCCGGGATTCGACAACACATTCGGGACGGCGGACGATCCGTTCGGCTCGCCGGGCGTTCCGCAGAACAATGCCGACGGCACATACGTCTTCAACAATTTCTTTAAGTTCAATGAACAGGTCACGGGCCGCAAGGCGCCTTCGTACCTTAACGCGGGATATTCGCCGAACGGGATATTCTGGGACGGTCGCGCGACGAACGAGTTCCGCGATCCGCTGACGAACACGGTCGTCTTGCCGATGTTTGCCGGGCTCGAAAGTCAGGTTCTCGGACCGCCCCTGTCACCCGGTGAAATGGCTCACGGAGGACGCGATTGGAATCAGGTTGCGGCACGCGTCGCGGCTTCGAAACCACTCGCGCTGGCGACCAATATCCCGACCGCGCTTCAAACCTGGATCAATGGCCGAAACTATCCGGCGCTGTTCGAGGAAGCGTTCGGAACGCCGGACGTGACACCGGTGCGAATCGCGATGGCGATCGGTACCCACGAACGGATCCTGTTCTCGGATCAGACGCCGCTCGACAAGTTCGTCTCGAACGTCGAACCGTTGACCACCGAAGAGGAGACCGGGCACAGTCTGTTCATTAATCTCCAATGCAATACCTGTCACGACGGCTCGCTGATGTCGGACCAGTTGTTCCATAACATCGGTGTCAGACCGCAGGCGGAAGATCTCGGACGCGGCGGCGTGACAAGCAACCCCATGGACAACGGCGCGTTCCGCACGCCGACGCTTCGCAACATCGAACTGCGCGGGCCTTATATGCACAACGGACGCTTCGCAACACTTGAAGATGTCGTCGAGTTCTACAACCGCGGCGGTGATTTCGATGCGCCCAACATCGATCACGGACTGATCCGTCCGCTCAATTTGACAGCCGAACAAAAGGCGGCGCTGGTCGCATTTATGAAACGCCCGCTGACGGACCAGCGCGTCAAAGACGAACTTCCGCCGTTCGACCGGCCGACGCTTTATACCGAAACGAATCGCGTGCCGGTCGTCTCGGGCACGGGACGGGCGGGCTCGGGAGCGATCACTCCGCTCGTGACGGCGATCGAACCGCCGCTTGTCGGAAATCCGAGCTTTACGGTTGCGGTCTCAGACTCGCTCGGCGGAGCGCAGGCCGTTCTCGTGATCGATTCATCAGACCCGGGAGTCGGAGCGTCGATCCCCGCGGCGGGCTCTTTCGCGCGCCAGACGATCAATCTGCAGGGAACGGGCAACGGAAACGGCCGGGGTTCGGTAAGTCTCCCGATCCCGAATCAGCAATCGCTTGTCGGACAGACGTTTTACGGCCGCTGGTACGTTACCGATATCGGCGCCGCGAACGGATTCTCGGTCTCGCAGGTCTTCAGTTTCACGGTCTTCGGAACGGCGGCAACGGTACCGGCGGCATTCGCGGATTTCGACGGTGATGGTAAGACTGATATTTCGATCTTTCGTCCGTCGAACGGTCAGTGGTGGCTGGCCCGCACGACGCTCGGCACGATCACGCACACGTTCGGCAATTCGTCAGACAAACTCGCGCCGGCCGACTTTACCGGCGATGGCAAGACTGATGTCGCGATCTTCCGTCCGTCGAACGGTGAGTGGTTTATCCTAAGAAGCGAAGATTTCTCCTTCTATTCGTTCCCGTTCGGTGCGTCGGACGACATTCCGGCGCCGGGTGATTTCGACGCCGACGGTAAGGCGGACGCGGCGGTGTTCCGGCCTTCGACGGCGACCTGGTACATCCAGCGCTCGTCCGACGGCGGCACGACGATCGAGCAGTTCGGCGCGAACGGCGACGTTCCGCAGGTCGGTGACTACGACGGCGACGGCCGCGCCGATATGGCGATCTATCGTCCGGGCGTCGGCCAGTGGTGGCTCAACCGTTCGACCTCGGGCGTCATCGCGGCGACATTCGGGATCTCGACCGACAAGCCGATGGCCCGCGACTTCACCGGTGACGGCAAGACGGACCTCGCGTTCTGGCGGCCTTCGTCGGGCG
>JBGSWK010000052.1:0-62436 GCA_041752475.1 Pyrinomonadaceae bacterium | reverse complement strand
GCGGCTCGCGGCGCAGGATCGTTTGATTTAGCGCCGCGACGATGCCCGAAGCGTAGGCCGCGGCGATCGTCGCCGTGTTCGAATTGACGGCGTCGATGATGAACTGCACGTTGGCGGTTTCGCCCCGCACCCGCCGCCGATCGAAATCCGACGGAATGATGACGCCGGCATCGAGTTTTCCCGTACTGAGGTCTTCGCCGAGGTCTTTCCCCGACGTGAAGTAACCGCTGATGACAAACGAACGGCTTTCGGTCAGCGCCGAGATCAGTTCGCGGCTCTGGGACGAACGGCTTTCGTCGACGATCCCCAGTTTGAGTCCGCTGACCGTTGGATTGAGCGCATAGCCGAACAGAACGATATTGAGCGTCGGCGGAATGATGAGCATCACGACCAGCCGCGGGTTGCGCTTTATCTGCGTGAATTCCTTGCGGATCAAAGCGAACCAGCGCAGTTCGAAAAATCCGAGCATCAGGCTTTTCATGCGTCCACCTGCATCCGCCGGATCTTCAACCAGGCAACGAAGAGAAAAAAGCCGCCGATACCCGCAAGCACGAACGGCACGTGCCAGACCCCGCCCCAGCCGCCGCCGCGGATCATCGCCTCGCTGGTGACGACAATAAAATGCCGCGCCGGCACGAACATTGAGATCACGCTCAGCGGAAACGGTATATTCGCGACCGGAAAGATCGCGCCCGACAACAGGAACGAGAGCAGAAATCCGCCGATCTGAACGGCCTGGATCGCCGCCGCCTGATTCGGGATCGCGACGCCGACCATCACGCCGAACGAAACGGTGCAGATCAGATACAACACGCTCGAAACAAGAAACGGCGTCGGGTCGCCGCGCAGGTAAAGTCCGAACATCAGGTACCCGAGGATCATTGACAGGACGAGCCCGATGGCGCCGATCACAAAATTCGCGGCGACCTTGCCGAGCAGGTATTCGTGCGCCGAGATGCTCGAGACGTAAACCTGGAGGATCGTTTTCTGCTCACCCTCGCGCGACATCGCCAGCGCGGCGAGCAGCGGCGGAAAAAGCGACAGGCCGACGGCGAGCATATTCGGCGCGATGTACTGCGACGATTTAGCGCCCGGATTGAACCACAGCCGGATCTCGGCATCGATCGGCAGATCGACCGACGCGCGGAGACCGGAAACGAAGGCGAGCGTGACGCGCGTCGCGGCGCCGCGGATTATGTTCGCCGAATTGGCGTCGCTGGCGTCGATCAGGAACTGGACCTCGGTCCGGCGGCCGCTTTCGAGGTCGGAACCGAAACCGCCCGGGATGACGAGCGCCGCCTTCGCGCGGTTCTCGAGCAACGCCGATTCGGGCGATTCGGCAACCGGCAGTTCGACGATCCGGAACGTGAGCGACGCCCGCAGCGCGTCGATGTAACTGCGCGAACGCGGCGTGTTGTCGAGGTCCTGAACGACGATCGGAAGGTCCGTCACCGAGAGCGAGATCGCCGTCCCCATCAGCGCGAGCAGGATCAGCGGCAGCACCGATGCGAGCACGAGCGCGAACGGATCGCGTTTGATCTGGGTCAATTCTTTTCTGGCTTGGGCAATGATCCGGCGCATCAGTTCTCCCGTTTGCTTTCAACGACGGCGATGAAAACGTCCTCAAGCGTCCGCGTTTCTTCATACGCGTCGAGCACTTTTATGCCGGCGGCGGCGAGCCGGCCCCGAAGCGACGCGATCCCGGCGGCGGCGTCCGTATCGACGACGACGTGAAGCCGGTCGCCGAACAGCGAAACCCGCCAGCGCTCCATTTCGGACTTCAGAAGTTTCGAGGCCCGCTGCGGATCGTCGGTGATGAGCTCGATCATCCGGCCCCCCTGCGCCGCCTTGACGCTGGTCGGCGTGCCGGCGGCGACGATCTCGCCGGCGACCATAAATCCGAGCCGGTTGCATTGCTCCGCCTCTTCGAGATAATGCGTCGTGACGAGGATCGCGACGCCGCGGTCGGCGAGCGCGTTGATCATCTTCCAAAACGCGCGCCGCGCCAGCGGATCGACGCCGGAGGTCGGTTCGTCGAGAAACAGTACCGACGGCTCGTGCTGGATCGCCGCCCCGAAGGCGACGCGCTGCTTCCAGCCGCCGGGCAATTCGCCGGTGATCATTCGCTCCTGTCCGGTGAGACCCGAAAATTCGAGCACCCAGCGCTTTTTCTCCTCGCGTTCGGCGCGCGGAACGCCGTAAACGCCGGCAAAGAAATCGAGATTCTCGCCGATCGTCAGGTCGTTGTGGAGAGTGAATTTCTGCGACATATAGCCGACGCGCTGACGAACCTCGCGCGAGCGCGTCGTGCCGCGTTCGCCGGCGAGTTCGATCAATCCGTCGGTCGGCGGCAAAAGTCCGCAGAGCATCTTGATGACGGTCGTTTTGCCCGCGCCGTTCGCGCCAAGCAGTCCGTAAACTTCGCCGTATTTGATCGAAAGATCGATATCTTTGACGGCGACGAAATCGCCAAAGACCTTGCTCACCGATTCGGCGCCGATGGCGACCGAGTCGGGCGGCCGCGGCTGAAATTGCCGCTTCTGCGGAAACGGCGAGAAGTGCGCTTTGCCCTCGATATCGCGCAGGAACGCGACGAACGAGTTTTCGAGCGTCGGCGGTCCGGGGCGGATCTCGTCGATCGCGATCCCTTCGGCGCCGAGTATCCGGCGCGTTTCGGCCTCGCCGGCGGCGGCGTCCCGAACCATCAGGTCGAGCCGGTCGCCGAACCGCTGAACGTCGTCGATCGCGTCCGATTCATCGAGCAGTTCCTCGGCCCGGCCAAGCGACGGCGAACGCAGTTCGAGCCGCTGCAGTCCGAGATTTTCGCGAAGCTCTTTGGGCGTGCCCGTTTCGACGATCTTTCCGCCATACATCAATGAAACACGCGAGCAACGCTCGGCTTCATCGAGATACGGCGTGGCGACGACCATCGTCATTCCGTGCGCCGAAAGATCGGCGAGCGTGTCCCAGAATTCGCGTCGCGAGACCGGATCGACGCCCGTCGTCGGCTCGTCGAGAAGCAGGATCCGCGGCTCGGTGATGAGCGCGCAGGCGAGCGCGAGCTTTTGCTTCATCCCGCCGCTGAGCCGGCCGGCGAGGCGTCCGGTGAACCGCTCCATATCGAAGAGACCGAGGTAATGCATCCCGCGTTCTTCGATCGCCTTTGGCGGAAGCAACCTTAGATCGCCGATGTAGCGCAGATTTTCCCAAACCGTGAGATCGGGATAAAGGCTGAACGCCTGCGTCAGATAGCCGACGAACGGGCGCGCCTCGCGGGCCGTCCGGCCGTAGATGGACACATCGCCGGACGTTTCTGACATCACGCCGCCGAGAATATGGATCGTGCTCGTCTTGCCGGCGCCGTCGGGCCCGATCAGACCGTAGATCTCGCCGCGGCGGACCTCGAGATCGACGCCTTTGAGGGCTTCGAGCGAGCCGTAGTTCTTCCGCAAACCGCGGAGGCTGATCGCGGGCGGTTCGGCGTGCGTTTTGACGGCGGTGATCATTTGACGCTCCGGCCGATGCCCGGCCATTCGCCCTCGGCGAGGATCTCGCCGTCGGCCGGCATTCCGGGTTTGGCGAAACCCTGCGAGTCTTTTATTCCGAGTTTGACGCCGACCACTTGCTTGACGCGGTCGTCGCGAAAATAGGTGTTCTCGGGCGTGAACATCGCTTCGGGATCGATGCGTATGACCTCGGCGTCGACCGGCTTGTCGGGGTCGGAATCGAGAAAGACGCGCGCCGTTTGGCCGACGCGGACGCGTCCGATCTGGCTTTCGGGCACGAACGCCCGAAGGTAAACGCTTTTGAGGTCGACGATCGTCAGGATCGGGGTTCCGGCCGAGACGACCTCGCCGGGCTCGGCCGAACGCGTCGCGACGGTCCCGTCGAACGGCGCGGTGATCTCGAGATCCGAGCGGTTGGCGTTCGCCTCGCGCAGTTGCGCCCGCGCGCGCTCGGCATCGGCGTTGGCGGACTCGATATCGGTTTCGGCCTGCGTCAACTGCTCGTCGATCGTCGCCGTTTGCGACGCCCGGATAAGCGGATTCGAAAGGTTTGCGCGGGCCGTGGTGACGGCGGCCTGCGAGGCTTTGAGCGCGTTTCGCGAAACATCGAGCGCGCGTTTCGCGACATCGACCTGTTTCTGCAGCGTGCGGACCCCGACGGCCTGCGCGTCGGCAACGGTTTTCGCCTGTCGCCATTGACGCTCGGGGACGTCGCCCGAGTCGAACAGCCGCTTCGCTTTGTCCTCATCGTACCGCGCCTGCAAAAGATTGGTCTTCGCCTGTTCGACCTGTGATTCGGCCTGCACGACCGTCGATTCGGCTTGGGAAACCTGTGACTTCACCTGAAGCACCTGGGCCTCGGCCTGCTCGACGCGGCCGCGCGAGTCGAGTTTCGATTGTTCGACGCCGAGTTGCGACGACGCGCGCTGCGACTTCAGCACACCGATCTGCTGCTGCGCTTTGCGGACACGCGATTCGGCCTGCGTCACTGCGGCCTGCGCCTGCTCTTCGCGCGCGCGGACCTGATCGTCGTCGAGGACCACGATCACGTCGCCGGCCTTGACGGGGTCGCCCTCGCGGACCTTGAGTTCGCGGATGCGGCCACCGGTTTTCGGCGCGATCGTCGCCTCGTCGGATTCGATCCGCCCGCTGACGGCGATGACGTTCGGCGAAGCGCCCGAACCGCGGAAAACAAAGTACCAGATGAGAAATCCGGCGGCGATGAGAAGCAAAACGATCGGGATCACCTTGACCGGAAACTTTCGGCCGATTGGCGGGCTCACCCTCGATTCTTCGGTTAAAGTGTTATCGCTCATAAACTTGCACGAACGGCTTTCGCCGGTTTCAGTCCATTCAAAACAAGGTCGAAGTGGGTTTGCAGCAAGGATTCGACGTCCATCTTCTGTTCCGCGAAAGGTTCGAAAGCGTGCTTCCAAAGCACCGCCAGGATCGCCGGCGCGATCAGGCATTTGACCGTGCTTTCGATCTCGACCGGGCGGAACTCGCCGCTGTCGATCCCGCGCCGCAAAACGCCGCCGATCAGACGCAGCCCGCGGCCGATCACTTCGTCCAGATAGAACCGGCTTATTTCGGGAAAGTTGCGGCCCTCGGAGAGGATCAGCTTCGGAAGCGCGCCGACGCGCGTCGTAAGCATCACGCGCGCCCAGAATTTGAAGATATGTTCGAGAACCTGCGTCGGCGCATGCGACCGGTCGGCGGCAAACTCCTCGACCTGCGCGATGTTGGCGACGATCTCTTCGCGGACGACGGATTTGAAGATCTCTTCCTTGCTCGGAAAATAAAGGTAAAGCGTGCCTTTGGTGACACCGGCGAGTTTGGCGATGTCGTCGAGGCGCGTCGCGGCGAATCCGCGGTCGGCAAAGCACTCGAGCGCGGCGTTCAGGATCTCGCCGGGACGGTCCTCCTTGCGCCTCCGCCAACGCGGGTCGGCCGTGTTGTTTTCCGTGTCCATTGTTACTAACTGACCGGAGAGTAAGTTATTTTGCGGAATGAGTCAAGGACGTGCGGCTTGCCGCCCGGATGTCGGGAAGGCTCCGCCTTTCCGTGAGTCAATCGATCGATTCGCGGCTTGGCCGCTTACGGGCGATCGGCGGCATAGCCGCCATCGTGCAGGGCGGATTTCGGAAAGGCGGAGGAGGATGTCTCAAAAGTCACCGAATTGAGTCTCCGAAGGAGACAAAGAACATAGCGTAGGGTGAAGCGAAGCGAAACCCTACGTGACGTTGCATTCCCGTCATCGCCGCTGTAAGCGACCAACAATCATCGATTTATGTTCGTCTCCTTCGGAGACTGAAGACGAATTCCGATCCTCACGTAGCGATTCTCGCTACGCTATGTTGTCCGTCACCTTCGGCGACTTTAGGGACTTTTGAGACAGACTCCGGAGCCTTCCCGCACATCCGGGCGGCAAACCGCGTAAACCCTCCGTCCGTCGAAATGTCTTAAGCCGTTGGCTTTTCCGTCGTCACCGGCGGCGGTTCTTCGCCTTCTTTCGGCGGCTCGCGTCCGATGCTCTTGAAGATGTCGATGATCTGATCGTGCATTCCCTTCGCCTTTTCGTCGGTCGGGTCGAGTTTCAGACCCTTGCGGAAGTCGCCGAGCGCGGACCGGTACTGCGCCGCCTCGGTCAAGACGAAAGCGCGGTCGAAATACGCCTTGGCGAGCGCCTTTTTCGCGGCTTCGTCATTCGGACTCGCCTTTAGTTCCTTGTCCGCCTTTTCGATCGCCGCGGTCTGCGCCGCGACGTCAACCGGCTTCTGCATCGGCGACGTCGACGAACCGCCGGTCGTCGGCGGCGGGGTCGGCTGCGTTTCGGTCTTGTGCCCCGGAACGACCAGACTGTTGGTGTTCGAAACGGTGACCGATGTCTGTTTCGTATTTGAAAGCGGCTGCGTCGTATCGCCGCAGGCCGTGAAAAGAAGCGCTGAAACTGAAAGTAAGATTATTTTTTTCATTAGTTTTTGCAAGATCCTCAATCCCGATAATCAAAGCAACCCCGAGCGGCCATTAACCACTTACGATTAACAACCTACTCATTCTCAATATATGGTCGCGCCTGCACGATGTATAGGCGGCCCTTCATAATTCCCCATTCGATGTCCTGTTCCGACTTCTTGCCGAAGGCGCGGCGGATGCCGAGAGCAATGCGCGCGAGCGACCGGACCTGCAAATCGTTCAGGATCCGTTTTGTCGTCGGACTGGCGCATTTGTCGGGGACTTCCTTCAGATCGCCGTTGGCGTCGAACGTCAGAGCGTTGACCTGATCGGAAAACGTCATCAGGATGACCGCGTTCGAGCGCGGATTGAAAAGCGTCTGCTCGGGGATTCCCTTGTTGTTGACGACGTTCTGGCCGAGTCCGCAAACGGTGCTGATATAGACCGAGTTCTTGTTTTCGCGGTCGAACGGGTCTTTCGTGATGAGCACGCCGCTCTTGTCCATATTGATCCCGACCTGGATCAGCGCCGACATATAGACGCTTTCCTGATCGACGTAATTCCTGACACGCGCCTCGTACGCCTCGAACTTCCAGAGCGATCCCCAGACCTTTTTCACGGCTTCGATCAGCCCCTTTTCGTCAACGACGTTCGGGACGCTCGAATAAAGTCCCGCGCCCGAGAAGTTCGGCAGATCTTCCGAATTCGACGAACTTCTAACGAAAACGGCCTTGCCGGCGAGGTCGGTCTTCCAACGCGCGATGATCTCTTTGCGCAGTCCCTCGTCGAACGTACCGTTCTGTATCCGGGCACGAAACTCCTCGAGTTTCTGCCGCCGGTACCGCGGATTATGGACGAAGTCGTACTCGTCCATCTGCGCGACGATCGCCTTGTCGAGCCCGTTGGACTTCATAAACTTGTCGTACCAGTAGAACGGAACCGAGAAGCCTTCGGGAACGGTAAAACCGGGAATCCGCGCGGCGAACAACTCGCCTAGATTCGCCGCTTTCGAACCGAACGCGATGCTGTCGGTCCTGCGCATCCGGCGCAGATTCGTCAGTTTCTGAACCTTCAGGTTCACCGGCGCGATCTGCTGATCGGGCGGTTTCGGAATGTCAGGACGCATTTCGCGGTCGAAATCGACGACGCGCTTGATCTTGTAATTCGTCAGCGATGCGTCGAGCTCGACCCACCACGTGTCCATTTCCTTGAACAGTTTATCGGCGTCCTTGATATAGATGTTCGGAACGTTCCAGCCCTTGGCGAGAATGTTTATGTGGGACAACGGCGACGAAGGCTTCGCGACGATGATCCCGCGCACGGGCGGCAGACTGATCGGCAGTTCCTTCAAAATGACGATCTCGTTGTCGCCGATCTCGACCGTGTCGTCGAGCTTTTCGATGATGTGAATGCGGCCGATGGCCTTGCCGGTATTGAGCGCCAGATATTCCTGGTTCTTGTTGAGTTCGTCCTGCGTGATCCGGTCGACATCGATATTTGCCGAGGCGTCGTCCTGACGGATCGAATTCGGTTTGAAATAAACTTTTTCGAAAAAAGACTTGTTGATTGCGGCATCGGCGGTCCGGATGTGCTCGGCGTTGGCGAGATCGCCCTCCCAGAGTTCCCACGTCCATTTTTCGACCGACTTTTGCCAGGCGATCGTGCCGACGATGAACCGCCGGTCTTCGGGAAAATACGCCGCCTTGTAGATGTCGGTCCCGCGCGCGGCAAGTCCCGTCGCGTAAAGAAAATCCTTGTGAAAACGAAAACGCTGCGAATTGACGTAATAGACCGTGTTCTTGTTCTTGCGGTCGATGACGAACATCGCGTGGAGCATCGCGTACGGCGTGTCGCGATGATAAACGCGGCCGATCGTTTCGAATTCCTCGAGCGACGCGATCTTCAGCAGCGAGTTCTTTTTCGAGTCGGGACGCTTGTCCATCGCGCCGGCGGGTTCGCGCGTCGGCGACGGCTTCCGCGACATCTGCGCGAGCGAAACCGAACCCAAGGCGAGGGCGATAATTGCGATTGCAAGAATCTTTGTAAGTTTCATAATCGAATCTTTATTCTAACCGCTGACGCCGATTCTGCAACACGTGTTCGATCGCATCGGCCGCCGAGCGCGTCCCGTCTTCGGCGGCGACGAGCCCCGCGGCGTCCTTTGCTTTCAGGCGATACGACTCATCGCCAAGTATTCTGCGGAGCTTGGCCGCGGCCTTTTCGGCAGTGTATGAGTCACGCCCGATGACCTCGGCGACACCGATCCGCCGGCAGCGCGCGGCGTTGTCGGGCTGATCGTGCGAATACGGCATCACGAGCTGCGGGACGCCGGCCCGCAGGACCTGTGCGGTCGTTCCTACGCCGCCCTGATGGACAACGCACGCCGCCCTCGGAAATACCTTCGAGTACGGCGCGTAGTCGAACGCGGCGACGTTTGACCCGACGTCATCCCCGGTTTCGATGCGCCACCCGCCGGTTTCGTTCGACGCCGGAGTCTCGTTGAAAATTCCGTAGAGCAAAACCGCGCGGCGGCCCAAAAGCTTCGCGGCCTTCGCGCTTTCGGTAAAAAAGTTACGCGCGTCCATCACCGCGGCGCTCCCGAGCGTGAAGACGATCGGCGGCTCGCCGCTCTCGAGGAACTTCTCGAGCCCGGCGGGCATTACGCCCGAGTCCTGCTGGCCGTCGTAAAAACAGAAACCGGTCTGAAGCGTCGGCCGGTGCCAGTCCGGTTGCGGAACGCCGAGCGCTTTCGAGAACAGCGCAAGATGCAGGAGTTCGGAGTTTTTTCCGAAAAAGATCGGGTCGTGATCGGGGTCGAGCGCGAGGCGGCGGCGAAAATCGCCGTATGGTTCGCGCCATTTGGCGACCGACTTCGTCATCAGTTTGAAAAGCGCCCGATGAAACGCGACGGGCATAAAGCGCAAATGACGATACCACTGCGCGATCGGATAGACGTTCGGATCGTGCGCCGAAAAGAACGAGATCGGCGCAAGGCTTGTCGAGATCCATTCGATTCCCGTCTTTTCGACGACCGATTTTGCGGGATAGATGATCTCGCCGGTGATCAGCAGGTCGGCGCCTTCGACCGCATTCATCAGGTCGCCGAACATCGCGTCGAGATTCGGCATCAGCAGTTTCGTGATGATCAGTTCCGTTCCCTTCGCGGTATCCATCAGATCGACGGCGAGCTGCCGGTCGTTCGGATCGAGATGCGGCCGCAGAGGCGAGAATTCGAAACCGAGGGTCTCGATCTTCTCGCGGTAGAACTCCATCAGGCTGAAAACGACGTCGTGGCCGCGTTCGCGGAGTTCGAGTCCGAGCGCGATCTTCGGATGTACGTCGCCGAGCGAGCCGAATGTGCAGATCACGACCCTCATCCTTCTTCCCCGCTTTCGGCGGCGAGACGTTCCGCTTCGCGCGCCTCGTTTCGGGCTTTGACCTCAAAACGAATGCTTAGGAAAAACGAGACCGACGCGAAAACGGTCGCCAGAAACGCGCCGTCGCGGTTTCCCTGCCACAGAAAATAAGCGGCGACTCCCGCGAGAATCACCGCCAATGCTTTGAAAAGTAAAACCATTTTTGACTACTCTTTCCCGAGTTCCTCTCTGACGACCTCGGACGCCGACTTTCGTCGCCTGGCCTTTCTCAAAAGATAACGAATCAGAAGATAGATTGGCAAAACGACGAGGATCAAAAACGGCAGGATCGCGATCGCGAAGGTCACAAAACCGAGCACGAATCCGAGCGCCGCGTCGAATCCCTTGCCGACCGATTCGCCGAACTGGTAGAAGAATCCCTTCGAGTTCGACGAGAACGCCGCCGGCGTCTGAATCCTGATCTTGATCGTCGAAAGGCTAGTTTGATTCTGCAGGAACCGCAGCCGCCCTTCGATCTTTTCGATCTCGGCGCGGACGTCCGAGAGTTTGCTCTGCACGTCGAGCGCGTCGGCGACCGAATTCGCCCGTTTCATTATTTCGAGAAACTGCGCCTCGAGCGATCTTTTCGCCTTGAGCCGGGCCTCGACGTCGATAAATTCCTCGGTAACGTCGTCGCTCTTGACGGTTTCAACTATCACCCGCGACGCGGATTTGCGGATCTCGTCGATCGCTTCGCTGAATTTGTCGGCCGGAACGCGCACGGTCATCGTCACCGTATCGCGCTTGTTGGCCCGGACATTGCTCGAGGACTGCGTCGATTCGACGACAAATCCCTGTTTACTTTCGGCGATCGCCGTTATTTTTTGCTGAACTTCCTCAGGCGTGTCCGATTCGAGCTGCAGATCGGCGTTGCGGACGATCTTTCGCTCCATCGGCTGCGGCTGGCTGTTTTGGGTTTGTTCGAGCGACACCTGCGCGGCGGCGTTAGGCGAAGACGGTTTGTCGGCCGAAGCGGACGTCGGAGCGGCACGCTTTTCCATTATGCCGTCGTTTTGAGTTTGGGTGTTTTGCGACGTCGAAGCGTCCCCGCAGGCCGAGACAAATAACGCCGATAATACGAAGATCGTGGTCAATTTAGTTGATTTCATAGTGGTCTCCTCAAAAGAACCTACCCTTGAACGAAAACCGGCCGCCCGAATTGCAGCGCCGGCGGACGAGTCAGCCTGCTTTTCGTGCGATGTCCTTAAAGCCTTCGCCGCGAAAGAACGCGCGCGTCGCGTTCAGAAGCCGCCGGATCGCGCGAAAGACCTTCGGCGCGAACCAGGTGAAGAAGAGCACGAAGATCAAAAGCGCGACGGCCACCAAAATCGGCGCAAATACTGCGAGCACCGTTCCTCCAAATGCGACGATGTCTTCAACAACCGACAGCGTCCAGTTTGAAACCGGTTCAGGCGAAAGGTTCGCACCCGCCCTCAGCGCCGCCTTCGTGCCGTGCGACGACAGCGCAAGACCGCCGCCAACGAGCGCCGCGATGACCCAAACCGTCGTGTCCATCTGGCTCGTCGCCGCGTACGCGACGACCGCCCCGGCCGGAACGCGTATGAACGTGTGGACGACGTCCCAAACGCTGTCAACATACGGGATTTTGTCGGCAAAAAACTCGATCGCGTACAAACCGCCGGCGACGCCGATGATCCACCAGTTGTCGAGTACGTCAAGCCCGCCCGGAAGCTTTGTGAATTCGAACTTCTGGAGCAATCCAAGCACCGTCACCGTTGCATAAAGATTGATCCCCGACGTCCACGCCGAGCCCAGCGCCAAAGTCAACGTTGAAAACCATTCCATCGATTAATCTCCTTCCTTGATCAGCACATCAATCCGGCACCGGCTGCGGTTGGTTAAGCGCCAGCTTCAAAAACATCTTGCCGACCGCGAATCCTCAACCATCCGCAACCGAGGCTGTGTCAAAACGCACGGTTCCCGTTTCGCTTTCCGTTCTAATGTTGCCACTAGCTTCAGCTAGTGGACCGGCAACCGATAGAAACCCGGCTTTAGCCTAATCATGACGCGGGTCCGGCTAAAGCCGGGGTCATTTATTACCGTGGCCCACTAGCTGAAGCTAGTGGCAACATGAATACCGAAGGCAAAGCATCGACTTAGGCTAGGGGTTTTGACACTGCCTCTACCACGGACGGTACCGACTTGTCAGCCGCCACCAGCTGCGACAGACGAGTTGAACGAAGCGCCAAAGTAAGTACCAACTGCGGTAGCGGTTGGTTGAGCGCCATCAATCCCTTGGCTATCAAGATCCCAGGATTTCGAGATTTCAAGATTCCAAGAATCCACGGTTGCGAATTCAAGGATCTGAAGCTGAAATCCAAAATCCAAAATCCAAAATCCAAAATCGGACTACGAATCCTCCTCTTCCTCGGTTCCGTCGCGCTTGAAACCGAATTTTTCGAGACGATACTGCAGCGTCCGGAACGTCAACCCGAGCAGCCTCGCCGACTTTGTGATGTTGTTGTCCGTGCGTTCCATCGCCTGCATGATCAGGCTCCGCTCGACGTCCTCAAAATTGACGCCTTCGGCAGGTAGTTTGAATAATTCGGACGATCCTGCGGCGCCGCTCGAAACCCCGCTTCCCTGCGTCATTTCGGGCGGCATATCGTCGAGCGTGATGGTGTCGTTCTCGCACAGCAGGATCGCGCGTTCGACCGCCGATTCGAGCTGACGGACATTTCCCGGGTAACTGTAATCGTCGAAGATCCGCTTCGCCTCAGTGCTGATCGTGATCTGCCGATTGGTGTTGCGCGTATGCTTCTTGACGAAGTACTCCATCAGCAGATTGACGTCGGTCCGGCGCTCCCGAAGCGGCGGAACCTCGATCGACAGGACGTTGAGGCGATAATAAAGATCCTCGCGAAACGATCCTTCCTGAGTCATTTTGAGCAGATCGCGGTTCGTCGCCGCGACGACGCGGACATCGACGTCGATCTCGCGGGTGCCGCCGACGCGGCGGATCTGCTTTTCCTGAAGCGCGCGCAGGATCTTCGCCTGCAGACTGATATCGAGCTCACCGATCTCGTCCAAAAAGAGCGTTCCATTGTCGGCAACTTCGAAAAGCCCCTTCTTTTCGCCGAAAGCACCCGTGAAAGAGCCCTTTTCGTGCCCGAAAAGTTCCGATTCAAGAAGGTTCTCATTGATCGCCGCGCAGTTGACCGCCTGGAATATCTGGTTCGCGCGAAGGCTGTTGTTATGGATCGAACGCGCGATCAGTTCCTTGCCCGTTCCCGACTCACCGCGGATGAGAACCGTCGAATTCGACTTGGCGACCTTCACGATCATCTTTTTGACGCGGTCCATTTCGGGCGAAATGGAGACGATCTCGGCGTCGAGATTTGTCAGCTTGTTGAGCGCGCGGGCGATGGTGTCGAGCAGTTTGTCGCGGTCGTACGGTTTCTGCAAATAATCGAAGGCGCCGAGCCGCAGCGCGTCGACCGCCGAATCGACCGTTCCGTGCGCGGTCAGGAGCAGGACGATGATCGACTTGTCGAAGTCGGTCAGCTGTTTGAGCAGTTCGAGCCCCGTCATTCCGCCCATCTGGAGATCGGTCAAAACGAGGTCGAAATGCCGGTCGGCAACGAACTTCATCGCCGCCTCGCCCGAACTCGCGGTCGTCACGTCGTAGCCCTCGCCCGAGAGGATCATTTCGAGTATCTCGCGCTGAGATTTCTCGTCATCGACAACTAAAATTGATTTCCTTGCCATATTTCTCTCACATTATAGACCAAACGAATTCCGAGTTTCACCGTCCGCGCCGAAAAACCGCGGCTGATCTTAACCTAACCCTAACGTTTTGATAACACTAACCTCACATTGCCGCGAGACGATACAAATAAACCCGTCAAAATATGCAAAAACGAAAACTCGATATCGCGGTCATCTCAGATGTCCATTTGGGTACCTACGGTTGTCACGCGGAAGAACTTGAAAACTACCTGAGGTCCATCGAACCCGACTGGCTGATCATCAACGGCGATTTCATCGACGGCTGGCAATTCAGCAAGTCTTATTTTCCCGAAAGTCACACGCGCGTCTTGCAGTACATCCTGAAAATGATGTCGCGCGGCGTACAGGTCGTTTACGTGACCGGCAACCACGACGAATTGCTCCGCCGTTACAGCGGCTTTCGGCTCGGGAATTTCCGGCTCGAAGACAAGTTGCTTCTGACGCACGAAGGCAAAAAGATCTGGTTCTTTCACGGCGACGTTTTCGACCTTTCGATGCGGCACGGAAAATGGCTCGCGAAACTCGGCGGCTTCGGCTACGATCTGCTGATCCTAGTCAACCGTTGGTTCAACAACTGTCTGACAAGGCTCGGTCGCGAGAAATACTCGTTTTCAAAAAAAGTGAAAGACAGCGTGAAGCTTGCGATGAAGCACATCAATAATTTTGAGCAGACCGTCGCCGATATCGCCATCGAAAACGGATACGATTCCGTCGTTTGCGGACATATCCACGAACCCGTCATAAAAAGGTTCGACAGTCCGCACGGATCCGTCGTTTATATGAACAGTGGTGATTGGGTCGAAAATCTGACGTCGCTCGAACTCGTTGACGGCGAATGGACCGTTCAGTATTATTCCGCGCTCGAACGATTCGAGGCTGATGAACCGATGTACGAGCTGAGCCCGTTCGAGGCAGAAACGGCGGCCGTCTTTATCGAACGGTTCGGCTAACCGGCAGTTTCGGCCCGCGGCAGCCGGACGGTGAACTTCGTGCCTTCGCCGACGGCTGATTCGACCTCGATCGTACCGTTGTGAACATCGACGATCTTCTGGACGATCGCGAGGCCGAGTCCGGTGCCCGTCTCTTTCGTTGAAAAATAGGGCTCGAAGATTTTCTTCAAATTCTCCGGGGCAATTCCCCGGCCGGTGTCCGCTATCTCGACGCGGACGAATTCGCCGTCGGGCGTGATCTTCACCTTTAGATGACCGCCTTCGGATTCCATCGACTGGACGGCGTTGATCATCAGGTTATTGAACAACGACCGAAGATAGTCCGGGTCGGCGCCGACCGGCGGCACGTCTTCGTGCTCGACGACACCGATCGTCACGCCGCGATCCTCGGCCTGGACTTCGACGATCCGAAGACAATCGTCGATCACCTGCCGAATTTCCGTTGGCCTGACGTCCGGCGTCGGCGGGCGCGAATAGCTCAGAAAATCGCCGATCTGCTCGTTGATCCGGGCGACCTCGGATTTAAGTTGCAATGTCAGTTTCTCAAACGTCGCGCCCTTTTCCGCGTCTTCCGGCCGGAACTTGCTGCGCAGGTGATCGAGCGTCAGGTTGATGTAGTTGAGGGGGTTGCGGATCTCGTGCGCGATCGCCGAACCGAGCCGCCCGACAACCGCCGACTTTTCCGCCTCTTTGAGCTTTGCCTCGAGTTCCTGCTTCTTTTCGAGTTCCGCCGTCATTTCGTTGAACTGCGCCGCCAGCTCGCCCATCTCATCATTCCGCAGATTCTCTTTTATACGGACCGCGAGATTTCCCGCCCCGACCTCGCGCGCGGCGTTCGAAAGCTCAGCGATCGGACGCGTAAATCGCCAGACGAGAAACAGCGTGATGACCGACGAGACTGACAGCACGACCAGCGTGTAGAACAGCGGCCGCGCGGCCCGCGCGGCGGTCTCTTTCTTGTCGTTGTTGAGAACGACCATCGCATACCAGCGCCCGTCGTACGATGTATCGATCGGCAGCACGTGAGCTTCGCCGTCGGCCGTCAGATTTTCGTCAGCCTGGGCGTTTGGAAAGTTTTTCGCGTCCGCGCCGAGGCGCCCCGATTCCATCAGCGGCGGCAGGTTTCGGATGTCGCCGAGATTCGTATAGACGGCCTCGTTGTTCTCGTTCACGGTCGGCGCAAACCCCGGATTAAGACTGTCAATGATCTGCCACTTGTTGTTGATAACGAGAATTTCCTTGATCCGCTCCTTCGTGTTCGCGTCGTAAAACGGCTGATCGGGACGTTCGACAAGCACGTCGAGATACTCCTTTGAGGTGATGCTGCTGAACGCCAGCGCGAAGCCCGCAACCAGCGCCTGCTCCTGCTGTTCCCGAAGCTCGTTGTTTTCCTGTTGCGTCCGAAGATTGAGATAGTACTGGAATCCGAGCGTCGTGATCAGCAAAAGCGCGAGAATGATCAGCAGTCTGCCGCGGAATGTTTCGAGGAAATTCATTGTCTTCGCTTTGAACGGTAATGATCGGCGGCCGTCATTTCATTGCTCGGAAACGACCATTCAGCCGAAGAAGCTTTACCGTGAATCGCTTTGAATGTTATAGTTTTAATGGCTTTCGCGCAAATTCTTTGAGCAACTTGAAAGCCCATTGTTTCATCAACAGTTTCGGCTCTCCTTAAACAGCTTCCTGAAATTCGAACCAGAGGTATCACCGATGTTTTTTGGCCCCCGAAAGTTGTATCACAAAGTAATTCTTGCGCTTATCCTATTCTCATTTGCACTTTTGGATGTTTCGGCTCAATCCCGCAAACCGAAGCCGAAACAAACTCCGTCTGCCGCCAAAAAGACCCAACCCGCCCCGCTCGTCAAGAAAACATCGAAAAAAGTATCGCGCGCCGAGTCCGAACGAATCGCCGCCGCGAAAAAGGTCGAAGAACAGCGCCGGCGCGCGGCGGTCGAAGCTCAACGTCGTCGCGAGCAGGCCGCGCGTGAGGCACAGGCCCGCCGGGTGGCCTTTGAACGCGGATTGCGGACATCGACCATCGATAACATCTCGGCCGACATCACCGACGGCGAAGACCTCGAGGTCAGGCGCGCCGCCGTGACCGCACTCGGCGAACGCGCCGGAACGGTGGTCGTCCTTGAACCGCAGACGGGAAGAGTTCTGACGATCGTCAATCAGGACTGGGCGATCCGTCAGAGTTTCAAACCGTGCTCAGTGATCAAACTCGTGACTTCGATCGCGGGTCTCAACGAAAACGTCATCAATTCCGACGGCAGTTTTGCGCGCGGCAATCTCGCCATCGGGCTCGACGATGCGCTCGCCTATTCGAACAATGCGTATTTTCAGCGCGTCGGAGTCAATCTCGGAAGCGAGAAGATGATCGATTACGCAAAGATCCTCGGGCTCGGCGCGCCGACGGGGCTGAACGCGACCGGTGAAACCGCCGGCAAACTGCCGTACGGCAACAACAACGCCCGCATTTATTCGCACGGCGACGATTTCGCCGTGACGCCGCTGCAACTGGCCGTTATGGTTTCGGCGCTTTCGAACGGCGGCCGCGTCATCGTTCCGCAAATCCCGCGCGCGGGATTCGAAAAAGCGGCGTTTCGCGGAATGTACCGCCGGCAGATCGAGTTGCCATTGGCGACGCTCAAGACCGTGCTTCCGGGAATGATCGGCGCCGCGACGTACGGAACCGCTCGCAACGGCGTTGATTCCTCGCTCGGGATCGCGGGCAAAACCGGTTCGTGCATCGGTCAGGGTTCGTGGCTCGGTCTGTTTGCGTCGGTTGCGCCGGTACAGAACCCGAAACTCGCCGTCGTCGTCATCACCCGTGGCCCGTCCGAACGCGGAAAATATGCCGCCGCGGTCGCCGGTCGGATATACAACGCACTCCGCAGCCGCCTCGCCCAAAAGGGCGTAAACACGCCGATCGCCAAGGCCCCGGTGGAACTCAAGCCGAAACCGAAGATCGACGCGAAGACGTCGGTCAAGTTGGATGATGCGCGGACAGAGGACTCGGACGACGAGATCGGAACGGTTCGAAAGGGCAAGAAGGGTTCGCAGGAATCGTCCCGCAAAGAAGTTCGCAACACGAAAGACCCGGAACCGCTGTTTCCGACAATCGTGATAACGCCGCGGTCGGACGAGATAACGCGGCCGCGGACGGTCAAGAAGAACTGAGTTCGGAGTTTATCAGACAAGCCGGGAACGCGACCGGCGACCGTCATTCACCCGGTAAACTATTCGAACAGTTTGCTTTCCGAAAAACGAGGGAACGGGTTTTCGTTTGATGCCGTCATTTTCACGTTTTTCTTCTTGCGTCCCGCTTGACACAAATGCAAATATTACGAGATTATCTGGTTTTCCGCCCCATACGGTGAACTTTTCTATTTGTGCGGGATTTGTACCGCCGGGAACTACAAAATGTGCAACCTTTTTCGGGCCGCCGACCATCTATCTCTTCGCAATTCGGTCGGTTTCGACGTGAGTATCCGGCGATTGCGGAGGATGGATTTAACTTGTTTTGGAGGATTGATTCAATGAAAACTTTACTGAGAGTTTTTGCGGTTACAGTATTTTTGACAACGGTCGGGATTGTTTCGGCCAGCGCGCAGGACCAAGAGAAGTGTCCTGACCTCGGTGCGTGCTTTGAGATCTTCAAGGCCGAACTGAACAAGCCGTGCGGCAGCCGCGACAAGGCGGTTGAGATCGGCGGATACATTGCGGAACGTTGGAAGGAAGACCCCGATAACGGACCTCTTGTTGCGAGAATCGCCGCCCGCGTCGACAAGGAAAGGGAGACCGAACGCGTCTGCAAGCGCAACAACGTGTACAACGAAAGCTACAACGGCAAACGCTGGGACGACTTCCTGAATGTCAGCAAAGAGATATTGAGCGACCCGACAACGGACAAGAACCTCGCGCTCGACATTATGCTCACCCACGTTTCGACCGGATATGACCGGACGGCGGATGACAAGAACGACAAGTTCAACAATGACACGTTGATGTATGCGAAGACGGCCATTCAGTTGCTCGATTCCGGAACGGGTTCGAAAACCGGGAAGTTCGGAACATTCAATCCGTTCCTGACCAAGGAAAACGCCACGTCGTGGATGAACTATATGATCGGCTTCATCAACTACTACCGTCTTGGCCCGACCTCGGCCTCGAAAAAAGATGAAGCGATCCAGTACTTCTACAAGGCGACGCAGGTCGGCGAAAAGAAAACCGATCCGTTCGTCTTCCGGGATATCGGAGTCTGGTACGCCGGCAAGGCGACGGATCTGTTCGGCGAATATACGAAGCTTATCGACGCCGCCAAGAAGTATGTGGATACCGGCGACAAGGCGGTTGACGACGCCGCAAAAGAGAAGTTGATGAGCGATGCGAAGTCGAATCTTGCGCTGGCACGTGCTTATGCCGACCGCGCGATCGACGCTCTCGGACGCGCGCAGAGGCTCGCGACAGACGCGAAAGCCAAAAGCGACATCACCGACTCGTTGACGGAATTCTACAAGTTCCGCTTCAACGGCAAGGTTGACGGCCTCGACAAGTACGTTTCGGATATGATCGCGAAGCCGATGCCCGACCCTTCGTCGACGGTAACTCCGGTCTCGCTTGACGAGTCGACGACGTCCTCGACGGAAGCCGTGGAAACGACCGTGCCGACGAAAGTCGCCGCGAGCACTCCGGTGATGAAATCGACGACCGCCGTGGCAACGACCGTCAAGCCGGCAACGGCGAAAGTCGTCAAGCCGGTGGCAACGGCCAAGAAGCCGGTTGCCAAAAAGAAAGGAACCCGCTAATTCAAAACAAGTTAGGTCTTGAAAATAGGAGCCGGATGCGCTACAACAGAGCATCCGGCTTTCGCTATTTGCGGTTAACAGATGTCGAAACAACTCGCACAACTTGAGCATTCCCTCGGACACCGATTCCAGAAGCTCGAACTACTGGAACGGGCGCTGACGCATCGTTCGTGGGCGCACGAGAGTCTGCCCGACGGCAGCGACGGCGAGGTTCGCGGACTCCAAAACGAGTCTTTCGAATTCGTTGGCGATTCGGTTCTCGGGCTTGCCGTCGCGGAACAGCTTTACCTGAAGAACCCGGCCGCTACCGAGGGCGACCTGACGCTGATGAAACATCAGCTCGTCAGCACCGAAACGCTCGCGCGCCTCGCCGCAGATCTCAAACTCGGAGATCATATGCGCATCGGACGCGGCGAGGAAAAGACCGGCGGCCGGCGCAAACAGGCCTTGCTTGCCGATACGTTCGAAGCGATTCTCGCGGCGATCTTCTTCGACAGCGGCTATGTCGCCGCCCGCGCGTTTGTTTGCCGGGTCTTCGCCGAAGAATTCCGAAACGCGACCCCTCAATCCGCGCTCGACTACAAAACGTTGCTGCAGGAAACGCTTCAGGCAAACAAACTTACGGCGCCGGCGTATAAGGTTGTGAAGACCGAAGGCCCGCCGCACGAGCGGATCTTTCACGTCGAGGCGACGTGGGAAGGCGGATCGGTAACGGCGCAAGGGAGTTCGATAAAACAGGCGGAAATGCTGGCTGCGAGTGCTGCGCTCGACGAACTCACGCGAAAAGAATCGTCCGGCGCACGACAAAAAAAGTGATTTGTTTTATCCTTAAGTTTTTGCGAGACCGTCGCATTTGATCCAGTTTTATGAGTGAAGAAACCACTGAAACCGTAAAGTCGAAAAAGGTCGCGCCGCCGAAATCGACGTTCCGGGAATATCTCGAGTCGTTCGTCGTAACGCTCATCATGGCGATATTCGGGATGACGTTCGTGATCCAGGCGGTGACCGTTCCGACCGGCTCGATGCAGAACACGATCCTGATCGGCGACTATCTGCTGGTCAACAAGTTCGTCTTCGCTCCGGGCGGCAAGCCCGTGCCCCTTCTTCCGCAGCGCGAGATCGAGCGCGGCGACATCATAGTTTTCAAGTATCCCGGAAACAAGCTGGACCCCGAAGGCGACCGCGAACTCGGCGCGACACCGTATCAGGTGAACTACGTCAAGCGGGTCATCGGCCTGCCGGGCGAAACGATCGAATTCCGCGCGAACCACGTTTACATCAACGGAGAGCTGTTGCCCGAAAACCGTCTCGTTTCCGATCAGGTCGGCAACTCGGCCGAGTCGCCGACGTCGGTCGTCGATACCGATCCGAACGCGAAATGGGCCGTAATGTACTCGAAGAACGCGATGATGGCGGTCGATCGCGGCAGCAACGGTACGGACCCGGGAATGAACTTCGGGGTCGCCGGCAAAACGATGAAGATCCCCGACGATTCGTATTTCGTGATGGGCGACAACCGCAACAACAGCGCGGACAGCCGCTTCTGGGGTTTCGTCAACCGCGATCTGGTGATCGGGCGGGCGATGTTCGTTTACTGGTCTTGCGATCGAAAGGCGAGCGCCGGCAGCATGCTCGGCTGCATCACGCATCCGCGGCTGGGCAGAATCGGCAAGATGATCAAGTAGTTTCTATCGCTTTCAACCTCGGCGCGAATCTTTGCGGACGTTTGAGTTCGCCAAATTCGCGCCGTTCGCATTTCCGATGAATATCCGTTTCAACAACAAGGTCCGCGAAGCGCTCGCCGCCAAACGACCGGTCGTCGCGCTCGAATCGACCGTCATCGCACACGGACTTCCCTATCCGCAGAATCTCGAAACAGCACGGCTGCTCGAAGTGACGGTCCGCGCAAACGGTGCGGTACCGGCGACGATCGCGGTCTTCGGCGGCGAGTTCTGCGTCGGGCTCGATGCGGCGCAGATCGAACATCTCGCGACCGCCGGCGACGTCCGGAAGATCTCCCGGCGCGACCTGCCGATTGCGGTCGGACGCAAACTGACCTGCGCGACGACCGTCGCCACGACATCATTTATCGCCCACCGGGCGGGAATCAGGGTTTTCGCGACCGGCGGCATAGGCGGCGTTCATCGCGGATTCGCGGCGGACATTTCGGCCGATTTGCCGGAACTCGCGCGCACGCCGATGACTGTCGTCAGCTCCGGCGCGAAGATCGTCCTCGATCTCGAATCGACGCGCGAATGGCTCGAAACGAACGGCGTCACCGTGCTCGGATGGAGATGTCGCGAACTTCCGGCTTTTTACAGCCGTTCGAGCGGACTTGATGTCGACGAAACGGTGAACGACGCTGCCGAAGCCGCCGCCGTCATCCGCGCGCGCGACGAACTTCAAACCCCCGGCGCCATCCTCCTGACGGTGCCGGTTCCCGAGGAATTCGAGATCCCGCGCGCCGAACTCGAGTCCATACTTGCGGACGCGCTCAAGCTTGCCGCCGAAAAAGGCATTCGCGGCAAGGAGATCACCCCGTTTCTGCTCGGTGAAATGTCCGCGCGCAGCGGCGGACGAACGCTTCGGGCGAATATTGCCCTGCTTGAGAACAATGCCCGCGTTGCATCGCTCGTGGCCGTTGAACTCGCTCGAGGTTAACTAGGGATCCAACCGAGATCCCCCCAACGTGACCGTAATCCCGTTCTTCGAATTCAGCAATGTATGAAAAAGCAAACGAGCTGACGAAGAACGAATCCGAGCGTGTCAGGTGTCGATCACATTCAGGAGTTCACGAAGTTAACGCACTGGAAGACCAAGGCGTGACTCAAGAGCCTGTTCGTTTTCGGGCAATTTCAAGGGCGCCAAATATGTCCTTCGCAAAGTTCTCTCTGCCGACCTTTTCGACCAAACCGGTCTGCCGCATTACGCGGTAAACCGGACGGGAAACCGCGGAAAATATAAGAATGTAGCCTCCGTTACGGGCATCGTCGGCCATTTCTTCCAATACCCGAATTCCGCTTGCATCGATCGATGGCACTTGACGCATTCGCAGGATCAAGGCACTGGGTTTCGTTGATACAATCCGAATCGATTCCTTGAACTGTCTAACCGCGCCGAAAAACAGTGAACCGTAGAGTTCGAAAACTTCCACGCCCTTCGGGATATCAACGTTTGTCATGTCACGGGCTTGAAATTCCTCGTCGTCAGAGAGGTTCTCCGTGATTTGGGAAACGTGCGTCTCCGTTGACATCTTTTGCAGAAAGAAGAAAGCCGCCAAAAGAATTCCGATTTGAATCGCGGTTGTCAGGTCAATCACTACGGTCAACAAAAATGTGGTGAGCAAAACGGCAACGTCCGCTCGCGGGCTTTTGAGCAGGTGAACGAATTCGCGCCACTCGCTCATGTTGTAGGCAACGACCAGGAGTACGGCCGCAAGCGTCGCCATCGGTATCAAGGCGGCCCATTTGCCCACAAACAGCAAAACCAACAACAGAAAAGCGCAGTGGATCAAAGCAGAGACGGGGGTCTTGCCGCCGCTCTTGATATTGGTCGCGGTTCTGGCAATCGCGCCGGTTGCAGGAATTCCGCCGAAAATTACCGACACAATGTTACCCGCTCCTTGAGCAATCAACTCCATGTTGGATCGGTGTCGGGTGCCCATCATTCCGTCGGCCACAACGGCGGCCAGCAGCGATTCCAGCCCCGCGAGAATCGCAATCGTCAATCCCGGCATGAACATTTGTTGGATCAGCTCAAACGTTATTTTGGGAAGATGCGGTGAGGGCATTGAACTCGGCACGCCGCCGAAGCGTGATGCTATCGTGTCGACGGGCCACTGGAAGTACTGAACGACCGCAGTCATGATGACAATCGCAATTAACTGTCCCGGAACTTTGTGGGTAACTCGCGGCCAAAGAACGATAATCAACAATGAGAGACCGCCGACGACGATGGTCCATAAACTTGCGGTAGCAATGTTCTGAACATAAACGATCCATTTTGCGATGAAGTCGGCCGGAACTTTTTCGACGTGCAAGCCGAGAATGTCGCTGATTTGCGATGTGCCTATTATGAGCGCAATTCCGGACGTAAACCCTACGACAACGGGATAAGGAACAAATTTGAGAAATGCGCCCATACGCGCTATTCCCATAATGAAAAGCATCACACCAGCAATCAGCGTTGCCACAACCAGCCCGTCGTAGCCGTACTTCTGAACGATCCCGTAGACGATCACGATAAAGGCACCCGTCGGTCCGCTTATTTGGGCTCGCGACCCACCCAAAACTGCGATTACCGCTCCGGCGAAAATCGCTGTATAAAGTCCTTGCTCCGGCTTCACGCCCGAAGCGATGGCTAACGCAATGGACAATGGAAGGGCTACGACGCCAACTGTCAATCCGCCGAGCAAATCGCCGAAGAAGACCTTCTTGGTGTAGCCTTCCTGAAAGACGTCAAAAAGCTTTGGCCTTAATTTTCTGTACATTGTATAGGTCAGCGCGATTTCCTCGCGCTTTGTGATCATATAATAAATATCGGCGGTTGCGAATATCCGAAGCGCCTCAAAATACACTAAATCCGACTGTCGAAGGCCTTTCCGCCGAAAACCCCGTTAGTGTCATCCGGCGGCCAGCTTTTCGTCGAGCCGCGCCAGCCGCTTCCGCGCCTCGGCGGCCTCGTCCGACGCCGGAAATCTCTGGAGAATTTCGCGCCAAGCACTGCCCGCGTAATGGATGGTTCGCGTTCGCGGATTGACGAAGAATACGATGCCGATCTTGCGGTACCGGTCCAGCGCCGGAAAATTCAGCAGAAATCCGTGAACCGGGCCGCCGCTCGCCGCCATCGCCGCGCGGTCGAGCCGTTTTGCGGCCTGTGCCGAGATCTTCGCGGCCGCTTCCTCGGCAAGGTCCCCAAACAGCAGCAGCATTTGCGGACGGCTTTCCGACAGCGGAAATTCGCTCAGAAAGATCCGCGCCGCCTCCATCTGCTCAAAATTCTTGAGCGCCAGAACCAAACGCAAAAGACGGTCCTCGTCTCCGGGTATCGAGCGAATGACAACCGCCTCACGCTGGATCCAGCCCGTCGTCCGCGATGTGATCGATACTCGCAAAAAACCGACGGCGTCGACGGTTTTTGATCCGAGAACCGTCAGTTCGCGGCCGCGGCGCAGACGCCGAACGGCCTGGCCGAAATAGCCGGGCGAGTTGCGTACGACCGCCAGATTGTTGTCGATGACGACCGCGCGAACAGTCTTCGGCTGAATTCTTTTTGATCGTTGCGCAGGTACGGGAACGATCGAAATAACGAAAAGAAGTACGAAAAAGAGAGGTTTTCGCATAAGGATCTCCTTGGGTATTGAGTTTTGTGAGCGGCAGACCGTTTGTGAGTTATCTGCCGAGTTTGATTTTTGCCGCGACGCCCGCGTGATGGAAATGGCAGATCGCGATCGCCAGAGCGTCGGCGGCGTCGTGGGGTTCGGGAACTGTTTTCAGACCGAGCAGAAGCCGGACCATTTCTTGAACCTGGTGTTTTTCAGCGTTGCCGTAACCGACAACCGTTTGTTTCATCAACCGCGGACTGTATTCCGCGATCTCGAGTTTCTCGCGTTCGCCGATGTACAAGACGACGCCGCGAACCTGTCCGAGCTTGAGCGCGACCTTGACGTTGTTGGCGTAGAACGCTTCCTCAACCGCGAGCACGTCCGGCCGGAATGTTTCGATCACGGCGCCGACGCCTTCGCCGATCTTCAGGAGCCGCTTCGAAAAGGATTCCCTGGGTGACGATTTGACCGTGCCGAAATCGACGAGGCCGTATTTCAGCTTCTCGCCCTCGATCACGCCCCAACCGAGAGTTTCGCTCCCGGGATCAATTCCAAGAACACGCATTTCGATTTTGGATTTGGGAATTCTGATTTGGGATTTCAGAACGGTCAGGGAGAAATCCAACTTCCCAATTCCGAATTCCGAATTCACAATTCCCAATTCGCCTTCATTCCATCTCGCTTTCGTCGATGTCGAAGTTCGCGTAGACCTTTTGAACGTCCTCGTTGTCGTCGATCGCCTCGTAGAGTTTGAGCATCTGTTTCGCGTCGGCGCCTTCGAGTTTGATGAAGTTCTGCGGGATCATCGAGAGTTCCGAGACCTGCGGTTCGATCCCGGCGGCGCGTATCGCCTGATCGACGGTATGAAAATTCTCGGGCGCGGTGTAGATCTCGAAAACGTCGCCCTCGTCCTGAAGGTCGTCGGCGCCGGCCTCGATCGCGAGTTCGAACAGTTCATCTTCCGACTTCGCCTCTTTGTCGACGATGATCAGGCCTTTTTTGTCGAACATCCAGGCGACGGACCCCGCCTCGCCGAGGTTGCCGCCGTTCTTGGAAAACAGATGACGGATCTCGGCGACCGTGCGGTTACGGTTGTCGGTCATCGTTTCGACGAGCATCGCGACGCCGCCGACGCCGTATCCTTCGTAAGTGATCTCGTCGTAGCTTACGCCTTCGAGTTCACCGGTACCGCGTTTGATCGCGCGGTCGATCGTCTCGTTCGGCATATTTTGCGCCTTGGCGTCGGTGACGGCCTTGCGCAAACGGGCGTTCATCGCGATGTCGCCGCTGCCGCCGGTGCGCGCAGCGACCGAGATCTCTTTGATCAGCTTGGTAAAGATCTTCCCGCGCTTGGCATCGAGCGCGCCTTTTTTATGCTTGATTGTGTGCCATTTGGAGTGTCCGGACATTTATTGATAAATACCTTTGATTTGTTGATTTATTTTGAAAAAAAGACTATATCACGCCGTTTTCGGGT
Organism: Pyrinomonadaceae bacterium; assembly: GCA_041752475.1. Lineage (GTDB taxonomy): Bacteria > Acidobacteriota > Blastocatellia > Pyrinomonadales > Pyrinomonadaceae > JAFDVJ01. The sequence continues at coordinate 36,248 of JBGSWK010000052.1, read as the reverse complement.
CAATCAAACTTGTGACTTTTGAAACACCGGACGCGCCGAGGTTTTCAATCCTGACGAGTTTCGATTTCGACGTCGCGCCGGCAACGATCCCAATATCTGAACGCGCAACGGACAAGAGCTTCGACAGAAACCGGATCAGCTCTTCGTTCGCCGCGCCGTCGACGGGCGCCGAGGCGATGCGGACCTTGAGTGCGCCGTCGAACTCGCCGGCGATTTCGGTCTTCGACGCCCGCGGAACGACTCGCACGCGAAACGTCACCGCGTCACCCTTTTCGTTTATTTCGATCACTGGTAAACGAATATCCGCATCACCAGCGTCTGCAGAAACCCTATCAGTATCAGGACGACCATCGCCGAAATGTCGATCATACCGATCGGCGGAATGAGCTTCTGAAACGGTCGGAGAATCGGGTCGGTCACCCGCTGCACGAATCCCAGGAACGTCTTCCGAGTGAAGACGAACCAGGATGAAATGAACCTGATGAAGATGAACAGAACGAGCAGGCTGAGCAACCCGTAGAGCACGAAACCGATGAAAAACTTGACGTTGCCCGTCGCGATCCCGACCGAGATGCCGTCGATGACGAACAGGGTGTTCCCGATGATCTGCAAAAGAAAGTAGGTCAGCAACCCGGCGATGAGCGCGGTGACGATCGGCGCGAGCCGCGTGTCGATGCGGAAATTCGCCAGAAAGCGCGCCGCCGGATAAACGAAGCGGTCGGTCCGCTTTTTGAGGTGATACGAAAACCGGCCGATCTTGCCGAACGGGTTCGGATCCGAATAATTGAAGATCAGGCGCAGCAGCAGCAGCGCCGAAAAGATCAGATACAAGGCCGTGAAGACCAGGCTGATATATGGATAAACGTCTTTTGTCAGCATAATTTAACGTCGATACTCGCGCTCGCCGAAGATCGCGGTTCCGACCCTCACAAATGTCGCGCCCTCTTCGATCGCGACCGTGAAATCGTGGCTCATTCCCATCGAAAGCCCACCGCCCGGAACGAATCTGTCGCGCAATTCGCGGAGTTTTTGAAAATACGGCCGCGTCGATTCCGGGTCGTCGAAAAAGGGCGGCAAGGTCATCAAGCCGATCAAACGCAGTCTTTTGCATCCGCTCAGAACATCGACGATCGCCGGCACCGCTTCTTCCGGGGCACCGTTCTTGGTCGCTTCAAGAGCAAGATCGACCTGGATCATGGCCCGGAGTTCGTCGCGGCCCTCTTCTTCGCAGATACGTTCAAGCCGCGCGGCGAGTTCGACCGAGTCGATCGTCTGTATGACATCGAACAAACGCACCGCCTTGCGCGCCTTGTTCGACTGCAAATGTCCGATCAGATGCCATTCGGCCGGATCGTGTCCGATCGCGGCGATCTTCGATTCGGCTTCCTGTACCTTGTTCTCTCCGAAAACGCGTAGCCCGTTGCCGATCGCGTCGGTCACAGCGCTTGCGGGATGCGTTTTGCTGACCGCGATCAAGGTCACGTCATCGCGTGCGCGACCCGCACCGACAGCGGCCTTTTCGATCGATCCCAGCACCGCCGCGATCCGTTCCTGCAAAGATTCAGCCATCGTTTTATGATAACAAAAGACCGTTTGAACTTTCACGGCACAAATTGTATATTGACATTTGCCTTTTCGCGCGGACGTGGCGGAACTGGTAGACGCGCAGGTCTCAGAAGCCTGTTGCCGCAAGGCAGTGGAAGTTCGATTCTTCTCGTCCGCACCACATTTTGCAAAGAAAAAAGCTGAAGAACAACCTTCGTTCTTCAGCTTTTTGTTTTGACCGGTCCTTCAGGGCTCCTACGGCCGCGTGAATTCGAAATCGTAAAAATCAAGATGCTGGATCAGATCGCCGTTTTCATAGCGGAGATCGACGTCAAGATTCAGGTTCCAGACGCCGCTGCGAAGCACGATCTCGCTGTACGGAATGAAGACGGTCGCGTCCTCGTAAACGGTTGTCTCGTATCCGGGTTTCATCTGATACGTGACCTCCAAATCGCCCGCATCGTTTGCAAAACCGGCGCTGGCGCTCTCGAGATAATCTCCCCGTTCGTTTCGGATCCGCACCGCGAGCATCGAATCGACTGCCTTCAGACCCGTAACCTCGAAATTGAAGTGAACGACCATTCCCTTGCGGCCGTTTTGGTTCACGTTGTAATCCACCCAGATACGGTTCGACTTGCCGGTCTTCGTCGTTTCGACCGGATCGTCGTCGCCCTGCTTGTAGTTGAACTCCTTGTATGTCAGGTGCTGAATCAGCCCGCCCGCTTTGTATATCAGATCGACGTCCATTCGGAGGTCCCAATCGCCGTCGCTCAGATCCAGTTCGTCATACGGCATAAAGACGCTGAGGTCATTGTAATCCGCAGGATCGTAAGCGGGCTTCATCGACTTGTAAACCGCGACCTCGTCGGACGTGCTGTTGAATTTGTTGTTGTTGTCCTTAAGCCTTACTCCGTCGCTGGTTTCGAAATAGATCGCCAGGTACGAATCCAGGTTCTTCATCCCATTGACCGTGAATTTGACGTGGATCCGCATCCCGTTTTGTCCGGCCTCGGAGACGTCGTAATCGACCCAAATGTCTTTGAAGACTGCACTTGGCTTAAACGAACTGTTTTCATTGAGCGCCGAATGATTGCTGGCGGCAAGAGCATTCGAAGCGACAAAGATGAGCAGACCGGCGAAAACCGGAAGCGCGATCCGGTTCATCTTATTCATAGTGTTCAGGACGGTTTTCAAAATGTTCATTGCTGAACCTCCGACAAAAAGTTGACGAATTCTGAAGACTTTGACTTGGTTGTAACTTGCCTAATCGCGACTCACATACCGCCGCTATTATTTATTAAATCCCAAAATTATCAAAGTCAATTTCCAAGAAAAGAACGCACGGGGTTATCATTTTTGCAGTTATTTTTTTCCCCGGTCCGACAAATACTAATGAACAACGAAATAACCGCCGCGATCCGTCAAAACCAGTCTTTATTCGGACTCCAACTGACTGACGAACAAATTTCCCGGTTGGCTGAATTTTACAGCCTAATTCAAGAAAACAATGAGTTTCTGCATCTTGTCGCGCCGTGTTCGGCGGAAGAGTTCGGGGTCCGCCACATCCTTGAATCGCTCACGCTTCTCGCCCATCTTCCGGAGGATGCGTCATTCGCCGATGTCGGGCCGGGCGGCGGCTTGCCGTCGATACCCTGCCTGCTCGTTCGCCCGGACCTTCAGGCCGTCCTGATCGAATCGAAACAGAAGAAGGCAAAATTTCTCGTCGCTGCGATTTCGGCGCTTGGACTTGAAGCCCGGGCCCGCGTGATAAACCGGCAATTCGAAGAGATCCATCCGCCGGCGGTCGATTTCGTCACCTGTCGCGCGCTCGATAAGTTCTCCGAGAAACTGCCGCGAATGATCCGCTGGGCGAAAGGTCGGCCGATGCTGCTCTTCGGCGGGCCGAAGATCAAAGCCGAACTGACGGCGAACAACATCTCGTTCGAGCCGTCGCTGATGCCCCAATCCGAGCAGCGATTTCTCTTCGTCTGCGACAGCGTTGCGCAGACTCAACGAATCGTCAAAATAAGATAGAACTTGGCGGACGGAACTTTCTTGGAAGGAAGTTTGCGGATCCAGACGAGATAATCGCCCGTCTCGGGTGCCTCGAAGGAATACTCTTCATACGATTCCTCATCGTTTCCAAACTCGAAGCCGTCGCCGCCGATCTTGAAATTGAACAGTTTGCCGGCCGGGTCCGATGTCACTTTCAGAGTGACCGTCTGTCCCTTCGACGCGCCAAAGACCAGATCCATCTCTTCATCGCCGGAAAGACGGTCGGTCACCGTCGCGGACGTCTTTCCCTTCGCAAACTTGATGCGGAGCGGTTCGGCCTTTTGCGCGACCGCGCCGGCGGCCGAGAACAGCACCACGAGAAGAACAAACGGCAAGTATTTCGAGAGCACATTCATAGGCAGATTCTAGATGTTTTTTGCTAGAATTGAAACATGAAAAATCAGGAGATTTTGCGTCCCGCTGCGGACGAGTATTTCACATATTACGGCGGCTATATTTCAAAGGTCGAAGGCGAACATTTGATTGAAACGCTCGAGTCGAGGTGCGCTTTCGTTGAAGAGCTTTTTTCGTCGATCTCAGCGGAAAAATCCTTGTTCCGATATGCTGAAGGCAAATGGAGCATTCGCGAGCTGCTCGGGCATTTGATTGATACGGAAAGGATTATGGCGTACCGTGCGCTTCGTTTCGCGCGCGCCGACACGAACGAACTGGCAGGAATGGAACAAGACGACTACATCGACAATGCCAACTTCGACAACTGCCTCTGGCCGGACCTGATCGAGGAGTTCCTGCTCGTGCGTCGCTCGCATATTCTGATGTTCGGCCAGTTTCCGGATGAGGCCTGGGACCGCCGCGGGGTCGCCAACGGACATGAGATCAGCGTTCGCGCGCTCGGCTACATCATCGCCGGTCACGAGATCCACCATACGGACATCCTTGTCGATCGGTATCTCGGAAAATGACGTACGATGCGATCGTCATTGGAGGTGGAGCCGCCGGACTCTTTTGCGCGATCATTGCGGGGAGACGCGGGAAACGGGTTCTCGTCGTCGAGCACAACAACCAGCCCGGCCGGAAGATCCTGATCTCTGGCGGCGGCCGCTGCAACTTCACGAATCTTCAGACGTCAGCCGAGAATTTTGTTTCCGAAAACCCGCATTTTGCGAAGTCGGCGCTCGCCGCCTACACGCCGCAGGACTTCGTCGAATTCGTCCGCGACCATCGGATCGAATTTTACGAAAAGAAACTCGGACAGCTTTTTTGCCGTGAATCCGCCCGGAGCATCGTCGAAATGCTGTTGCTCGAATGCGACCGCGCAAAAGTCACGGTGCAGACGAATTGTTCGGTGGCATCGGTCGAGCGAGACGGCGCCGGGTTTGGGATCGAGACGAATCTCGGGCGATTTGAGACGAAGAAACTTGTCATCGCGACCGGCGGCCTTTCGTTTCCGAAAGTCGGCGCTACCGACTTCGGCTATCGGATCGCACGCCAGTTCGGACTCAAGATCGTCCCGACTCGGCCCGCGCTCGTACCGCTCGCGGTCGCCGGCAACTCCGGCTTCAGCAAACTCGCGGGTGTCGCCGTTGACGCGGCGGTGTCGATCGGCAAAACGCGGTTCCGCGAGAATATCCTCTTCACGCATCACGGGCTTTCGGGCCCGGCGATCCTGCAGATCTCAAACTACTGGAAACGAGGAACGCCGGTAACGATCGATCTTCTGCCCGACCTGAACGCACTCGAACTGCTGCAAGACAGTCCTAATCCAAATCAGTTGCTCGCCAACGTTCTCGCTGCCGTATTGCCGAAACGCGTCGCCGAAATGAGCGCGGCGCGTTGGAACAAACCGCTCGCGCAACTCAACCCGAAAGAACGGTCGGCGATCGCGGACAGCCTGAACCGTTGGTCCGTAGATTTCGAACGCACCGAGGGCTATCACAGGGCCGAGGTGACCGCCGGCGGAGTTTCAACTTCCGAACTCTCATCAAAAACCCTCGAAGCTAGAAACGTCCCCGGACTCTTCTTCATCGGCGAGGTCGTCGATGTCACAGGTTGGCTCGGCGGCTACAATTTCCAGTGGGCCTGGTCGTCCGGATTCGCGTGCGGTCAAGCCGTTTGAGCAACTTCACCATCGCAAAACGCTGGTAAAAAACTCTTTCAAAAACATTTTGCATTGTTTATAATGTTAAGACGCGATGCGCCCGCAGCTCGCTGCTTCCCCCATATGCTTGCACTTAATCAAATCCTTCATCAACGCTACCGCATCACCGCGCAGCTCGGTCAGATAGACTCCGGCCTCGGCTACACCGCGTTTGATACAGTCCCCGGCATCAACGTTTTTCTCAAAGAGACGCTTTGTGAGAATGGCGAACCTCCGACGCCGGCGGTTCCGGCCACTGTTCGCCACCAGTCGCTTTTGTGCGCCGGCGACACATTTGCCGAATCGGGAAGACAATACGTCGTGATGGAGCATATCGACGGCAAGACACTCGGCGATCTGATAGAAAGAAGAAAGAACGCGTTTCCGATCAAGGATGTCGCGCTTTGGGCAGACGGACTCCTCGACGCGCTCAACCACCTTCATACGCATAATCCGCCGATCATCCATTCGGACATCAAACCGCATAACATCAAACTCAGCGTCGGCGGCAATGTCAGACTGTTGCTGTTCGAAGCGGGATCGGCTCGGGACCAGACGTCACGTGCCGAATTGACGACGTTTGACGCCGCCGTCCTTGGCTATCTTCCGCTCGAACAGATCTGGCTCGGACTCGATGTCGGCTCGCGCAAAGTGATCCGCAGCGGTTACGACGAGCGGTCGGCGGAGATCCTCGAAAAGCCGCTGGATGTCCAAAGCGACCTATACGCCATCGGCGCGACACTCTATCATTTGCTGACGGCGCGTGTTCCGGCGGATTCGTTGACGCGGTCGATCGAGCTGCTTGAGGGCAATCCCGATCCGCTGGTCGCAGCCTCCGAAATAAATCCGGCGATTCCGGTTGAAGTTTCCGACCTCTTGACCCGCGCGCTGCAGATCAAGCGCGAGGAACGCTTCGGTTCGGCATCGATCATGCGTCAGGTTTTGCGATCCGCGATCGCTCGCTCCGGTTCAGGGCTAACCGATCCTTCCGATGCGTTTTTTCAGGACGATGACGCCGTGCTCGAACTTCCGGCGCGGATGCCGGCTTCGAGTGCTTTGGCGACTTCCACAAGGCCCGGGATGCGGTCGGCGGAATCGAGGCAGCTCGAGATGATCAAGCGGCAACTCGGAGAGGCAGAGACCCGGAGACTCGAAGCCGAAAAACGTGCCTCCGAAGCCGAGCAGAGGTTGCTTGAGCGCGATACGGTGGAATTCCGGCTTGCCGATGTGCCAATTGAGATCATTGAAATTGAGGATCCGGTACCGGCACCGGTGCTTCATGAACCCGTCCCCGAAAGCGGCGACAATTCTTTCGAATCGGTTGGGGATCCCGATCCGTTTTCGTACGGCGCGGAGCGCGAAGGCGGCAGTCCGTTAGCGAAGGCGGCCGGCGCGGCAGTTGTGTTGGTGGCCGCCGTTGCGGCCGTCTGGGGCGTTTGGAGCTACACATCCGGCGCAACGGCCGAAGTGAGCGCGCCAAAACAGGATCAGCCGTCGGTCGTCACCGTACCTGAAATATCCGAACGTCCGACTGAGGCGGTTGCGACGACTTCGGTCGTATCTGATCCGGCGCCTTCCGACGTTACGGCTTCCGAACCCGACACCGCTGAGACGCAGCCAACCATGGCGAAGCCCACACCCGTTCCGGTCCAACAGGCCAAAAAGCAATCGGCACCGATGCCAAAAACGAGTCAGCCGCAGAAAAAGTCGGTCACTCTTGATGATCTCCTCAAAGACAATTGACCCGCGGAGGTAAACGCAATGTTCAAAGCTTCCACTCCATTATTCTTTCGATTCGCACTGATCGCGGCCCTGCTGAGTTGCACCGCGTCCGTTTTTGCTCAACAGCCAGAGCAACTTAGTCTCGTCGACATCATGACCGCGCTTCGTTCAAAAAAGGCGACCGCTGCCGAGAAGAACCGGATCCTCGCTGACGGCGTCAAACAACGCGGCGTCACATTTGCCCTCAATTCGGATCTTGAAAAAGAACTCCGAAATGCCGGCGCCGACGATCTGCTGATCGGATCGATCCGCGTAAAATCTCCGGCGGCGACGGTCGAGCCGAAACCGCAGCCGAAGGTCGAACCGACGCCGGCGCCGGTTGCGACGCCGAAACCGCCCGACGCCGCCTATTATCAGAATCGCGCGAACGCGAGTTTCGTGATGGGTGAATTCGACGCCGCGATCAAAGACTATTCAAAAGCCATCGAACTGAACCCGAAAGAACCGACCGTGTATTTTTCGCGCGGAATGGCGCACTTCAACAAGAAGAACTTCAGCCCGGCGGTCGAGGATTTCGACAAGGTGATCGAACTCGACCCTACCGAATCGATGGCGTACTTCAACCGGGGGGTCGCGCTCGAAAACGTCGGAAACCTCGAACGCGCACTTGCGGATTTGAAAAAGGCGATCGAGCTTGATGCCGAGAACCAGCCGGCAATCTCGGCATTGGCGCGGGTCGATGGGAAGATTCCGAAACCGGTGCAGACCGTTGCCGTTCGCGAACCGGCAAAATCTCTGCCTTCAAACGAGGTTCAAAAGTCTTCAGACGAGCCGTACTTTGCGGGCCCGCTTTCCGAACAGGCGGTGAAACTCGCCGTTCCAACGTATCCGCAGATGGAACGGCAAAACCGGACCCAGGGCGTTGTCACGGTGCAGGTGACGCTTGATGAGGAGGGCAAGGTCCTCGCCGCAAAAGCGACCAACGGACCGAAAGGACTGCGCGGCGCGAGCGAGGATGCGGCGAAGCGCTCGAAATTCAAGCCCGTGACTCTCGGCGGCAAACCCGTAAAAGCGACAGGCACGGTCGTTTACAATTTCAAATTGAGTTGATCTTTCAAGCAGCAATCAACAAAAACGCGCAGTCTGAAGGGTCTTCTCAGCGTGCGCAGCATGCGCAAGGTCGATAGCACCATGCGGAGCGCGGTGGGGTTTCGCGATTTTGAACGGAGCGTGTGCAACACGCGCAACTATTGCTTTTGCAGAATGTTACGCGTGTTACACACGCTCCGTGTATTTGGCCTGTCGCTCACCACGTTTCGCTTCGCTTCACGTGGTGCTATCGTCCTTGCGTGTTATACACGCTGAAGATCCGAATCTTGATCAGTAAATAATATAGGCCACTGGCTCTTGATACAGCCTCGTCTTTCTTAACTGAAATCACACGAAGAATGCCAGACTCCTTCCCGCTGAAGTCCAAATCTAAAATCCAAAATCCGCAATCCAAAATCGCCTAGTATCCGCCGGCGATGATCGTCGATTTTACTCCGCTTGCTTCCTGGGCGATCTTGACGCCGACCGAGGCTCCGATTCTCGTCGCACCCGCCTCGAACATCTTTCGGGCGTCGTCGATTCCCTTAACGCCGCCGGACGCCTTTACGCCTAGCGCGTGACCAACGGTCCGGCGCATCAGCGCGACGTCGTCGGCCGTCGCTCCGCCCTTCGCGAAACCGGTCGAGGTCTTGACGAAATCGGCGCCCGCGTTTTTCGATGCGAGACACGCACGGACCTTTTCGTCATCGGTCAGAAGCGCGGTTTCGATGATGACCTTGAGCAGGACTCCGTTCTCGTGCGCGGCCTGCGCGACGGCGCGGATGTCGTCCTCGACCGCGCAGTCGTCTCCCGATTTGAGCGCGCCGACATTGATCACCATATCGACCTCGCGCGCGCCGTTGAAAATTGCTCTCCGTGCCTCGTATGCCTTGACGTCGGACAGCGTTGCGCCGAGCGGGAAACCGATCACCGTGCAAACCGGAACACTCGATCCGGAAAGAAATTCCGAAGCCTTCTTGACCCACGCCGGATTGACGCAGACCGACGCGAAGCCGAACTGTATCGCTTCGTTGCAGAGTTTCTTGATGTCGGCTTCGGTAGCTTCCGGCTTGAGCAGCGTGTGATCGATCAACGCCGCCCAGTCGTGCGCCGTCGCGGTCGAACCCAGAACGATCCCGATACGCGAAGCGCCGGCGTCCACGATGCGCTCGACATCGGCCCGGCAAAAGGTCGGACAATAAGCGTCGTCACCCATTTTCGCGAGCACGAGGTCAGTGATCTGTTCGACAAGTTTTTCGTAGTCTGCGTTATTCATTTTCCGTCAGTCTGATTCTTCGGGCCAGAACATCAGATCAGTTCCCATCGTCTGAGAACATCGATAAGATGCGGTATCTCGTCTTGCCAAAACCAATTAGTATCGATGAAAAGCCCCTCGATCACCGGGCTTTCAAATATGCCGTCTCTCGAAATCGGAAGCCGAAAGAATTTACCGCTCGCATCCGATCCAAAGAATTCAGCCGCTCGTTGCGACGGATCGATTATCCAATACTCACGAACGCCCGCGGATTCATATTCCGCGAATTTTTCCACGCGATCGCGGGTGACGCTATCCGATGAAACGATTTCAACAGCAAGATCAGCCGGACCGTCGAGAAATCGCTTGGATACACGCCCAAGGTTCGTTCGCGCGACGAACAGGACATCCGGCTCGCGGCCTTTGATAACGCCGTCGAACGTTAGCTTCATCTGAAATGCGTCGCCGTAAACCCGACCGAGGTCGCGAGCCTCGACGTATGCTCGCAAGATCGCATTCAGAAAACCGGTCAGATTATCGTGAGTTCTTGTAACTGTTATGTTTGCACGGACTTCGCCGTCAACATAATCAACACGCCGACCGACATGAAGGCGAGGGAATGTATCGTAGGTGAGTTTTTCCGGCGCTATGACGGGCGCGGGATTTGAGATTTCGGTGACGCTGTTCGGCATATTTCCACCACTGAGCACTAATTTGAGTTACCGCGATTCTACCACCAAAAACTAAACATTGAAACGAAAATCAACGACGTCTCCGTCCTGCATCACGTACTCTTTGCCCTCCAAACGAGCAACTCCTTTTTCGCTCGCCGCCTTGCGCGAACCGCAGGCGACAAGGTCGTCGTAGGACACGATCTCGGCGCGGATGAAGCCGCGTTCGATGTCGGAGTGAATCTCGCCGGCGGCCTGCGGCGCCTTGGTCCCGATCGGGATCGTCCAGGCGCGTACTTCCTTTTCGCCGGCCGTCAGAAAGCTCATCAGTCCGAGCATTTTGTAAGCCGCCTTGATCAGCTTGTCGACGCCGCTCGAGGTGACGCCGAGATCGGCCAGGAACTCGGTCCGTTCTTCAGGTTCAAGCGCGACGAGTTCCGCTTCGAGTTTGGCGCAGATCAGCACAACCTCCGCGTTTTCCTTGGCCGCGTGTTCGCGAACCGCGGCGACGTGGCGGTTCGACGATTCGTCCATCAGCGCGTCTTCATCGACATTTGCGGCGTAGATCGTCGGTTTTGACGAAAGCAGAAACCAGGTTTTGACGACCGCGCGTTCGGCTTCGGTAAGATCGGCGGCTCGAACAGGTCTTCCTTCTTCGAGCACCGGTTTGAGTTTGTCGAGTATCTCGAGGTCGCGCTTGGCATCCTTGTCGCCCGACTTTGCCGCGCGCATCGCCTTGTCGCGGCGCTTCTCGGTCGAGCCGAGGTCGGCGAGCGCGAGCTCGATCTGGATCGTTTCGATGTCGCGCACGGGATCGACCGAACCTTCGACGTGAATGATGTCATCGTCCTCAAAACACCTGACAACCTGAACGATGGCGTGAGTTTCGCGGATATTCGCGAGGAACTGGTTTCCGAGTCCGGCGCCCTCGGACGCGCCTTTGACGAGCCCCGCGATATCGACGAACTCCACCGTCGCCGGCACCACTTTCTGCGCTTTGTTCATTTTCTCGAGCACCGCGAGGCGCTCGTCCGGAACGGCGACGACGCCGACGTTCGGCTCGATCGTGGCGAACGGATAGTTCGCCGCGAGCGCGGCTTCCTGAGCGGTCAGAGCGTTAAAGAGAGTAGACTTTCCGACGTTCGGAAGTCCGACTATTCCTGCTTGCAACATAAGATTTCAAAAGGCGTTCGAATTCAAATTGGTTATTCTACCGCCTCAGCGGTGTTTTTAGAAATCCCGCACGTGGGAACGGTGCAACTTAACGATTTTTTGAAGATCCGGACGGAACGCGGCTAAGTCATTTATCGAAATCGCAGATTTTGTTATAAAGGATGCAATGCTTCTGACCTTCTTCATTATTCTTCTGATAACCGCCGGCGGAACGGCGCTGACTTACCTCTATGAAAAGGAGGATTCGCTGTTCGCGAGGCTCGCCGCCGGAAACGTCGCCGGCGCCGCGATCTTCGCAACGATCGGCTTTCTGCTCGCGTGCGTCTTCGGCATTTCGTCGTTTACCGTCGTCGCCGCGCTGGTTCTGACACTCGCGCCGTTAGCGTTGCTCACGAGGCCGGCCATCAGGCGAGAGTTCAGCCACGACTGGGCCAAAGCGAAGGGCAAGACGCAGGGCGCGACCGGCCGCAAGGCGATTCGTTTCGGCTACTACGTGTTTGTTTTCGCGCTGCTTTGGTTCTTTTTCGAACGCGCGATGATCGAAACCGAGAACGGGATCATTACCGGAGGCTCGCAAAATCTCGGCGATCTGCCGTTTCATCTCGGCGCGATCTTCTCTTTCAGCGAAGGCAACAACTTTCCGCCCGAGAACCCGTCGTTTGCAGGAGCCAAATTCACCTACCCGTTTTTTGCCGATTTGGTGACGGCGTTTTTCGTCAAAATCGGCGCGGGCGTCCGCGAAGCGATGCTCGTCCAAAACTTCTTGCTCGGCGTTTCGCTCGTCGTGTTGCTCGATAAGTTTGTCGTCCGGCTAACGGGATTGCGCAAGGCGGGCAAGATCGCGGTACTGCTGATGCTGTTCAGCGGCGGACTCGGATTCGTCTGGTTCCTGAAGGATTATTGGCAGGGCGCGCAGGGATTCTTTGAAATTCTCTGGAAACTCCCGCGCGATTACACGATCGGCGAGAAATTCCGTTGGGGAAACTCGCTCGTCGTGCTGTTTCTGACCCAGCGCAGCCTGCTCTTCGGGATGCCGTTGACGCTCATCGCGCTGACGAAAATTTGGGATATTTTTGAAAGTGGAAAAGCAGAGGCCGCGCACAACCCGGAAAAGCCGGACACTTCCGCAGTTCCACTTTTTTCCGTTTCGACCGTTTCGATTTTGATCGTCGGCCTTCTCGCGGGAACGCTGCCGCTGATCCATGTTCACAGTCTCGCCGTGCTGTTCGTCGTTTGCGCGTTTCTTTTCTTTATGCGGCTTGACCGCTGGCGCGAATGGGCAGCCTTTGGCGTCGGCGTATCGATCGTCGCGGTTCCGTTGCTTGTGTGGTCGCTCACGGGAAGCGCGACCAACCTCAAGGAGTTCATCGGCTGGCATTTCGGCTGGGACGCGAAGGACGAGAACTTCCTGTTCTTCTGGGCGAAGAACATCGGGCTTTTCGCGCCGCTTCTCGTCACCGGACTGTATCTCGTCAGCCGACGAAAGTCCGAAGTTCAGGAAAAACCGGCCATCAACGATCTTTTGCTGTTTTATATCCCGTTTGCGTTTCTGTTTCTTGTCTCAAACACGGTCAAACTCGCACCGTGGGAATGGGACAACATCAAGGTCCTGATCTATTGGTTCGTCGGCTCCCTGCCGTTCGTCGCCTTGGCGCTGACCTGGGCCTGGGAAAAGAGCGGTGCGTTTAAGGCGCTGGCCGTCGGTGCCTTCCTTGTTCTTACGCTTTCGGGCGCGCTCGATGTCTGGCGGACGGTTTCCGGTCAGATCAATTACGGGGTCTTTAGCCACGATTCGGTGATGATCGCCGAACAGCTCCGTTTGAAAACTGCACCGAACGCCCTTTTCCTGAATGCGCCGACGTATAACTCGGCCGTCGTCCTGAGCGGACGGCGCTCGCTGATGCGCTACTCCGGACATTTGAGTTCCTATGGGATCGACTATGCGCCGCGCGAAGCTGAAGTAAAGCGGATATATGAGGGCTCGGCGATGGCCGACGGTCTCTTGCGAAAGTACAACATCGAGTACGTCGTCATTTCGCCCGAAGAAACCGGCAACATTACGGTCCGGAAGGAGTTTTTCGACAAGTTCCCGACCGTCGCTCAGATTGGCGAACACAAGGTCGTAAAAGTACAATAACGACGCGGGCGATCCAGTCCGCGGACGAGAAAATGGACAACAACGAAATCGAAATCGAGGAACCGACCGTTCCGGAAACTGAGGCGTCCGAACGCGACTATCTCTGGCTCGTAAGCTGCGGGCTGGTCACCGCGATCGCGTCGTTCCTGCGGTTTTTCTGGCTTGACCTCAGACCGCTGCACCACGACGAAGGCGTCAACGGGTTCTTTCTGACGACGCTGTTCCGCGAGGGCGTTTACAAATACGATCCCGCGAACTATCACGGTCCGGATCTCTACTATTTGTCGCTCGCTGTTTCAAAGGTGTTTGGACTCACCACACTCAGCGTTCGTTCGAGCGTCGCGATCTTCGGTGTCCTGACCGTCGTTCTCGCATTCTGTCTGAAGCGCTACATCGGAAAGACCGGAGCGTTGTTCGCTGCGCTGTTCCTCGCGCTTTCGCCCGGGATGGTCTTTATCTCGAGATATTTCATCCACGAGATCCTCTTCGTTTTCCTCAGTTTGGCGATTGTCGTTTCATTTGTTCTTTTTCTTGAAAAACGGAAAGCCGGGATCTTCGCGATCGGCTGGATGACGCTCCTCCTGCTCGTGTGCTTTCTGCCGTCGACGCTCAACCTCGCCGATCAGATCGGCGGCGATAGCGGGACGACGGTTTGGATCCTGCGCGCAGTATTCCTTGTGGTCGAGGGAGTTCTGGTCGCTTTTGTGATGAGAATGATCCTCGCCTGGAACGACGGTCACGCCATCTATCTGATGCTCGCCTCGGCTTCGACGGTTCTGCTTTTCGCGACCAAAGAAACAGGGTTCATCACCATCGGCACGATGCTCATCGCGTGTCTCTGTGTTTGGATCTGGCAGCGGCTCGCGGCTACTCAGGCCTTTCAGCGCAACGCGTTTTGGATCTTTGCGGTCCCGACCGTAATCACGGTTATGGCTGCGATCGGACTGGCTGGACGCGTCAAAGAGTTTTTCAAATGGCTGTCGGCCGAGTTCCTTCCTCTGAACGACGGCGCGCAGACTGCCACGTTCTACGCGATCGTCGCGCTGCTCTTGGTCGCCGCCGCGATCTGGATCTTGCGGCTTCTGATGATGAAGGCCGGGCCGGACGCGGAATCGTCGATCGACGAGCCCCCTGTCCTGTCGTGCGAAACGCTTCGCGAAAAGATGCGTGCCGCCGATCTTTGGGAGATCGTGCTGGTCAAGTCGGCGATCGGCGCGCTGACGATCTTCGTCGTTTGGTCCTTCGTCCGGATCGCCGTCGAAATGCTCGTCGGATCGAAATCGCCCGGCGGAGCGATGGCCGCGTGGCGCAAAATCGATTTCGCAAATTTTGACTACGCGATCCTGGGGTTCGCCGGGCTGTTAGCGCTGACGGCCGCAATCGTTTACGGATTCCGCCGACCCGCGAAGCTCTCCGCCGATCTGGCGTTGATGATCGTCGCCGCCTTCGTCGTTTTCTTTTATGTCGGGGCGTTGTTCTTTTCTTCGTTCTTCACGTATCCCGAAGGGCTTCAGGGCGCGTTCAAGGCATACGCAATCTGGACGAAGACCGGAAACACGGATCATACGCAGAACGGGATGCTTGCCTACGTGAAGTGGGGAATGAAACTCGAGTCGCCGCTGCTGATCCTTTCGACGCTTGGCTTTCTGTTCGCGCTGGTGCGTTCCAAACATCGCTTTGCGCTCTTTGCCGGACTTTGGGCGTTCGGGTTGTTCGCGGCGTACACGATCATTCCGTACAAGACGCCGTGGCTCGCGTTGTCGTTCCTGTTGCCGATGTGCATTTCCGCCGGTTACGCGGTGAACGAGATGCTGGGATCGAAGAAACCGGCGATGAAGGTGCTCGGCGGACTGTCCGCCGGACTCGCGGCAGCGATCCTCGCGTTTCAAACATACGACATCAACTTCCAGCGCTACGACGACGATTCGATGCCGTACGTTTACGCTCACACACGGCGCGGCTTTCTCGATTTGATAAAACAGATCGAGTATTACGCGGAAAAGAGCGGCAAGGGCAAGGAGGCCGCGATTGAGGTCGTCACGTCCGATTACTGGCCGATGCCCTGGTATCTTAACGATTACACGAAGGCGAACTTCCACGGGCGGCTCGTCGATTCGAACTCGTCCGAGATCATAATTGCTAAAATGGTAGATCAGGAAACGGACGTCATCGAGAAATACGCCGCACATTACAAGTTTGCCGGCGAGTTCCCGTTGCGGCCCGGAGTCGAGCTGATGTTGCTCGTCCGCAACGACATCGCGGACTCGGACGCGGCGGACATCTACGACCAGTTCGGAGAACCGGTCGAGATCGGTCCGAGCACGACGGGATCAACTCCGCCTGCGACAAAGTAGTTACTGCGGAATCTCGTTGCGCAATTCGTCCGACTGATCGGAGGAAAGGTCGGATCGGCTCTGCGAGCTTTCGACCGGCTCGGTTGACTGCGGTTGCGGAGTTTGCTGCGAACGAATCGGGAACTCAGAACTTGGCAAAGGAGACAGCGATGGATCACCCTTTCGTTTTCTCATGAAGTTCGGCGTGTCGGAATAGCTGCGCGTGGCGTAGAGCTTGGCAGCGTTTGCGATCTCGTCGCCTGATGCAGATAAGGCTTTGTCCCCAAGATCGCCGAGAGTCACGGTATCGCTGCCGTAGCCGTAAACGGTAACATTGGTCGTGCCGTCAATGGCCGTTCGCAGAATGACGAACCGGAGCCGCGGATGCCCCGGAAACACGCGCGTCTGCGTCTTGTTTCCGAAACCGTCAATAAGCGTTTCGACCTCTGTTTTGTCTGGCAGCGTCTGCGTTCCGGCGACGGACTGTTCGTTTTCCATCAGGACTTGTGTCGTCTTTTCCCGAAAGGCCGTGTCATCGATGACCAATTCTTCACCAGACGTTTTGTAGCCGTCGTCGAGGACGACCTCGCCCCCCTTGGATGCGCTCGCCGTGCTCCCGCATGCGCCTGTGAAGATCACGGCGAAAACAGTAATCATGATGAGTATGAGTTTCATAAGTGAGCTGGTTTTGAAGCGTCACCGGCAAACTGGCAATACTCCGGTTCCTGAAGGCTCCTATTTTTCAGCGACTCCGAGGACAAAGTTGCTGACCGCGACCATTCCGTTCGCGACGCTGCTCGAATTATAGACGATACCCGAGTTGCCGCCTCCCGACAAATCATATTTGGGCGGCATAAATCCTCCGGCGATATTGTTCGGGTTATACGGCGCGATGACAATGTTTCCTTGAAGTGTTCCGTTTCCACCGCCGCGCCGGTCTACTCCGTCGGCGCCAACGGCAAGGATCAGCCCGTTAAAGTTGAAATTGCCGTGCAGCGTCAGTTTGCCGGTCACGATCAGCAACCCGCCGCCGCTGCCGGTAAGCGTCAGGTCGCCGTCGACGAATGTGATCCCGCGCGCCGTCGCGTTGTCGCCGATGTTCGGCGGAGATGTGCCGTTGGCATAGTACCGTCCCGAAGCGATCGCGGTCGTCTTCAACGCCTGAAGCGTCGAGTTAAGATTGACCGAACTTTCGAGCCAGAAGGGCAATTCCGGGTTTACATTGGCCGGCGTCCCGATGACATTGCCGTTGAACGGATGGGGCGGTTGACGCGTGGTTTTGTCAAAGACGAGTTGCAGATTCACATCGTTCGTCGTCCCGATCGGCGGGATGATGACGTTCGAAACTACATCATCTCCTGAGTACTCTGTATTGTTCGACGAACCGGGTTCGAAAATCGATCCGGAACTGGGGCCGACAAGCATCAACGTCGCCGGGGCCGCCATCCCGTTGAAAAAATTCTTCTGAACCGTCGCTTCCAAAACCTTTCTGGCGCCGCGCGGTCCGTATCCAATTGAGGTGACAACTACGCGATAAGGCTCGGCCTGCGTCATATTGCCGGAAATAGTTGTCATCCCGCCATTGACATTCGGCGCGTTCGGGGTCCACGGATCGTTGTCGAGCGTGATCGTGCTGCCCATTAGTTGATAAACCTGCGAGTCGAAGTCCAGTTTGACGTTACCGACCGATGCCGACGATATAGAACCCGCCTTGATGTAACCGCGGATACCCCGCGAGATCGTATACGGCGCTGTCATTTGGACGGCAATCTCGAAACGCAGATCATCAGGGAAGCTCGCTCCGGTTCCGGTGACGGCGATCCGAAAACTTCCGTAATTCGTATTCGCCGAACCGCTCGAAACGTTCAGATTGTTTATGGAATACGGGGCATAAGCGATCGTTAAAGTGTTTGGACTCGTTCCGTACGTGATCGATGGCTTCCAAGTCAGATCGCGCGGATCGTAGATCTTCGCCTGCGTGTTGAACGAAAGAATGTTTCCGGTATTGTCCGGATCGGAAACATCCACGGCATATGCGTACCCCGAAAAGGGATTGTAGCCAGGGTTCAGCGTGATGCGATCGGCCAGACTTTGGCCGGTGGGCGTATAATTGTAATTCATCCAACGCGACAGCCTGTTCTGGCCGCTCGTGTCGTTCCCAAGATTCGACGTCGCAGCGCTTACGGCCTTTCGGAAGGAAATGAGGTTCGCCGGATCCGTGGCCGGCTTTGACGGATCGATCAAAGGGTTCGGCACCGTGTTGCCGCGCAGAACGTTGATCGCCGACTGAATTCCGCTCTCGGCCGCATTGTACGCCTGCTGTTCGGCGGTCGCGTCCGAGACGTTGGCAGTGTTCATCGACACTTCGAGAAGCAGCCCCGCGCTCGCCACGAGCATCAGCAGCGAGATCAGCAATACGGTTACCAACGCCGCGCCTTTTTCATTCTTGAATCTCATTTTGTCCGCTCCGCTTGACCTGTATATATTTTCTAGTATTGATTCAACATATACGTCGAATTTCTTAACGTAACGTCCGACGTGAACGTTACCGATTGGTTGACCGGCTGCCCCTGAACGGCGTCGAGAAGAACCGTCACCGTTATCCGCACGCGCCCAGTGTCAGCCGACGGCGTCGACGACATCGTCGGCGTTGAGTTGCTGCCGACGTAGTCGAAATACGTGAACGTGACGTTACTGATCCGGTTGACGACCACGGCGGTCGTCGGATTTGCATTCGGCGCGTAACGGACAATGGACTGTGTCGTCGCGTCAAAGAAATACGACACGTCTTCGCCCGGTCCATCGGTCGAATAGTCGTTATTGGACAAGTTGGCCCGCACCCGGATCCTCTGGGCGCCTGAGTTGGAAGTAACGATCCCGTTGTCCGTCAAACCGTAACCTGAATTGCCGACTTCGCGCGAAATCGAACTCAGGGCGGCGCGGGCGGAGGTCAACGCATCCGACTTGCGGCTTTCACGCTCACGGGTCCCCATCGCGCGCGCGAAAAGCGTCGATACCAGTCCTAGCAGAACCAACGTGATAGTCATCGCGACCAGCATTTCGATCAGCGAAAACCCCGAACTATTTTCCTTACGTGACTTTTTCACTCGACTCCCGAACATCAGTTTCCCCGTACGCGCCTGAGCACGATCGTCGCCGGCACCGATGTTTGCCAACCCGGCGTGGGACTGTCAAGACTAACGGTTACCTGGACCTCCTTTAGGCGTTTCGTTGTATCCGTCTGGACGCCCGAAGTAAACGGATCGTCGTCGACAACGACCTGAATGCGGAAACGATCGCCGTTCGCGGCCGTCACGACCTCAGGACTCTTTGTCCCGCCCGTCAGCGAGGTATCGGTGACCGTCGGCGTGAACTTCGCGCTTCGTATTTGCTCGACTCTCTGCTGCAGAATCGCCAGTGCCTGCGCGCGCGAGTTATTGCCGGCGTTATAGTTGATTGCGAATGTAAACGAGATAAACACGCCGAGAACGGCGATCAGCAGTATGACCATCGCGACGGTCGCTTCGATGAGTGAAAATCCGGACTCCGAGCGTAAATCAGGACCCAACGGAACGGTCCGCCAGTTAATCTTTGGCCGGGAGTTTGAAATGGTCTTCATAATAATTTGAAAAAATGCACGGCTCAACACCCTCCTCGGCTACTGACATTTGCCGTTCGTCCGGACCGTCATCGGAAGTTTGCAAGTGCAACCGGTCAACGACGGCTTCTGTCCGCTGAGGCAGTAAACCACGTTGGGTGTCGGTGTCGGCGTTGCTTGCGGTGTCGGAGTTGGAGTCGGAGTTGGAGTCGGCGTCGGCGTCGGCGTCGACGTCGGAGTCGGCGTACCGAGCGGAGTCGGCGTTGATGTCGGCAACGGCGTCGGCGTGGCGGCCGGTGTCGATGTCGGCAATGGTGTCACGGTGCCAATCGGAGTCGGGATCGGTGTTCCGGTGGTGGCATCGTCACCACGAACGACGACCCACGGATTGATTCCAGCATTTGAATTAAGCGCCGATATGGTCGGGTTTCCGAACGTCGGGATGGGCTCGCCGCCGGCGAGCATCGAGACAGTGCCCGAACTTGAAACCGAAATGATGCTCGAATTGTTGACCGTCGCGGTCGCGAGGGTGCAGGTACCCTCGCAGAATGTGAAAGTCAGCGGAACCGCAATTCCGTCTGCATTGACAGCTGTGACGGCGCCGGTTCGGTCAAATCGGATCGTCACCGGATAAATCAGATTTGACCCGAGAATTCGGACGTTGCCCGTGAATGCGATCTGGCGTGCTTCCGACGCGCCGAGTTCTCCGTTTTGATTAAAGTCCGTCAGAACCGAATACGCCGTTGCGCTGGTGATTGTGATCCGAGCCATCTCGTCGGTGTCCAACGCGCGGCGTTTAACCGAGTCGAACCGTGCGCGTTCGAGGTTTACCTTAAACTCCCTGGCCAGGTTTTGTCGCTGAAGATTCGATTGCGCGTTTCCGATCCGCGTCACGGCCATTGCCACGAGAATTCCCGCAACCATCACGACAATCGTCAACTCGATCAGTGATTTCCCGCTTTGCGATCCGAACTTTAAGCTTTTCATCAATTTGGACGTCCCACCCGGGTCAAGAAGTACAACAAAACAAAGTCGTGAAGACTTTTTCTCGTTAAAGTTGTATCACGAAATGCACAACTGCGTCAAATATTCTTTAACGCAGTTAAACACTAAAAGGTCAAAGAAAATCGGACGCCGTTGGTATTCGGAGTCCGATTTTCTTAAGCTGGAAAACTACTGCGCACCTAATCAAAACATTTGTCCGGCACATTCTCCATCGTGTTTTTGATCAGCATATCGACAACGGCTTTCAAGTCGTGACCGCTTTCTTCATAGACCTTCAATTGATCGTCGGCCGAAGTGCCGCGTTCAAGGATCGTGTGGATATGTTCGATCTCTTTGCGCGAATCGAGTTCGTCTACGACATCATCGACAAACTCAAGCAGTTCCAGGATCAGATCCTTCACCGGCACCTCTTTCTGTTTTCCAAGATCGAGGAGTTTTCCCTGAAGTCCGTAACGCACCGCGCGCCATTTGTTTTCTTGGATGAGTCGGCGATGGTAGAGGCGGAACCCGAGGTTTTTGTCGATCAGGACGGTAAGCTTCGCAACGATCGCCTGAAACAGCGCCGCGACGGCGATCGTGTCGTCAACGCGGGTCGGGATGTCGCAGATGCGGAACTCGAGTGTCGGGAACTTGCAATGCGGCCGGACGTCCCACCAGATCTTCGTACCGTCCTGGATGCAGTTCATCTTGACGAGCAGATCGACGTAGCTCTGATACTGCTGAAAGGACTCGAAGTGATCAGGGATATCGGTCCGCGGGAACTTCTTGAAAACCTCCGACCGATACGATTTGAGCCCGGTGTTGAAGCCGAGCCAAAACGGCGAAGACGTCGTCAGCGCCAGCACGTGAGGCAGAAAATAGCGCGCCGCGTTCATAATATGAATTCGTCGGTCGAGGTCCTTGATGCCGACGTGGACGTGGACGCCGAAGATCAGCAAGCTGCGAGCGACCATTTGCAGCTCATCGACGAGCAGTTTGTAACGATCGTGTTCGAATATCTCCTGTTCCGACCATTTTGAAAACGGATGGGTCGACGCGGCGACGATCGCCAGATTCTTGCGCCGGGCAAGGCTCGAGATGATGCAGCGGAGCTTCGAAATATCCTCGCGCGCCTCCTGTATGTTGGCGCACACGCCCGTGCCGACCTCGATCATCGACTGGATCATTTCGGGCTTAACCTTCTCGCCGAGAAGCAGCTTGCCTTCATCAAGGATCTCCGAAACGTGCGACTTCAACTCGCGGGTCGTCGGATCGACGATCTGAAATTCTTCCTCGATTCCGAGGGTAAACTGGTCAAACATATTGTTCTCCTATGCGAACGATTATTCGAGTTCGAGTTCGCGCTTTAGAGTCTCCGCGGCCTCATCCGTCAAACTGTGAAAACGCACGCCGACGCCGTGACCGGGATCGGTGTAAACGACGACTCCGCTGATCGCCAATTCCTTTCCCCCGACGATCATCCGCAGAAATATCAGCGTTCCGGTATCAAGCGAAGCATTGGTCGTCATATAAAGGCCGCCAACGCCGATGTCGCGCGTGTTCGCGATGCCGGTCGCGTCTCCGCCATTGAAATTAACATCGACGATCAGTTTCTTTCGGTCCGAACCGCGCCTTTCCGAAGGCGCAAGGGCATCTGAAAAGTCTTTTTCATTCATATAGATCGGTTTCCAGAGTTAACAGGATTTTGACTCCGAGTCCGCCGAAAGGCAAACTTCTTTGCCATTTTAATTTATTTCGGGTGAAAGCGCGAAAGATTCAAGCTTTGGAAGTTTGGGAAGTTTCGGAAGTTAAGGATTCTCGTTCCTTCTGCCCGACTCCCTAAACTTCCCCGACTTCCAAAACTTCCCGAACTTCCTCGACTTCCCTAACTTCCTCAACTTTCCCGACTTCACCCCGAGTTCATATCTTTCGCGAGTTTCAGAAAGACCTTCGCCGCGTGCGACAGTACCGAGTTTCGCCGGTAAACGATGTTCAGCTTGCGTTCCAGTTTCATCTCCTGAACCGACAGCGCCTTCAGTTGGCCGTTGGCGAGTTCCGTCTTCGCCGAAAGCTTCGGGACAAGGGCAACTCCCGCGCCGGATTCGACGAGACGTTTGATCGCCTCCAAAGACGGCAACTCGACCGAAATATTGAGCCGCGTCTTGTGCTTCTCAAATGTCTCGATCACCTTCTGCCGATACGGCGAAACGGCGTTGTGCGCGATAAACGTCTCGACACCCAGCTCTTTTACCGAAACGCTTGTGCGCGACGCGAGCGGATGTGTCGGCGCAACGATCAGCGCCAGTTCGTCGGTGGCGACCGGAACGGCGACGATCGACTCGTCGTGCGGCTTGAACGAGACGACCCCGAGTTCGACCTCGCGCGCCGTGATCTCTTTCGGAATGCGGCTCGCGACGCCGCGCTGTACCTCGACCTTGATCAACGGATAGAGCCTCCGAAACTCGCGAATCACCGGCAATAGATAGAAGACCGTGTGCTCGTTGGCGCTGATCGTGACCTTGCCGCGGTGCAGGTCGCGCATCTCTTTGATGGCGTTTTGCGCCGTCTGCCGCAGGTTAAGCATCTGGCGGGCGTAATCAAGCAGTATCTCGCCGCCCAGTGTCAAGGTTCCGTCTTTCGAGGAACGGTCGAAGAGCTTCTCGCCGATCTCGAGTTCGAGCCGCCTGATCGCCTGGCTGACCGCCGGCTGCGTGCGGTTCAAAACCTCGGCCGCGCGTGAAAAACTTCTTTCCTGCGCAACCGCGACCAAAACCTCGAGTTGATTGATATCCATAAATCCTCCACGGCTTGCCCGGCGCTAACTATCTGCAATTTCTTCTGTTACCTAAATTTATCAAACTGAACTCAACATAATCAAATATTTTATCATCCATCGCTCGTCAAAAGTCCGGCAACTCAGCTTTTATCATCACTCATCGTTATGAAGAAATAAACAATATAAGCTTGACTTTTAGCCGGCGAGTTCGCTAGGATTCACGGTCAAGACGTTTTGAGACCGCAAAACCGAACGAATCGGTGAACTATTGGAGAAAAAATGGAACCACAGAAGATCGATATCTTTGACACAACTTTGCGTGATGGCGAGCAGTCGCCGGGTTGCTCGATGAATCTTGGCGAAAAGATCAGAATGGCCCGTCAACTGGAGTATCTTGGCGTCGACATTATCGAGGCCGGCTTTCCGATTGCGTCCGAAGGCGATTTTCAGTCGGTTCGGGCGATATCCGAGGAATGCCGCGAGGCGCGTGTTGCCGCACTGTGCCGGACGACCGAGATCGACATCGTTCGCGCGGCTCAGGCACTCGAAAAGGCTCGCCGGCCGCGAATCCACACCTTTGTCGCGACTTCCGATATCCATCTCGAATTCAAGTTGAAGAAGACCCGCGCCGAAGTGCTCGAAATGACCCGCCGCGCCGTGCGTTTGGCGCGCGGATACGTTGACGACGTCGAATTTTCGGCCGAGGACGCGACCCGCAGCGATCCGGAATTCGTCTGCGAAGTCTTTCGCGTCGCCGTCGAAGAGGGTGCGAAGATCCTGAACGTGCCCGACACGGTCGGTTACACGATGCCGAACGAATACGCGTCGCTGATCAAAAAGGTCAAGGAAGAAGTTGTCGGCGACCGGGACGTGATCATCAGCGTTCACTGCCACAACGACCTCGGGCTCGCCGTCGCGAACAGTCTCTCGGCGGTAGTCGCCGGCGCGCGTCAGGTTGAATGCACGATCAACGGAATCGGCGAACGCGCCGGAAATGCATCGCTCGAAGAGATCGTTATGGCCTGCGTCGTCCGCTCGGACAGAATGCCCTTCTATATGAATATCGATACGACGCAGCTTTATCCGACGAGCCAGATGCTCTCGTCGATCGTCAGTTTCGGAGTTCAGCCGAACAAAGCGATCGTCGGACGCAACGCTTTTGCGCACGAGGCCGGAATTCATCAGCACGGTGTCTTGAGCAATCCGCTGTGTTATGAAATTATGACGCCGGAGTCGGTCGGAGTGCCGCATAACGACATCGTGCTCGGAAAGCACTCGGGGCGCCACGCGCTGGTCGCGCGCTACAGCGAGTTGGGTTACGAACTCGGACACGACGAGATCGGCGAGGTTTATCAAAAGTTTACGGCCCTGGCCGATAAGAAGAAGAACATCTACGATCAGGATTTGCTGGCGATTCTGCCGACGCAATATCCGACCGCGATGGCAGCATGATAATGATTTCGGATTTGTGAATGCGGATTTCGGATTGATTTTTACGCCCGGTGAAGGCCGATATCAACCGAAAATCCGAAATCAGAAATCCAAAATCCCGAATCCCAATGAAGATCACTGTTTTACCAGGCGACGGCATCGGCGTCGAAGTCACGCGCGAGGCCGTCAAAGTTTTAAGGGCAGTCGCCGGCGTTTGCGGATTGACGATCGAAACCGACGAACATCTCATCGGCGGCGCGGCGATCCGCGCGACCGGTTCGCCGCTTCCCGAGGCGACGCGGGCGAGTTGCGCGGCCGCCGACGCGGTTCTGCTCGGTGCCGTCGGCGCGCCCGAATTCGACCATTTAATGCCCGAAGAACGGCCGGAGATCGGACTGCTCAGATTGCGGCAGGTTCTCGGCGGTTTTGCCAATCTTCGCCCGGCAAAAGCGTTTCCCGCGCTCATCGACTCTTCCCCGTTGCGCCGCGAGATCTTTGACGGAACGGATCTCCTGATCGTCCGCGAACTGCTCGGCGGACTCTATTTCGGACAGCCGCGTGCGATCGGCGAGACCGAGGCATTCAACACGATGCGTTATTCGGTCGATGAAGTCGACCGTGTTGCGCGCGTCGCATTCGAATCGGCCCGCTTGCGCCGAAAGAAGGTGACATCGGTCGATAAGGCAAATGTTCTTGAAACGTCGCGGCTCTGGCGCGAAACGGTCAATCGCGTCGCCGAAGATTATCCGGACATCGAGCTCGAACATCTTTTTGTCGATGCGTGCGCGATGCATCTTGTCACCGCGCCGACACGGTTCGACGTGATCCTGACCGAGAACCTTTTCGGCGACATACTTTCGGACGAAGCGGCGGTGCTGACCGGAAGCCTCGGAATGCTTGCCTCGGCGACCATCGGCGGCGCGATCGGTCTTTACGAACCGGTCCACGGTTCGGCGCCCGACATCGCCGGCCGCGGCATCGCCAATCCGCTCGGCGCGATCGCTTCGGTCGCGATGATGCTCCGACACACGGCGAAGAACGAATCGGCCGCGCTCGCCATCGAGAATGCCGTCGACCGAGTCCTCTCAGAGGGTTTGCGCACCGCCGATCTGACGACCGACAAAGCGAATGCGACCGGCACGACGGCGATCGGCGATCTCGTCGCAAAATACGCCGCCGAATCCGCTTCGTCCAAAACCGCTACCGGCGCGGCATAGGATCTGAACAAGCCGATGCAAATATGCACGAAAGAAACGTTCGTGCATATTGGTGCGTCTTCGTGGCAAGATTGTAATAAATGAAAACGCTTTACGATAAGATCTGGGACTCGCACGTTGTCCGCCGGGAATCCGGCAAACCGGCGCTGATCTACATCGATCTGCATCTGATCCACGAAGTAACGACTCCGCAAGCCTTCGAAGGTTTGCGACTTGCCGGCCGCACGGTCCGCCGTCCGGATCTGACCTTTGCGACGATCGATCACGCGATCCCGACCCGTAACCGCCATCTTCCCTTCAACGATCCGATCGCCGCTCAGCAGGTTGAGACGCTTCGCAAGAATACTGCCGAGTTCGGCATCAAACTTTACGATCTCGACCGGATCGAGCAAGGGATCATCCACGTTTTCGGACCCGAACAGGGCTTAACACAGCCCGGCCAGACGATCGTCTGCGGAGATTCGCACACCGCGACGCACGGCGCGTTCGGCGCGCTCGCGTTCGGCATCGGCACTTCGGAGGTCGAGCACGTGCTCGCAACGCAATGTCTGCCGCAGAGCAAGTCAAAGAACTTTTTGATCGACATCGAAGGCGATCTGCCGTTCGGCGTCACGGCGAAAGACCTGATCCTCGGCATCATCAACCGCATCGGTACGGACGGCGCAACCGGTTCGGTGATCGAATACGCCGGCAAAGCGATCCGCGATCTTTCGATGGAAGGCCGGATGACGGTCTGCAACATGTCGATCGAAGCCGGAGCGCGCGCCGGACTGATCGCGCCCGACGAGAAGACATTCGATTACCTGCGCGGCAAACCTTTCGCTCCAAAGGGCGAAGCATTCGACCGCGCGGTCGGCTACTGGAAAACCCTGGCGACCGACGAGGGCGCGCAGTTCGACCGGACGGTGACGATCGACGCCGCCTTGCTCGAACCTTTCGTGACTTGGGGAACATCGCCCGGGATGAGCGCGACGATCACCGGTGTCGTCCCGGGACTTTCGTCTGCAAAAGACGAGAACGAGCGGAAGTCGTTTGAACGTGCGTACGAGTATATGGGGCTCGAACCGGGAACTCCGATCGAAAAGATCGAGATCGACCGCGCGTTCATCGGAAGCTGCACGAATTCGCGCATCGAAGATCTTCGCGAAGCGGCGCGCGTCGCCAAGGGCCATAAGGTTGCCGGCCGCGTCAGCGCGATGGTCGTGCCGGGCTCGATGCAGATCAAGAAACAGGCCGAAGACGAGGGACTCGCGCAGATCTTTATCGATGCGGGATTCGAATGGCGCGACGCCGGCTGCTCGATGTGTCTCGGGATGAACGAGGACATTTTGAGCGAGGGCGAGCGGTGCGCTTCGACCAGCAACCGCAATTTCGAAGGCCGCCAGGGCCGGGGCGGACGAACGCATCTCGTATCGCCGTCAATGGCCGCCGCGGCAGCGATCGCAGGTCATTTTGTCGATGTCAGAAACTGGACGTTTGGAGTTTAGGAAGCTGGAGGAAGTTTGGGGCAGTTGGGGAAGTAATGGGAGTTTAAGGACTTGGTCGCAATGAACGAAATTCATAAAGTTACAAACCTTCCCCAACTTTCTGAACTTCCTCAACTTCCCCACTTCCCAAACTTCCCCAACTTCCCAAACTTCCCAAACTAAGACTATGAAGAAGCACACAGGCCAACCGGTAGCCATTTACCGGCCGAACATCGATACCGATCAGATCATTCCGAAGCAGTTTCTCAAACGCATCGAACGGACCGGTTACGGCGAGTTTCTGTTCTATGACTGGCGTTTCAAACCGGACGGTTCCGCCGACCCCGATTTTGTTCTGAACGACCCGAAATATGCCGGCGCGTCGATCCTCATCGCCGGTGCAAATTTCGGCTGCGGCAGTTCGCGCGAACACGCGCCGTGGGCACTCGGCCAGTACGGATTTCATGCCGTTATCGCCCCGTCCTTTGCGGACATCTTCCATAACAACTCACTGAAGAACGGATTGTTGCCGGTTCGCTTGGACGAAGCGCAGGTCGCGACGCTCGCCGAACGCTCGCAAACCTCTGCCGATTACCGGATCACGGTCGACCTTGAGGCGCTTCTTGTCACCGACAATCAAGGGTTCCAAGCGCCGTTCGAAGTCGAAGAGTTTCGCCGGCACTGTTTGCTTAACGGACTCGACGACATCGCGCTGACACTGCAGAATGTCGCGTCGATCGCCGCATTCGAAGAGAATCGTCCGGATTGGATCAAGTTTGCCGCCTGAATCCGGTTCCGGACAGCTTGTTTGACAGCCGGATCGGTGCGAAGTTAGGATAATTCTCTCGAATTTGCCTGCCTTGGTAGTGAAATTCAATCAAAAACTATAAAATAGTTAAGTTTTCCGAACGAACGACACGACCTTATCTTCTATGGGCTTTTCAACGATCGCTATTCACGCAGGCAATGAACCTGACAGCGCCACCGGAGCAGTCAGCGTGCCGATCTATCAAACGTCGACGTATGCTCAAGAAGGAGTCGGCAAACACAAAGGCTACGAATACGCACGGACCCAGAATCCGACGCGGTCCGCGCTCGAAACGAACATCGCCGCACTTGAAGGAGCGCGATTCGGCTACGCGTTCGCGTCGGGAATGTCGGCGACCGACGCCGTTCTGAAACTGGTCAAGGCCGGCGAACACGTGATTCTCGGCGACAACACCTACGGCGGCACTTTCAGACTTTTCAACCGCGTTCTGTCGAATTACGGGGTCGAGTTCGACCTCGTCGATACGACGGATATCTCGGCCGTAGAGCGCGCGTTCAAACCGAATACGAAGATGGTTTTCGTCGAAACTCCGACGAACCCGGTGATGAGCGTGACGGATCTTAAGGCAGTCTCGGACGTCGCTCACGCGCAGGGCGCGAAGGTCGTTTGCGACAACACGTTTATGTCGCCTTATCTTCAGCGGCCGCTAGAGTTTGGCGTCGACATCGTCGTCCATTCAACGACAAAATATCTTAACGGACATTCGGATTCCGTTGGCGGATTTGTTGCGCTCAACGATGCGGCCGACGCGGAATGGATCCAATTCATCCAGAACTCGGTCGGCGCCATCCTTTCGCCGTTCGATTCGTTTCTCGTTCTGCGCGGCACGAAGACGCTCGCCATCCGAATGGAGGCGCACGATCGGAACGGCCGGCAGGTCGCGAGTTTCTTGGCCGAACATCCAAAGATTCAGAAGGTCTATTACCCGGGACTGGCATCGCATCCGCAGCACGAACTTGCGGCCCGGCAGCAAAAAGGATTCGGCGGAATGGTTGCATTTGAGACCGGTTCACTGGATAATGCAAAAAACGTTCTGGAGAGCGTCAAGCTTTGTATTTTGGGTGAAAGTTTGGGCGGCGTTGAATCGCTGATTTCGCATCCGGCAACTATGACGCACGCCTCCGTCCCGCCTGAAAAACGTCAACAACTGGGCATCACGGACGGACTTGTCAGAATTTCCGTCGGGATCGAGGATGTCGAAGATATCATTGGTGACCTTGACCAGGCGCTTAGCTAAGCAAGAGCCTCTAGTCTGACGCAGGTTTCGCGATCAGTGAAAGGCGACTCCGAACTCTAGACTTCGTTAATTATGTTGATCGTCGAAACACATGCAACTTCGCACATCGGGCGTGTCCGGAAGGGCAACGAAGATAATTACCTATTGTTGGACATTTCCGATGCAAAGGCTTGGACGAGTTCACAGGACCCTGACGAGTTCGTGATTGAGTCGCAGCGGTTCGAGATCGACGCGGACGGCATCGTCCTCGCGGTCTCGGACGGGATGGGCGGCGCGCTTGCGGGCGAGGTTGCCAGTAAAATGGCGGTCGAAACTGTCAGCAAGACTTTTCTGGACGATGATCCGGAAAAGACGATAATGCCTTACGCGGGCGACGATTCACTGGTCGGAAAACTGTACGAAGCAACGCTCTACGCGAATTATCTGATCCATCAGCAGGGGCGCGACCCTCAATTTCAGGGAATGGGCGCGACCTTTACCGGCATCGGGATCACGCCGGACGCCGTTGACCTGATCCAGGTCGGCGACAGCCGCGCGTATCTGGTCAGAAATACGAACATTTATCAGATCACAAAAGACCAGTCGCTGGTGCAACAGCTCATTGACGCGAACCAGATCTCGGCAGAAGAGGCGGAAAGCCACGCACTCAAGAACGTTATTCTGCAGGCACTCGGCGCGCAACCCGAGATCTTTCCCGTGTCGGCCAGATTGATGCCGCAGCGTGACGACATCTTGCTGGTCTGCAGCGACGGACTATCGAACAAGATTTCCGGAATCGAAATGCAGCGTATCGTGCTTGAAAATATCGAGCGGCTTGAAATGGCATGTGCAGAGCTTGTCAGGCTGGCGAACGAGCACGGCGGCGAAGACAACATCACGGTAATTCTCGCCAAGATCACCGGGGAAGAACTCCCCGAACCAAACGGCGACGATGTCAGGCTTGAACTGCTGAACTTGGGCGATATCCACGACACTCAGGATCAGGATACCGCGGAGATCCTTTAACGCCCTGTCGTGGCAAAAATGTAAGAAAGGCACGATGAACGTCCGTTCAATTCGTGCCTTTTTTGTTCAGCGCTTGATTCGAAAGCCGCTTTGTCCCAGATCGTGCGTCGGGAGTTTCTTTCCCGCGAAACATGGCATTTTTCATTCTGTTTTTCGCATATTTCGCGTGTTCGGCCCGAAGCTCCTGCCAATGTGCCTCGGTTTAGCCCTTTTCACGCCATTCCGGCAGCTCCCGATCCACCGCCATCGGCCGCACCCAGATCGAGTTGCCCTGGACGCGGACGACCTCAACCTTTTCACCCTCAAGCAACGGCCGCGATTCGTCGATCGGAAATGCCGTCCACGTCGAACCGAAAACCTTGACCGCGCCTTCATTGAGCGCTCCCTTGCTTTCCGACATAACGGTTCCGACCTGTCCGGGGAGCGAATCGATGCCCATCTTGACGTCGTGCTCGTCGCCATGGGCCAGGTATTTGATGAAGATCGTCCGCGACATCACCGTGAGCACCATCGAAACACCGGCGAACGCCAGAAACTGTACTCCCAAACCAAACCCGAGGAATCCCAGGAACGCCGCAGCGATCGCGCCGATACCAAACCAAAACAGCACGAAACCGAACGTGAAGATCTCGGCGATGATAAGTCCGATTCCGAGCACCAACCAAAATATCCAGGCAAATTGTTCCATCGTCTTCAGCAGTAGTTTACGACCGAATGATACCACAAAGTTGGCGCGCACGCGTGAGTCGTGTTAATCTCGAAACCGTTCGCTCGGGTGGCGGAATAGGTAGACGCACAGGACTTAAAATCCTGCGACCTTAGGGTCATGCGGGTTCGATTCCCGCCCTGAGCACCATTTCAGATCAGCAAGGAAAGGGCATCTTCGCAGATGCCTTTTTTTGTCGTCTGCGGCCAAACTGGAAGAACGGTAGTTCGTGTGATAGTGTTGCCGGAAAAAGGAGGCAGTGCAGAATGGCAGATATCACAGAGATCGCCCCGGACGTTTTTCGCATCTCGACTTTCTTTCCGGCGTTTAATCTACAATTCATCCAGTTCCTGATCCGCGACGAACAACCGGTCCTTTATCACACGGGGATGAAGGGGATCTTTCCCTTGGTTCGCGAAGCGGTCAGCGAACTGATCGATCCGAAAGAGCTCCGTTGGATCGGCTTCAGTCATTTCGAAGCGGACGAATGCGGCTCTCTCCCGGAATGGCAGCAGATCGCGCCGAATTCGACCGCCTTCTGCAGTCTTGTCGGGAAAATGGTCTCGGTTGATGACTTCAGCGGGCAAGAAGCCAAAGGAATGGTTCACGGCGAGGTTCTCGAAACGGGCAAGTATCGTTTCAAGTTCCTTTCGACGCCTCACGTTCCGCATTGCTGGGAAGCCGGGCTGCTGTTCGAGGAAACGAACGGAACGCTGTTTTGTTCGGATCTGCTGAATCAGAACGGCGAATCGAAGCCGATCACGGAAGATGTCGGCGTAATCGAGATTTGCCGACAAACCCTCGTCGAGTATCAAGCTGGACCGTTGGCGGACTACTTGCCGTACACGCAAAAGACCGACGGAATCTTGAGGTCGCTCGCGGCTCTCGAACCAAAATCCGTGGCACCGATGCACGGGGCGGTATTCAGCGGAGACGGCGGTAAGATCCTCAACGATTACGCCGATATGATGCGGGACTTCAACGGCGGTTGATCGGTCGAAAGCCCCTTCAAAAGGACGGATTCGCGGTGACAAACGAAACGACGATTCGGACAATTTGAGTTTGGCTTCACTCTTGCAAGCACTGAGTTGCCCATCGTCGCCGGAGGGGATACATTTATGAAGTTTTTTGCATTCTTAATCGTCGTTCTTCTTTTCGCGGTCAATGGTTTTGCACAAAAACCGGCGCCGCAGGTCGTTGTCGCTGAGGCGGAACGCATCAGCAAGGACACATTCAAATACCTCGTCAAATCCAAGAAAGGCGCCGTCGTGTACGGCGTTACGAATCCAACGGACGTGATGCTGAAAGCGATCGACAAAGGACTCGGCGATCTGTTTGCCGTCGCCAGGAAGAACGGCTACAAGAAACGCCTAAAGTACTCCGAATACACGATCTTCATCGCCAGGGCCGACCGGCAGAAAGACTATCTCGGGAACTATTCGCCCGACCTTGCGGTCGATGCAAAACAATACGCCGGAACGGAATACGACAAGGGCGGTTACATTTATGCGGCCGGGATCGTCGTCGCGTTTCAGCCCTGTGCGTTTATGATCGGCGAACATACGAAAGATCTGAACCGCGTATCGGACGTCGTACGTTACGAGGGCGAGCATATCGTGTTGTTTCATAACGACCCGCAGCGTTACCGTGAGACCGCCGACCACAGCAAGGGCGGCAGCCATCCGATACTTCAGTAAACCGAACGATGGCGAAAGCCGAACAGACGATATCGTGCATCCCGTATCCGATATTGTTGGACTTTCCATTCCCGAAACCTGTAAAATGCCGCAGAAACCAACCGCTGCCAAACTGGCACAATCATTGCTTTAGTCTTCGCGGACGTCGTTTGATAAAAGGTTCGCGGAGACGGAGGTCGGATATGATCATTCTTCGTCAAACTGCCAAAGTCTTCGCGTTACTTTTTCTGTTCTTTGCATTTGCGAACGCGCAGGATTCAATTTATAGGCTCGCCGCCGGCACCAGGATTCAGGTCAGGATGGATGTTGAGGTAAACTCGGGGGCCGCGTCGAAGAACGACACGTTTACGGTCAAGACGGAACGGCCGATCAAGAACGGCGATACGATTCTGATCCCGTCCGGAACCGTGATCGAAGGACGCGTCACCGAAGCAGCGGCAGCCGGTGCCGGAGGCAAGGGCGGCAGGCTCAGCGTACGATTTGAAAAGCTCTTTCTTGAAGGCGGAGAATCGCGTGTGATCGAAGCGTCAACGGAACTCAAGGCTGATTCGTCGCCGACCGGATCGATCCTTTCCGTGATCGGCGGAACCGCAATCGGTGCGTTGATCGGCGCGGTCACGAAATCCGGCAACGGAGCGCTGATCGGAGCCGGGATCGGGGCCGGAGCGGGAACGGCAGTGGCCGTCGCCCGAAAAGGCAAGAATGTCCGGATAAAGTCCGGCGAAGTCTTCGAGATCGTTCTATCGCAAGAGGTTGTGCTGCCGGTTAAAGATTATTGAGATTTGGTCGTTGAAACAGATGACCGAATAAAAAAAGCCCGTCGTGAAGGGGAGAGCACGGCGGGCTTTTTCGATTTTGGATTTTGGAATTTGGATTGTGGATTGGAATCGCAGCCCGCGTTCCGATCCAAAAATCTAAGATCCCAATCCAAATCCCAGATCGGGAGCTTCGAAAAACCGACCGGAAGAAAACAAATCGCGTTTTCTCCACAGATAAACACAGATTGACGGGATGGAGCGGATTCGTTTCACCTAAGAGAGACAAAGAGGACCTCAGGAAACGCTGAGCTCTAAGCATCAGCCCTTATCCGATTTATCTGTGTTTATCTGTGTCAGAAACGACGTCGGGCCGTCATGACTGCTTTGCGGACTCCGCGGGCTTTGCGTGAGATCCCGCGCAAAGTTCGCCAAAATCGGCAATCCCAAATCCCAAATCCCAAATTATCTCGCTTTGGCAACCATCTCCCTGACTTCTTTCGCGAGCGTCGGGGCGTGGAACGGGATTCCGTCCTTGATCGTCCACTCGATTCCGCCCGTTTTGTAAACCTTTCCGTCGCGGATCTCCTCGACGCCCAGCGGCGACAGGACCTTGAAGTTCTCAAGCGGATTGCCGTTGACGACGATCAGGTCGGCCTTGAAACCGACCCGAATACGTCCGAGACTGTCTTCTTTGCCGAGTATCTTCGCCCCGTTCGAAGTCGCGTGCTGAATGACCTTGAGCGGATGAAATCCCGCCTCCTGATGCAGTTCGAGTTCGCGCAAGAGACCGAAACCGTATATCTGGTAAATGAAGCCCGCATCCTCGCCCGTGCCGACAAGTCCGCCACGGCGCTCGAATTCATAAACCGCATTCATCCAGATCCGGTAATTCTCTTTCCAATACGTCTCATCCGTAGACGACCAGCCGATAAAATACGATCCGTGGTTTGCGGGATTCGGTTTGAAATACTCCGCAAGCACGGGATGCAGATATTCGGCGAATGCCGGATTCGTCTGCGCCCGCTGCAAATCGCGCGAAGCTTCGTAGATTACAAGCGTCGGGTCCCAGGCGACGTTGGCCGCGACCATCCCATCGAGCACCTTCATCAGTCGCTCTGAATCAGCCTCGCGCCAGAGACGACCGGCGTAGCGAAAGCGATCGACTTCGTTGTTGTAGTTGTATCCTGCCGGGAAATTCTGGCGGCCCGAAAGAATCGCCGCATCGGGGATTCCGTACCAATGCTCGATGCTCGTCGTCCCGAATTTGATGTCGTCCCAGGCGTTCGTTTCCTCGACGCCGACGTGATGCATCACGCGCATCCCGAGTTTCTTCGCCTCGTCCATCATCGCCGCCATCAGATCGCGGTCAATGGTATAGAGTTTGATGCCGTCGAAACCGGCGGCTTTCAGATCGCGAACCCGCTGCCGGGCCTGCTCGGCGCTTGCGGGAGTCGGACTGTCGAAATATCCGCCGTAAGCGAAAATGCGCGGCCCCGTCAATTTGCCGGCGGCGATCTGATCGCGATATTCGAGAACTTTTTTGCTCGCCCAGGCATCGCGCACGGTCGTGATGCCACACGCGAGCCAAAGCTTGGTGCAGTATTCGACCGGCATCGTCACGCCGCCGCGCTCGTCCTGTGTGTGGCCGTGCAGATTGATCAGGCCCGGTAGTACATATTTTCCGGCGGCGTCGATCTCGACATCGCCCGCCGCCGGTCGCCGTGCTTTGCCTTCTTTCGCGGCGACCGGATCGATACTGACGATGGCCGAGATCAGATCGTTTTCGACGACGATGTCGAAAGGTCCGGCAGCCGGTTTGCCGCTTCCGTCAACGATCGTCGCGTTGCGGATGACAAGCCGCGAATATCGAGTACCGCTGACGATCGTTTTCTGACCGGGCGATGCGATCGGCGCGAACAGGCAAATAACGAGAAGAATCGATCCTAGTCTCATTTTCATATAAGGATTTTGCCACGAATTGCCCGAAAACTCACGAACCTGCCCGATTTGCATGGCCCGACACCGCGTCGGGCTGGTTCGCCTGCGACGCCCGGACAGTGCGTCCGTTCGCGTCGTAGCCGTAACCGAGATTGCGGAACTTGCCGTCGGTGACGATCTGTCCGGCATCATTATAAGCCGCTCCCGTACCGGTTGTGAAACGTTTTTGCGGTTCGGTCGCTTGGGTTCAGAACAGACCCGAATCCGATCATCGACCAGTCGCGGCAGCGACGGCGGACTTTAGCCGTGGCGCGTAAGCCCACGGTAATGTTGGCAAAGGACGGCCAAGTCGCGGCAGCGACGGCAGACTTTAGCCGTGGCGCGTAAGCCCACGGTAATGTTGGCAAAGGATGTCCGAGTCGCGGCAGCGACGGCACCTACGATTGTGTATTTCGGAGGGGTCCGATTTGGAATTCTCGGATTCGACGTTCAATCCGAATCCCAAATGAATGTGCCGTCGCTGCCGCG
>JBGSWK010000051.1:0-5137 GCA_041752475.1 Pyrinomonadaceae bacterium | reverse complement strand
CCGACGAAACACTGCATCAAACACTCACTGTGAAGGCCTGCAACGAAGGCTGCAGGAAAGCCGTATGAGGGAAAACCTCACGTACGGTTTGACGAGGGGGACAGACGGACTGCACAACAGACGTCTGTCTCTACTCTACCGGGCAAACAGCCTCCGATTCGCGGTTCATTTAAGCCGCTCGACGGCTATCGTTTGCGCGGTCTGGTGGTCTTGATATCGACGCGCTGGATCTTGAGGACGACGCGTACCGAGTCGGCGCGTTTATCGAGAAACGCCGGGACGAACGGCGCGTCGGACGAGTTTTGCCGCAACGCCCTTTCGAGTTCGAAAACCGTGCGCGCGTCGTCAAGCGGTTCGACCACCTCTTCGACTGTCGCCAGTCCGTCACTGAAAATGTCGGCAACGACGACGACCTCGCTGTCCTTCATCGATCCCCGCGTCAAAGATTTAGCCAGCGCCACGAGCGCGCCTTGCGGGTTCACGCTCGGCGACTCTCCCGAAACCGAGAGACGCTCGGCGGCGAGTCCCGACGGCGTGATCATATCGCCGATGCTTGACGGCACCGACGGCAGAAATATCGGAGTTGTGCGGTCGGAAGCGACCAGATCCGCCGACGGCGCGACGGTGCCTGAGAGCAGCATCCAGAGCATCGTGAATCCGATGACAAGCGATGCCGCGGTTCCGACCGCATAGGGCATCACGCGCATCTGCAAAAATTCGCGGAAACTTTCTGAAATGAACCCGAGACGGGAATTTTTCGAGCGGTTCAACTCCGTCCGCATCGCGATCTTAAGCGACGATGTCAGGTCGGTCGGCACCGGCGGTTGCGAAAACTGTCTCAGCCCCGACCGAAGCAGCCGAAAGTCATCGAGTTTTTGCCGGCAGAGCGGACAGGCCACGAGATGCGAATCGACCGCGGTCATATCCTCGGACGAAAGTAATCCGTCCGGATAGAGCGACAGGCTAATTTGTAAATTCTCGCATTTCATTGCTTTTTTTTGGAATGCTAATCGATCATTGCCGAACCGTCCGCGCTGCGGACCCGATTCACAATTGACCGTTAACGTCTATCAAACCCGGTGAATAACTGACTGACCCCGGCTGTTTTCCGTCGCCGGAAAACAACAAATTGCCGTCGTGAACCGCGGCGTGCGCATTCGGCCGTTTCGCGTCTTGCTTGTTGCTGGTCAGTTATCAAAAAAACCGGACCGCTTCGCTTTGATCCGCCGCCGACACATCGTTACCTTTGACCTCTCGTTTGGCACCGATTTATCGTCTCCAGGTAAAACCGGGGCGAGTCAATTATCCACCGATTCGATTTTGGATTTGGGAATTCTGATTTCGGATTTCCTCATCCAAATCGATTTTCAAATATCCTTCAGTCTGCGGCGCAGTTCGTCGCGGCCCCGGGCGATCCGGGATTTGACTGTTCCGATGTTGACGTCGAGCGCGACTGCGATCTCTTCGTACGACAACCCTTCGATGTCGCAGAGCACGACGGCTTCGCGGAAGATGTCGGACAACTCGCCGAGCGCCTTTCGCAAAAGCGATTCGCGTTCGCGTCGCAGAGTGACTTCTTCGGGATTCAGCCCGTCCGACGAGATCGTCTCGCTGAACGGCGTGTCGGTCGGCCCGAAGCTTACGTCGAGCGAGATCGTCTGATCGCGACGGCGGCGCTTCCACCAACGAAAGCGGTTTCGGGACGCATTTACCGCGATCCTGAAGAGCCAGGTTTTCAAATTCGCTTCGCCGCGAAACTTGCCGATCGCACGCAGTGCGCTCAAAAAGGTTTCCTGCGTCAGGTCGCGAGCTTCTTCCGGATCCTGCGTCAGTCTGTAAAGCAGTCCGTAAATATCACCGGCGTAACGGTTGGCCAGAGTCTCAAACGCGTCGGCGTCTCCCGCTTTCAATCTTTCAATGAACTCGATCTCCCCGTAGGCAACCACCGGCCGCGCAGCCGTTGCGGCGCGCCCTAATTCCTCATCGTCCAAACTGATTGACTTGCTGAAGAACATCTCCTGCCTAGCGATCTCCTCAACCGGGAATTTCAATTGCTCACCCGCAAATTTCGCGGACTGAACTGTTAGACACCCGATTTCTGAAATTGTTCCCGAGTTTTTTCGGGCGTGAAATCTGCCAACGTTGCGGAGTCGCTGAAGGAAGCCGGCCAGAGCCGTAGGCTGCCGGCAAATACGATCGGCGAAATGAACGAAATCGGGACTTTTTCGCATCGTTTGCGGGCGAATTCACCGATCCTGTTCTCTGCATCCGTTGGTCCATCTGCGCTGTTTCCGGCAATCGCTTGCCACGACCGCCTTTTTAGGCTAAATTAACTCTTTTGGAAAATTTCCGTTAGAGCTGATTATATAACGACAATCGATTCGCAGATTGCATTTTTTTAAGAGATGGCACGTAAAAAAAGAATTCCCGAGGCAGCCGCACCGACCGAAGAGAAGAAGGAAACTCCGTTTTACCGCGACGCGTTTCAGACTACTTTGACGAAAAAGGTCGAGTTGGCGCAAAAGACTTTTGAAGGTAAAGGCAAGACCGTGCTTTATGCGCTGGCTGCGGTCGCAGTCCTGCTGATTGCCGTTGCAATATTCTGGCGTTGGTCGGATTCGAGCAATGCGAAGGGCCAGGCGGCGCTCGGCAAAGCAATCGAAACCTCGCAGGCGCAGATCTCCGACGTTCCGGCGGCCGCGGGTTCGACGATCAAGACGTTTAAGACGGAAAAGGAGCGGTCCGAGGCAGCCATCGCGCAGTTTCAGGCGGTCGTCGATAAATTCGGCGGCGGTGTCGCTGAGCGGGCGAAGTATTTCATTGCGGTCAACAAGCTGAGCATCGACCGCGCCGCTGGTATCACCGAACTAGAAGCGCTTTCGAAGACCTCGGGCGAGGTCGGGAGCTTGTCGAAGTTCGCACTGGCGCAGGCGAAGGCCGCGGACGGCAAGACCGACGAAGCCGTTGCCCTTTATCAGGAACTGGCAGCATCGTCGGATCCGGTCATCGCCAAAGACTCGATCAATTTCGCGATGGCGCAACTGCTCGAAAAGCAGGGCAAGAAGACCGAGGCCGCCGATATTTACTTCAATATCGCCAAAGCGGCTGCTGAGGCAAAGGATGCTGACGGTAAACCGGTTCCGCTGAGTTCCACCGCGCGCGACGCCAAGGACAAGGTTGCCGAACTGAACCCAGAAAGGGCGAAAGAGATCGTCGAGCCGACGCCTGAAAATCCCTTCGCCGGCGGAAATCTCCCGCCGATCCTGCAGCAATAGTGCGAAGGATGATTTCACAACGAGGGATGAAGGCGACGAGCTTTCATCCCTTTTTGATTTGGGTTGAAAGTGTCTGCGGCCGTTTTGTCCTAATGACGCCAAATAAATCGGCGGGTTTTCCGGGGCGTCGGAAAATGTTTTAATCGAAGTTCAACGAAATCGAATGTCAGATCAAACGGGTAACAATTTGAGCGTTTTTGCCGGTGATGTCCGGTCAGGACTTTCGTCGTCGCCGAAGAGGCTTTCGTCGAAATACTTCTACGACGACGCCGGCAGCGAGTTATTCCGTTCGATAATGGATCTGCCCGAGTATTACCTGACCCGCGCCGAGACCGAGATATTCGTTAGCCAAAAACTGCAGATCTCGCGGGAGTTCCGACGGCATCACGAGAGCTTCGACCTGATCGAACTCGGTGCCGGCGACGGAACAAAGACCGAAATACTGGTCGGATCCCTGCTCGCGGAGGACATCGATTTCAGTTATTCGCCGATCGACATTTCCGGAAAAGCGATTGAGATCCTGGCCGACAAATTCACCTCTCGGTTTCCGCAACTGCCGTTCAGACCGATTCAAGACGACTACTTTCAGGGTCTGAATCGGCTCAAGTCGGAATCGAGCCGGGCCAGGGTCGTCCTTTTTCTCGGATCGAACATCGGAAATATCACGTTCGCCGACAGCGTTTCGTTTTTGAGCCGGATACGGTCGGCGCTCAATCCGGGCGACCTGCTTTTTATCGGGTTTGACCTCCAAAAGAATCCCGAAACCGTCCTCAAAGCCTACGACGATTCACGCGGCGTGACGGCGGCTTTCAATCTCAATCTGTTGACGCGGATCAACCGCGAGCTCGGCGGCAATTTCGACCTTTCCAAATTCACACACTACGCGACGTACTCACCCGATGACGGCGCCGCCCGATCGTTTCTGATCAGCACGAAAGATCAAAGCGTTTCGATCGGCGCGCTGAACAGTTCATTCGATTTCCGGGCTTGGGAGCCGATATTTATGGAGATCTCGCAGAAATACACGACGGAGATGATTCGGCAGATCGCCGATGACAGCGGTTTCGAAGTAGTTGCCGAGTTCCGCGACGAGAAGCGCTATTTCGCCGACTCGCTTTGGAAAAGCATCACTTAAACCCGAAGTACTCAATAGCGGTCCATTTGGGAGATTGGCGGACGGCGTTCCGAATAAACACGATTCCTTTGCATCGGGAACTTGAAATTGTGTTGCTTGAGAGTTTATTCACCACATAGAAACAGAGAACACATAGATGTTTAAGACAATGTCGGTCCATTCGGCAGATCGGCGAACGGCGTGCCGAATAAACACGATTCCTTTGCATCGGGCAGTTGGAATTGTGTTTCTTGAGAGTTTATTCACCACATAGACACAGAGAACACATAGATGATTAAGACAATCTCGGTCCATTCGGGAGATTGGCGGACGGCGTGCAGAAGAAACACGGACTCGGTTAAACCCGAATTACGCAATAGAAAGCTGTTTGCCCGCGAAATACGCAGAACACGCGAAAACTGCCGGAAAGCATCGTCTTTAAGCGTTTTTTCGCGCAATTCCCGGGCAAACAGTTTTCTATTGCTGAATTCGGGTTAATTCCCTTTGCATAAGGTACTTCAGATTGTTTTTCTTGAGAGAAGTCCGTTGGCCAGCGAAATGCGCGTTAGACGCTAGATGATTTTATTTCCCGGCATGTTTTCGTGTATTTCGGTGCGCCACGAAGTGTGCACAAACCTATGTGGATGAAAGTTCCGCACTACACAATTTGCCGTTCAGGTAGAAGCCGAAGGGACAGGGGTGGAGGAAACGAAGCCGTTGAAGCTCCCGGAAGGCAGATCGGTAAGCT
>JBGSWK010000050.1:0-12071 GCA_041752475.1 Pyrinomonadaceae bacterium | reverse complement strand
CCGACGAAACACTGCATCAAACACTCACTGTGAAGGCCTGCAACGAAGGCTGCAGGAAAGCCGTATGAGGGAAAACCTCACGTACGGTTTGACGAGGGGGACAGACGGACTGCACAACAGACGTCTGTCTCTACTCTACCGTATTTCGCGGGAAAGAAATTCTCTAAAGCGGGGTCGGGGCTAAAATCCTTTCTTCTTCAACCATTCGGCAACCACTTCTTTCGGCGCGCGGCCGTTTCCGTCGGTTTCGAAGTTCAGACGTCGCATTTCGTCGGTCGAGATAGAATTTTCAAGCTTTCCGAGAGTTTCACGCAGAACCTCGGATTTGTCGGCTCGGATGATGAACACGGCCTGGTAAGGCGGAAAATACTTTCTGTCGTCGGCCAACTGGAATAGATCGAGCGCGGCGATCAGTCCGTCGGTCGAGTTGCCGGCGATGATGTCGACCTGTTTCGACGCCAGCGCGCGGTAGGTCAGCGAGAGGTCCATCTCCCGCGGCTGTTTTGAGAATTGAAAATCGTAAGCCTTGGCGAAACCGGCGTAACCGTCGGCGCGCGACATAAAATCCTGACCGAAGCCCGCCTGCCATTGTTTCGAGAACGGCACCGCCTCGCTGATCGTCTTGATGTTCAAACGGCGCGCCTCTTCGCCGCGAATGAGGATCGCGAAGTCGTTCGAAAATCCGAGCGGCGGGCTCACATCGAGCTTGAATCTCTTAAAATACTGCTCTTTGGTCTGCCTGTACACCTTTTCCGGATCGGTGATCGGTGCATTCTTCAGGATCGCCGTGAACGCGGTCCCGGTGTATTCCGGATAGACATCGATCTGTCCGGAAACGACCGCATCGTGCGCGAGATTGCCGCCGAGCTCGAATTCGCGTTCGACCGCGAGCCCCCGATTTTCAAGCATTTGCGCGAGTATTTCACCGAGGATGACAGACTCGGTAAAGTCTTTTGATCCGACCCGAATTCTTTCGCGCGACCCGCTCGAGACGCCCGGCCCGGGCCAGAAACTGAGCCCCGCGATCAACACGAAAGCGACCGCCGCAACCGCCGCCGATGCCGTCCGTCGAGCGGCCGAGACGCGCTCGCCGACACGAAACGCGCGTTCGACCTGTCCGAGCCCGAAGTCCGCGAATAGCGCCAGCAACGCCGAAAACAAGGCGCCAGCTAACAGAAGATTATTGTCGTTTTGGCGCAGTCCGCGGAAGATGTATGTTCCGAGTCCGCCGGCGCCGACCGCTGCGGCGATGGTCGTCACCCCGACCGCGATCACGACCGCGACCCGGATACCGGTCAGGATCACCGGCGCCGCCAGCGGCAGTTCGACCATTCTGAGGATCTGCCCGTCCGTCAGTCCCATCGCCAGGGCGGCCTCGCGAACCTTTGGGTCGACGTTCAGGATTCCTGTCACGGTGTTGCGGATGATCGGCAGCAGCGAGTAGAGAACGAGTGCGATGATCGCCGTTCTCGCGCCGATTCCGCCGATGAAGGGGAGCGGGATAAGAAGTCCGAAGATGGCGAGCGACGGAATCGTCTGCAAAACGTTCGCGATTCCTAAGACCGGTGTTTTCAGATAATCGATTCGCGTCAAGACAATTCCCAGCGGAACGCCGATCAGCACCGCCGCGAGCGTCGAGATGAGAACGAGCAGCAGATGCTCGCGGGTCAGCACGAGGACCTCAAACCAGTTTTGCCGGAGAAACTCAAGAAAACCCATATCAGCCCAATTGCGAAACCGTGTCCAGGTAAGCCTTTGCCAAAGGGTGTTCGGCTTTCGGAAAATCTTCTGCTGTTTCGAGAACGACGATCTTTCCGCTCTCCATCAGCGCGACCCGGCTTCCCAGAAGAAGCGCCTCGCGCAGGTCGTGGGTGACGAGGACCGCCGTCTTGCCGAGACTCCGGACAAGATGCGCGAATTCCTTCTGCAGGGAAGTGCGCGTGATCGGGTCAAGTGCGCCGAACGGTTCGTCGAGCAGCAGAATCCCCGGATCGGCGGCAAGCGCCCGCGCAACCGCGACACGCTGACGCTGACCGCCAGAAAGTTCGTGCGGGAACCGTTCGGCGAAAGTCGCCGGGTCGAGGCCGACAAGCTGCAGCATTTCAGAAGTTCGTTCGGAGATCCTCGCTTCGTCCCACCGTTCGATGCGCGGGATCAGCGCGACGTTCTCTGCCACCGTAAAGTGGGGAAAAAGCCCGGCTTCCTGCAGGACATATCCGATGTGCCGCCGCAGGTTGATCCTGTCCCAATCGGCGGTCGACCTTCCATCGACCAGGACGACGCCGTCGGTCGGATCGGCCAGACCGTTGATCAGGCGCAGCGTCGTCGTTTTTCCGCAGCCCGATTCGCCGAGCAAGACGAGCGTCTCGCCGCGCTCGACGCGCAGGTCGAGCCCGTCGAGCACGGTTGTCGATCCGAATTTCAGCGAGACTTGCCGAAGTTCAACGGCCGCGGGATTTGCGTCGTTCGGACTTTGCATAGCGTTGAGACCAGATAACTTTAGCCGAAAAATACGCCTTCTACAAACGGTTCCCGGAACCCGCGGAACGTCCGTAACGCGCACCGAAAGACTTTTCCGATGGTTTTTGGTTTAATTATGGAATGCCGGACAATCAGATGAGACAGCCTTCCGCCGACGGTTTACTCGACCGCTACAGGGAAGTCAGGGCGTTCACGGAGCGCCTCTGCGAACCGCTCGAGATCGA
Source organism: Pyrinomonadaceae bacterium (assembly GCA_041752475.1). Classification (GTDB taxonomy): domain Bacteria; phylum Acidobacteriota; class Blastocatellia; order Pyrinomonadales; family Pyrinomonadaceae; genus JAFDVJ01. Next base: position 9,366 of record JBGSWK010000050.1, on the reverse strand, counting down.
GGATTACGTGCCGCAGCCGTCGGTCGACGTCAGCCCGGCGAAATGGAACATCGCGCATACGACGTGGTTTTTCGAGGAGATGATCCTCAAACCGTTTTCGCCGTCGTACCGTCAATTCGACCAGAATTTCGGCTTTCTGTTCAACAGTTACTACAACAACGTCGGCGAGCGGACATTGCGTCATAAACGCGGGGACCTGAGCCGTCCGACGGTCGCGCAGGTTTTCGAATACCGGAGTTATGTCGATGGGAAGATGGCGGAACTGCTCAGCGGGGAACTGCCGGGCGAAGTCGCGCAACTCCTTGTTCTCGGTCTTAATCACGAGCAGCAGCATCAGGAACTCTTCATTACCGATCTGAAATACACGTTCAGCGTCAACCCGATCCTGCCCGTCTACCGCGAAGACTTTGCGCTTTGCGAGACCGAGCAGGACGGCGAGGCGGGGTTTGTCGAGATCGCCGGCGGCACCTACCCGATCGGATTCGACGGCGACGGTTTCTGCTTCGACAACGAACTTGGGCGGCACCGGGTAGTAGCAGATGATTTCGCGATCGCGCGGAATCTTGTGACGAACGCCGAGTTTCGCGAGTTCATCGACGACGGCGGCTACCGTAATTTCAATCTGTGGCACGCCGACGGCTGGGATTGGGTCCGGCAAAACGATGTCGGCGCGCCGCTTTACTGGCGCGAATCCCAAGACGGCTGGCATCAGTTCACCTTGAGCGGGCTTCGGCCGATGAACTGGAACGCGCCGGTGTGTCACGTATCGTTTTACGAGGCGGCCGCGTTCGCCGAGTGGCGCGGGTCGCGGCTTCCGACCGAGTTCGAATGGGAGATCGCGAATAACGCGTTCGACTGGGGCCTGCGCTGGGAATGGACGAACAGCGCGTATCTTCCGTATCCGAATTTCAGAAAAGGTCCGGGAGCGGTCGGCGAATACAACGGGAAATTTATGATCAACCAGATGGTCCTCCGCGGCGCGTCGGTCGCGACACCTCCCGGGCACAGCCGACCGACTTACCGAAACTTCTTTCAGCCGGATCTGCGATGGCAGTTTACCGGGATCAGACTTGTCCCGGGCGCAAATCGTTGAAAGAAGTCGATTAGGTAGCATCCGCCGACGGCATCGGTTGCAATGCTTAAACGAATCTAGCTTCTTGGTGCAAAACGCTTGATTTTAGCCCATCCTGAATATCAGAATTGCCCGAACTGCGGACACGATTTCAAGACCGTCGAGAACGAATGTCCGAAATGCCGGCAGTCCGCGATCGTCAGGCAAGTGCGCACCGGCGGGATCGTTTTGATAGTTCTCGGTGCGGTTCTTGTCGCCGTAATGGCATTCGTCGTCCGCGGTTTTGGGATGATGATCGTCGAATGCGACAAACTCGGTGGAACCGACCGCGGATGGATAGAGGCCGGATAGGTGATTCTCTATGGCATCGCCGTCATCATCGGCGTCGGACTGATCTACGCGGTTACACTCCGGCGCAATCCGGTCGCGTGGTTATTATGCTTGCCGTCATCACGGCACTGACATTAGCCGCCAACTTGATTCCAAGGTTCATTTTGTAATGAAGTACTTTCCTGAGTCTGCCCGGAGCGCGGATCCAATTGTTTGAAATCACATTCCGATCGGTTCCGATTTGAAAATTTCCGCTGCAATTCGTACTTTGTAGTTAGATACTCAATGAGTCGACGAGAAACAAGTTTGGGAAAGAGTTTCGGAATTGCCGGAATCAGGGTTTCGCCGAGTCTTTACGTGACGGCGATGATGCTCGTGCTGTTTTTCGGGGCGTTCTTCCTTTATTTTGAATGGGACGTCACGGCGACGGTATTTCTGGCGTCGGGGTTAGTCGGGCTACCTTTGCTCGCGTTTACCGACCGGGTTGTTTTTGACGGCAAGCGCTTGCGGCGGACCGGTATCCTGCCGCGCTTTTGGGCGTGGTTCAATAACTTTCACTATCGGCTGAAGATCTCGGATATCGAACAGATCGAGACGCAATCGCTGAGGGCGTTGAAGCGCGGCGGAAACGTATTTTACCGTTACCGGACCTCCTTCACCGGCCGCGGACTGCGTTTCGTCATCGCCTCGGGCGGAGAAGACTACCGGCGGATGGTCCGGGAGATCTTTGCGCGCGTCCCCGAAGACATTCTCGACAATCGCTCGATCGAACTGCGTGACTATCTGCGGGAACCGAAAGAAGTGCTGATGAAGGCCGAGTTCGTTCACATTCCTTCGGCCGACGTCCTCGAAAATTCGGTCCGCGAGGTCCGGGTCGGAAAGGCCCTAAAAGACGGGAAACGGGTCGATGGCGACCCGGCCAAGGCGGCGGACCTCAGGCAACTGGCGAACGAACTGCGTCTTTCGGGATATCTGATCCAGGCGCTCGAAGCGTTTCGGCGCGCGCTGCTGATCACCCCGCGCGACAACTGGCTTTTGTTCGAATTCGCGCGGTGTCTCAATTCCTATGCCGCCGCCGAGCGTGACGAACGGCTTTTGCGCCGCGCGCTCGCATCGCTCCGGTTGGTTGAAAAACGCGCATCGGACGGCGAACTGCTGGCGCGGGTCGGGGAATCGTATTTCCAGTTCGGCGATTGGCGACGCGCGCAGACCGCGTTTCAAAAATCGGTCGAGATCATCGAAGAGAGTTTTCGCGCGGCCCGCGGATTGGCCGAGATCGCCTTGCGCGAGGGAAAGATCGCGCACGTCATCCATAATTTCGTGACCGCGAACCGGCTTGCAGAAACGCCGGCCCTGCGCCGCTGGACGCAAAGCGAGGCCGATTATTTCTCGCGTCTCAACGAGAACGAAGAGTATATGGATATGGAGATCAGCCGGATAAATCTGCTTGAAACTCTCGAACGATCCAAACGCACTTCGCTCAGGATCGGGGTCATCGGTCTTCCGGCGATACTTTTCGGGGTCGTCTTCGACGATCCGCTCGTCGCCGACATCGGTTGGGCCGTTTCATCGATCGCGCTCGTGATCTGGTTCACCCTCATCGCCGGTGTGAATATGTTCTCGTCGCGGATCCCTTTCGAAGTCTTCGACCGCGATTGAGCGGGTTATGGATCAAAGAATTTCTTTTCGGCGAAACGCGCGAAATACGCGAAAACTTCCCGAAATGTCTTTTCTTCCGGCGCTTTTCGGTCATCGAACAGCGATCTCCGGAACATCTTCGAATTAGCGTTGCCGGTTGCTTTACTCTCCGCTTATGTTCTGATAACATTTTTTTCGTCATCAGGAGTGACCCGAAAGGGTCCGGCAACCAGGCTAGGAGAGCCAACGGTGCCTTGGGAACATTGAGTTCCCGATGTGCAGAAACGACCACGTTTCCGAAATAATTTCTCCGAGTCAAGTTTTACGAAAGCCGCCGATCTGATGAAGATCTGCGGCTTCTCGTTTTTTCAAGTCCGAATCCTGGTGCGCTCATTTTAATCAAGGAGTGTGCACCACATGTCAAAAAAAAGTCCAAAACAAACGGCCGTCAAACTCGAAGCGGCGGGAATCTACGGATACGAAGCGGTCGAATCCGTGATCCTCGCGTCACTTGTAACGGCCGACCCGCTGTTGCTTATCGGCAATTGCGGTACGGGAAAGACCTTTCTGCTCAACAGCTTGTCAGAAGCCCTCGGGCTCGAGCACCGGCACTACAATGCGAGCCTGATCTCGTTCGACGACCTGGTCGGGTTTCCCTTTCCGGCGGATGAAGGTTCCCGGATCGAGTACCTGCAAACACCCGCCACGGTATGGGGAGCCGAGTCGGTATTGATTGACGAGATCAGCCGCTGCAAGCCCGAGCATCAGAACCGCCTCTTTTCGCTTGTCCAGGAACGGCGGGTCCAGGGAATCAAGCTCGACAAGCTTATCTACCGCTGGGCGGCAATGAACCCGTGCGGGCCGGAACAGAACGGTGATTCTTACGAGGGTTCCGAACCTCTCGATCGGGCTCTTGCCGACAGATTCGCATTTATCGTCGAGGTTCCCGACTGGCACGAGATGAGCGACGAGACCCACCGGGCGATCGCATGTGCGGACGACTCATTGCAGCGACCGGCTTTCTCGGCGGCCTTGCGTTCGCAACTGGAAATCTGGCGGTCGGCGTACGGATGTCTGATCGCCAATCCGGACGAACGGGCCGTCGAGTACTGCCGCATTGCCGCAAACGAACTCGGGAAGGCCGGTGTACGGATCTCGCCGCGCCGCGTCAGGCAGTTGGTCAAGAACATATCGGCCCTGCTCTCGGTCCGCGGAAGCCACCGCGAGAATCAGACGTTCGAGACAGCTCTCAACTGGAGTATTCCGCAACGGGCGTGGGGCGTACCGGTCTCGGAGCACGTCATCCGCTCGGCCCACCGAACGGCGTGGGACGCGGCGAGCCTGTGCGGTACGCAGAAGTGGCTCAACGAATTTCACCTCGAGCGCCGGTTGCCGGCCAGGATCAAAAAGCTCCTCTCGGGTTGCCCCGGCCCCGACACGGGAACGCTTGCCGTCACCCAACTGCTGGCCCACGAGCCACCGGCACGGGCGGCGATGTTCGCATACGCCGTCTACCCGGCGGCGCTTGCCGGGAAGCTGAACGTCAGCAGCGAAGGGGTATCTGATCTCGGAAAGGTCGCCGCTGAGGTGCTCAGCGTCAACGGCTCGGTCACGTGGCGATCCTCGAATCCTTCCGCAAAAAATCCCGATTGGGTGAGGCTTCAGAACGTCCTTGCCACGATGTCCGGAAAACGCCGGGAGCGGGCGGCCCAGTTATTCGACTATCTGTTCATAAACAATCTGGCCCCGGAAGACCCGTTGGCTTTGGAGGAGGAATTGAACGAATGCACAAAAGTTCTTGGACCTGCTTGCGGTTAGATCGCAGCCCGGCCGATTTCGGCGAAGCGCTTTGGTGCAACGTCGGGCCTTTTTGGCGGGAGCGGACGATGAGTGTCGTCACGACCCTGCTTGGCGATATGGAAAAATCGATCGCCTGGCCGCTGGGGGAGCGTGTCGGGATCCGGTTTGAAAAAAGCGTCAGCCCCAGGGCGTTCGTCGAAAAGCTCCTCTGCGACGAGGGATTCGCGTCCCCCGAAGATCTCCGGGAAGTGTTCGAGGTCCCGCGGATGCCGCTTGCCTGCCGGAGCCTTGGAGACGAGGTCCGGTCGGATTCATTTGTCAGAATGACGGACGAGCCGCGGACAGTTCTCCGGCAGGCTCTCATACTTGGCCTGTGCGGGCCTCATCACTATGACCCGAGCAAGGCCGTGATCTGGACCGACAACCGGCTCTCCAGACAACTCGACCTTTTCGTCCCAGGGAGGTTCTATGCAGATAACTGAGCAACATTTCAATTCGATACTGCTCGAACTGATCGACGAGAACCCGATCGCGAGCCGCGGGATACTGCGGGTGTCCGAGGTCGAGTTCACAACCGACGTGCCGACGCTGGCGATCAGGATCACCGGAAAGCCGAAGCTGTGCGTGAACCTCGATTTTGTCAGCGAGCATTGCCATAACGAGACCCACGTCAAATCCGTAGTGATCCACGAGTTCCTGCACGTTCTGCTCAATCATACCGAGCGGTTCAAGCGGATGACTCCGGCCCTGAATCTGGCTCTCGACGCGGTGATCAACGCGATAATCCACCGCACTTTGGGGAGCGAGTACAGCGATATGATGAGCACATACTACGGCGATGCCAAGGGGCGGGTCCGTCTTCTGCGGCAGATGGCTGACGGGGAGCAGGGGAAAAGGGGAGCCGACCCCGAGAACGACCGGTTCAACGAAATTTGGAAGTCGCTCTACGAAGGGAAATTGGTCGTTGACGACCTCATCGACATCGCCGAGAGCATCGGCGATCAAGGCGAGGACGATCTTAGCCTTGACGAGGGCACGTTCCTCGGGAACCATTCCCCCGAACGGAACGACGGCGAGGAGATCTCTCCCGAGGTTGAGGCCGCCCTGCGCGAGACGCTTTCGTCGATGACCGGCGCGGGCATCTGGAGGAAGCCGTTCGACCGCGGCGTCGGCCTGCAATACGGCGGGATGGAGGTCTCGGCGGCAGAGCGGGCGATGCACCTTTGGGAAAAAGAGGCGGTCAAGGTGCTTACACGGTGCGTCACCCCTGACAGGAACTCGATCTTCGAGCACGAGCCGCAACCGATATCCCTGCCGGTGCTCAACGAGGGTGACAAACGCGGATTCCTGCGTTCGCTCTGGAGTCCGTTTCTGCCGGACATCGTCTGGAATACGGAAAAGAAAGTGCGGCGCGGGACAACGCAGATCTACCTCGACGTGAGCGGTTCGATGAACCACGAGATGGACGCGCTGGTGTCCCTCATTTGGCGGCTGAGGCGGTTTATCAGGCTGCCGTTCTGGGCGTTCAGCGACACGGTTGAACCGGCCGAAATCAGGAACGGCCGCCTCGTAACTTCGACCACCGGCGGGACATCGATGGACGCCGTCCTGAGGCATGTGGCCTTGACCCGCCCGGGAAAGGCGGTGGTCATCACGGACGGATACATTGAGAACTGCGACCGCGATCTGATCAAAGCCGTCAGCGGCCAGGACATCAGGGCGATCGTTTCGCGCGACGGGTCGCCGGCCCAACTTGAGAGGGCGGGTATCCCTTATTCGCAACTCGGGAGGTTTGCATATGATCAGAACAGCTGAAGCGGTGCTTGACGGGCACCCGGACAGATTCTGCGACATTCTCGCGGACAGTATTCTCGCTGAAGGCTATCGGGCCGACCCCGACTGCTACGCCCAGATCGAGGCCGGGGTCTGGTCGGACGCCGTCTGGCTCTCGGGAGTCATGGTCACCCGCAAGCCGATCCGCAGGACGGTCGAACGGATCGTCCGCGAGGTCGGTGAACGGATCGGTTACGTGGCGGACAATCACATCGATGCCGGGCGGTATCGTGTCCTTAGTGAGATCTGCTTCATACAGCACGACCCGCGACCGTACACGGCGATCGTTCACGACCAGTCGATCGTTGTCGGCTGGGCCGGCTACGACGAAAAGACCCGCTACCTCCCGCCCGAGCATTTTCTGGTCCACGAATTCCGGCGCGACGTAATGGCCTCGCTCAAAGGCGGGCCGCTCCTTGATGAAGGGCCGGACGGCAAGTTTCTGGTGATAATTCGGGAAAGCGGCGGCGAGTTCGTGCTTGAGGAAGTTGTCGTCACGCTGCAGCATCGGCGCTCCACAGGTCTTCGTGAGCTCCGTTCGGTTGCGGAACAGGTTTTCACGGATTCGTATGCCAGGATCAGGCAAAGTGACCCGAGATGGGCCGCGGAGTGGGAATCGGTCCGAATTCACGTCAACCCCAACGGCGAACTCATCGCCGGCGGCAGCGACGGAGACAACGGCCAGACCGGGCGAAAGCTCGTAATGGATTATTACGGCCCGCGCGTGCCGATCGGCGGCGGCGCCCTCGCCGGGAAGGACTTCGCACATATCGACCGCCTCGGGGCCTGGGCTGCGCGGAACGCCGCCGTTAAGGCAGTCCGGAGCGGTGCCGCGGAGTGCAAGATCACGCTCGTCTACGCGCCGGGCAGGAACCTCCCTCTGGACGTTATTTACGATATGACCGGCCGCGGAACGGTGGTCGGAAAGGAGCATTTCGGATACGAGCGGATGAGGGGGGAATTCCCCGCAGCTTCTTTGACGGCCTCCCTCGGGGAAGGTGGTAACAGCTTCTTCAACGACTATGAGAGTCACAAGACGCGGTGCGCATCGTAAACCGGATTAACACGCATTCGCGGAAATTCGCGGGCAAAATTCCCCAGTTGCGCAATTTGGGTTCGAGTAGTTCAAAAAAAGCGGCAAAACGCGATGTCGTTTTGCCGCTTTTCTGTATTCTGAAAGACAACTCTTGATTCTGCGAAGCGTCACCAATACTTGGGACGCCCAGAAGAGTTTTGAAACTCGCGTTCTCGCCGATTCTCGAATCAGGGTTTGCGAAAATCGTCTATGATGCGCCGCCGGCTTTTTTGGAGCTCGGCTTTTTGGCGACCGGTTTCTTCGCAGTCGGCTTACTCGTCAGTTTTTTTTTCGACTCCGCGGCCGGCGGGTTGAGCATTGCCGACCAGCGGTAATCCGGGGCTTCGTGACCCTCTTCGAGCGTCTTGAAGATGAACTCGGTCATCGCATCGACGATCCATTTGTGGTTTTTTTCACCGACCGAAGCGAGTTCCGCGTCGGGTGCCGGATTCATAAAGTCGATCGCGTAAGGAATGCCGTCCTTGATCGCGAATTCGACGGTGTTCAGATCGTATCCCAGCGCTTCGCAAATCGTGATCACATCCCGTTCGACCCGCGCGTGAAGTTCCGGCGTCAGATAGTCGTCAACGTCAACATACTGCATTCCCGAAAGATACGGCTTCGACGGATCGTACGGCATGATCAGGACCTTTTCGCGCCCGACGCAGTAGCAGCGGACGAAATGATCATATTCGATGCCTTCCTGAAGCGTCATACAGAGCGTCCCGGACTGGTTGTATTCGTGCCAGAGTTCTTCGAGCGACCAGATCTTCGAGACGTTCTTCCAACCGCCGCCGTCGTGCGGTTTGACGAATGCAGGGAATCCGACATACTCGCAGATGCCCTCCCAATCGATCGGGAACTCGAGGTTGCGCAGCGATTCGTTCGTGATGTCCTTGATGTACTTTTCCTGCGGCAGGAGAACGGTCTTCGGGATCGCGACGCCGAGTTTATCGGCGAGACAGAAGTTGAAGAACTTGTCGTCGGCCGACCACCAGAACGGGTTGTTGATGACGTACGTCCCTTCGAGCGCCATCCGCTTCAGCATCGCCCGGTAGTAGGGAACTTCGTGCGAGATGCGATCGATGATGACGTCGTACTTTTTGTCCTGGTCCATCCGGATTCCGCCGACCTTGACCATTTCGGCGACGACCTCGCCGTTTCCGCGTTCATTAATGCTTTTGATAATTGATTCGGGGAACGTCATCTCGCGCCCCGCCAGTATTCCGACTCTTTTCATAAGTTGATCCTTAAATAAATTTTATCGTTAAAAATGCTATTTTCCGAAGTTACTCCGAAACGGTAAATTCTATTAGATGGAGCAAATCGTTGCAAGCGGGAGTCTTGTCCACTACTGACAAAAGAACCCTGACGTTCAAACCAAACTGGCGTAGAAACATAGGAAAAGGCAACGTCGGTTATTTTCACTTGTTATAAAGATGTTATTTCGTCGGCCGGTTTACCTGTATTTTGCGTGTTTCGGTGCGCCACGAAGTGTGCACAAACCTATGTGGATGAAAGTTCCGCACTACACAATTTGCCGTTCAGGTAGAAGCCGAAGGGACAGGGGTGGAGGAAACGAAGCCGTTGAAGCTCCCGGAAGGCAGATCGGTAAGCT
>JBGSWK010000049.1:0-15518 GCA_041752475.1 Pyrinomonadaceae bacterium | reverse complement strand
TTCATATCGATCTCCCTGATAGTAAGGAATCCGACAAATCTCGAACAATTTCAAATCGTTTAACTCAGAAATGGCCGTAAGCTACTTATTTACAATAATTTCAAAGAACAGTATTGTTGCTTAACGCAACGCTAGTGGTTTCTCAGTAGCAAATAAGACAACCGCGATAATCGCCACTGCGAATACGAGAACAATTTCCAGGTTCATAACCAATACCAACGCATGACATCTTGGCGCTCAATCGATAATCCCGTATTACGCAATAGGTACGGTTTGCCCGCGAATCACGCTAACGGAAATTATTTTCCAGAACGTTTTCGCGTATTTCGCGTGTTTCGCGGGCAAAAAGATTCTCGATTGCGTATTGTGGGATAATGCGTCATACGCTATCCCAGTAACAAGCAGGACAGCAAACGCAAGATTAAGTTTTCGGCTGAGTTTAAGGCAGATCCTATTTCGGTTCCAACGCTTTCCGCGGTTCGGGGCTCAATTCAATAAATCAGTTTCAGGTGTTGCGATCTGCGGCACATAGATCGATGGAACTGCAATATCTCCGGATTGACCGAAAGCTTCTGAAACTGTCGCTCCGGTCGAACCGATGTAGTACCAAACTCGGGTTGCGGGCCGATAAACCGAGATATCGCGAATTCCGTCGCCGTCAAAATCAGCCTGAAGCGGCCGGTCGCCCATCAGTCCAAATTCAGTTGCGGCGAAACCGTCGGCACTCTTGAGTTGATACCAGATCCTGTTCGTCGATCTGAACAGTGTCAAATCCGCCCGACCGTCACCGTCGAAATCGCCTGCGACGGGAATGTCCCCGTTAAGACCAAAGTTCTCGATTCTGACGCCGTTTGCAAGGCTTTGCAAAATGTACCAGACACCCGTCGTCGGCCTGAAAACGGCCATATCGGAGTTTCCGTCACCATCGTAGTCGGCTTGAACCGGAAGATCTCCGGATAGACCGAACTTCTCGATCCGGACTTCGGAGTTTGAGCTGCGAAGAATGTACCAGGTCCCGTTCGAAGGCCGAAAGACCGCGATGTCCGCCTTCCCGTCACCGTCGAAATCTGCGGGCGTCAGGGTGTCGCCCGAAAGTCCGAAGTTCAGCGTCGTGATCGTCCCGCTGAAGCTTCCCAAAATGAACCAGGTCCGGGTCGCGGGCCGAAATACGGCAAGATCCGCTTTGCCGTCGCCGTCGAAGTCGGAATTTACCGGAATATCCCCGACGCTTCCCCAATAACGATCGAAGGAATTTCCGTTCGAGCTAAGACGAACAAAAAAGTCGGGCGATGATTCGCTGTCGCTCGGCCGGAATACGCTCAAATCGCTGCGGCCGTCACCGTCAAAATCAAACGGCGCGCGGTTCGGTGTGACGGCGCAGTCGCAAATAGATCCATCGGTCACGCTGATATCGTCGATGAATTGACCGGTCCGGAAGGTGCCGATATCCGTTCCGACCCGCCAACGCAATCTGACTTGCTGACCGGCGGCGGATGCCGGAAGTCTGGCCTTCGAAGTGATGAATTCCGAGACCTGATTTATGCCGCTCCGACCCGACCAGCCGCGGCGGCCGGCCAGCGGATTAGAACAGCACGAATCGATGACGCCGTCATAACCTCCGGTCACAAAGTTTCCGCCCGACGCCTCGATGTCCTGCCATTGACCGTCTCCGATCATTATTTCGAGTACGGAACCGTCGTACAGACGATTGCGCAGGAACGTCGTTTCAAGTTCATACCAATTGCGAAACTCAAGCTCGGCCTGCGCGGTGTTGATCATGAAGGCCGGCGACACCAATTCGTTGAGACCGACTTGGTTCGGATCCGGCGAAAATGCCGAATTAGGCGGTGACTGGATCTGAACCGGCGACGTCGTCCAGTTTTGCTGCGCTCCGGTAGCCGACGTGGTCCAACCGTTCGGAAGGTCCGGCGAAGAAGTCGAATTAAAATTCTCCGCGAAAGCAATTCGTCGCCGACCGGTCGGAATCGTTATCGAGACCGGGCCGAGGTTGTCGCTTCCGTCGAGAAGCGTGAAGGTAAGCGTCAAATTACTGCCGCAAGTCAAACTCGGAGATGCGGTAAATGTAAACGGACGGGTCACCGCCAAACCGCCGGGCGACATCGCTCCGAAACTCTGGCTTGCGCCGGGATCGACGACGCCTCCGGATGGCTGAAGCGTCGCGATCAGGTTATTGGTCGCGATCGCTCCGTTGTTCCGGAGCGAGATGTTCATCGTGACCGTCTCGCCCGGATCGATCGATTTGTTGACCGCGCAGCTTTCGGCGATCAGTTCCGTGCCGGAGATCTCCGGGACGGCAACGGGTTGGAGCGCAAAATTTTGCACGATCGGACCGGTTCCGTTGGCAACGACCGTCGCCGTTTGAGGTCCGAAACCGAGCGCCGTTGCGCGTAGTTCGTAACTCGATCCGGAGGCTACGATCAGCGGGGGAAATGATCCGCTGGAATCGGTTGCGCGCGAATAGGTCAAATCGGCTGAGACCGTCGCACCTTCGATCGGTTGTCCGTTCGCCGCATTGGTGACCGTTCCGACGATTTTCGTTCTGATCTCGTCAACGCATTCCGAAAACCGAAACTTTCCGATTCGCGTCAGCCAACCGAAGTCGCTCTCGTCCTGGCTTTCCTGAGTGTAATACTGGTTGGTGATCCAAAAAGAACAGTCGTCGAAAGGATCGACGCTGAGACCGCTGTAGTCGCCCCAGCGAAAACCGAACGCTTTCTGGACGCCCGTACCTGCGATCAGGTCGTTTGCCGGCCTGAACGAACCGGCCGGCTCGGATGCCGCGCGACCGGTATAAACGATCGACGGTTTCTTCAGTTCATTGCTCGTGCTGTAGCCGACGGCGATATTCCCTTGATGATCCTGCGCGGCGGCTCCCATAAATCGGGAATTGGCCTCGTCGCCGACCGTGGAAGCTTCGGAAACGAAAAACGGTTGGATCGGCGGCGCTGAAAGCAAATTCCGACGAAGTTCGTAAACCCGGACTCCCGCGCGGTACAGTTGGTCGGCGGGCGTGACGCGTGCCGTTTGATTGAACACCAGCGAATCGTAGGCTCCGAGATTGCGATATGCGACTCGGTACATCAGTCGGTCGCTTTGTGAATCGAGTTTCTCGCCGGGAGCCGGTTGCGCGATATCGTCGCGGCCCGCCGGACTCGTCGGATCAAACGCGGCTACCGTCAAAGGGCTTTCCGGGCGTTCGGCAAATGTCGAATCGTCGGGACTTACGAAGTTCGGTTTGAAATCAAACAGCCGAATTGCATCCGTCGGGTCACCGTACTCGTTCGCCGCATACCCGACGAATATGTTTGGCGTACCGGTCGGCGGCGGACGGAGTCCGTCGAAATCTGTGGGGAGCAGTCCTCCGATGCGCTGGGTCGTCGGCGACGCGAGATCAAAGTAAATGTAACTTGCAGTCGGATCGCCGGTCAGCAGTTTTGAACGGTCAAACGCAAACACACCGCTGCCGGCGTAGTCGCCGCCGATGAACTCGTCGGTCGACATGTAGTATGCGTCCGGCCAGACGCCGAGTTTCGAATAATCATTGAGTTTGTTGTTCGGCATCACAAACTCGTAGATGAAATAGTCCCCAGCCGGATCGCCGGTCTTCGAGACCGCGATCATCTGTCTGAACGGCGGAGCCTGCGTACAAAACTGACTCAGTATCCAACGATCCGCCAACGGGTCGAACAGGACATTCGGGTCGCCGTCGTTGCGGGTCGAACAAGCCGTCCCGAGCGGCGCGAAAAGGCTGCTCATCTTGAACGGCGGCGTGAGCGCGTTTCCCGACTTGTCAAAGACTCGCACCAGCAGATTCACTGCCTGAACATAATGATCGAAACCGACGTCTCCAACCGTGTCAGGCGGCAGGACACGGAATCCGTAGGCGGCCGCGTTGTCGTTTGAGCTCAAGCCGTCAAACGAAAGTAACGGATCCGGCATAGGCACGAGCGAAGTTTCGGCGAGGTTGTTCTCGCGGTCGGGAACTGTCCCGGGAATCTGTTTGCGAAAAGGCTCATTATTCGGAATTTCGAGAACTCTCTGATCGGCCGACTTCTTTCCCGAAGTCGAGAGGTCGGGGACCGCCGGACCGAAACTATCGACCCTGGGCGAAACTCCGTAGGCGGCAACCCGCACATTTACCGGTTGAATCTCGCTAAGACTAACCTTTGAATAGGTCCTCGTTTCTAAACGCCCGCCTAAAAAAGCAGTCACTGAAATAGCAACGGCAATCGAAAATAGCTGTACGAAACGCCTCATAATCCCCTTCAGTTTAATTGAATAATAACAAAGTTGAATCAATAATCAACGGTCGTGACTGTTAAAATAATACTTGCAATCATTAACAATGTTTTCTAGAATAGACAGGACGAATGCCCCCGCGTTCAGATTTCGTATAAAACCCAACCGCGGGACCTTCAGCGCCTGCTCTTCCTCTTCTGATACCGAAATAACAAATGCAGAAAGAGAAAAAGATTGACCTCGGAATTGTCCGGGTGCGCTGGGTCTTCGTTTCCAAGGAGCGATGATGTCGGTCAAAAAACTATTTTCCAAGTCTTATATTCTGGCGTTAGCGATATTGATGGTCGGCGCCGCGTTTCTCGTTCAGCTTGTTGAAAAGTCGGCGGCGGCCGGAGTAATTTCCGGAACCGTCTATTTCGACTACAACATGAACGGCGTCCGGAACACGACCGGAACAAACCCAAATTATGCGGTCGACGGCGGAGTTTCCGGCGTCACCGTAACCGTTTACTCTTCTACCGGCGCGAGTAAATCCGCCACGACCGCCGCCAACGGAACCTACAGCATCAACACCGCGACCGCGCCGGCGCTCCCGGCGGGTCCATATCGTGTTGAATTTACCGCTCTTCCAAGCGGATATTCACCGACCATCGCCGGTTCGAGTGACGCCACCACGACACGCTTCGTGAACGACGGCGGATCGTCCACCGTCGATCTCGGCATTGTCAGCGGAAGCACCTACAGCCAGAATGTACCTTTTTTGATGACGCAGGTTTTCAACGTCGGCCTCGGCGGAGCGGCCAGCACGATCGTTAGATTTCCGTACAATTACGCCGACGAGCTGGATGGAAGGTTGAACAGCATCGATCCGACCGCTTGGACTACGTCTCCTTCAAGAACGTCTCTTCTCTCGCCGACCGGTATCGCGTTGGTTGATGAAATCGGGGCTACTTTCGGACTGACGTGGAACAATCGGACAAACCGCGCGTATGCATCGACCTATATGAAGCGCGGAGCCCGGCTCGGCGATCTTTCCAGCGAATCGACCGGCGCGGTCTATATGATCTCGGATCCCGCGGGCGCGTCACCCGTTTCGAGCTTGTATGTTGATCTCAATGCGGCATTCGGCGCCGGAACTGCCGGCGCAAATACGCATCCCGTCGCTTCCACGCCTGATTGGACGGCGGACAACGCGACGATCTCAGAAGTCGGCAAACGCGGTCTCGGCGGTTTGAGGCTCTCAGCCGACGGCGCAAATCTCTACACCGTTAATCTCGCCGACCGTCGCCTCTACGTGATCCCGACAAGCGGTGCGCTCAATTCGACGACGATCACGCGCTTCGATATACCGACCGCTGGACTTTCGACCGGCGGCGGAACTTGCGCGGCGGCCGACGTTCGACCATTCGGTCTCGGTCGCGACCTAAGCGGACAGATATATGTCGGCGGAGTCTGTTCCGCTGAATCCGAAGCAAGCGATGCCAAACTTCACGCTTTCATATGGCGTTTCAACGGCGCTACCTTTACGCTGGTCGCAAATCAGGCTTTGACCTTTACCCGCGACGCCGCCGTCGGCGAGAACCGAAATTGGCAGCGCTGGGCGAATACTACCGGAGTCATCGCGCGTCCGGCGCCGATGCTCACCGACATTGAGTTCGACGGCACGAGTATGATTCTCGGATTCCGCGACCGCTATGGCGATCAGGCCGTCACCCCCGATTTCTATCGCGGTTACGGTGACGTGATGCGTGTATGCCTTAACTCCGGAAGCTATGTTTTTGAAAACAACGGCAGCTGCGGCGGAGTGACCGCGGGCGGTGCCGGAACGAATGAAGGCCCCGGCGGCGGAGAGTATTATTCCGATCTTAACGGCGACGCCCGCGAAGAAGGCGCCTGGGGCGGACTGACGCAGGTTCCGGGATACAACCACGTCGTAACGACCTTCTACGATCCGGTCACGTACAACTCGGCCGGAACACGGGTGACGAACTATTACACGGGCGGAGTGCAGCGCTATTCCAATTCAACCGGACAGATGCTCGGTGCGTACGACGTTTACCTTGACGCTGACCTGAACAACTTCGGTAAGGTCAACGGCGGCGGCGATTCGGAAGTTTTGAGCGAAGCGGCGCCGCTTCAGATCGGCAATCGTGTCTGGAGCGATACCGACTTTGACGGCGTGCAAGATCCGACCGAAAACGGAATTCAAAACGTCACCGTGCAACTCTGGGAAGACACCGACAACGACAATACTGTGGACACTCAAGTCGGGACGGCCACGACCAATCCAAGCGGGCTCTATCTGTTTGGCGGTCCAAACAACGATAATATGGCGGCGACCGCTTGCGGCGTCGGAGGAACGGTTGACGTTCGCGTCAGCGCCTCATCTGATGACGCCGAACAGACTGTGAGCTCGAGTGCCGTCAGCATAACCAGCACGGATCTCGAACTAACTGCGGACGGTGCGGCGCCGCAGGTCGTCGGCGTCCGATTCAACGGCGTCGGCATTCCCCAAGGGGCGGTCGTCACGAGCGCAGTGCTCGAGTTCTCACCTCGTTCGCAAACTGGCTCAACCGGTGCCGGAAGCCCGACCTTTACCATCAGGGGAGAAAACACTGACAATGCCGCGACGTTTACAACCGGATCCAACAACGTGGGCAGCCGCGCAACCACCACCGCTTCGGCGAGTTGGAGTCCCTCGACAACGTGGGTTGTCGGGACGCCGCAACAGTCATCGAGCGTTGTTTCGGTTGTACAGGAAATCGTCGATCGCGCAGGGTGGTCGAACGGAAACTCGATGGCGTTTGTTATGAGCGGTTCGGCCGCGAACAATTTCCGCCGCGCCCTTTCTTACGACAGCGGCGCCACGACAGCTCCCCGGCTCTTGGTGCAGTATTCCTGCAAGCGCAGTGTCGTACCCAATCGTCGTTACGAAGTGAGAGTTCCGGTTTCGAACTTCGACAGCGGACAACCGCTCTTCGGCCAGAGCCTTTCCCCGACGGACAACGACGGTTCGGCCAACGGCGACAGCCGGGATTCGGACGGGAGCGTCTCAGGCGTCGGTTCGGTAGTTTCACTGCTGACCGGAAATGCCGGCCAGAATAATCATACATACGACTTCGGTTTCTACCTTGCTCCGACAGCGGCGAACGTCTCTCTCGACGGACGCGTGCAGACAACGGGCGGGCAGGGAATCAGGAACGCACTAGTGGTTCTAACCGAACAGGACGGTACACGCCATCAGGTCTACACCGGTACTTTCGGATACTACAGGTTCGACGATCTTTCGGTCGGGCAACCGGTTGTCGTCAGTGTATTCACGAAACGCTTTGTCTTCGAGCAGGACACGCAGCTCGTTACCTTGAAGGACAATGCAACCAACATCAACTTCTACGGTGATTATCGATAGGAGTCTTTCAAAACCCAAACCCTCGGAACGGTCTTCACGACCGTTCCTTTTTTTGTTGCGATCGAACTCCGCGGCTGCGCTCTTGATCCAAGACTCGCTACTTTCTAGAAGACGCGTGGATTGCTATGATGAAATTTCGGTAAGACTACGATGATCCTCGAACTGATAATTTTTACGATCGTTCTCAGTATCGACTCTTTTTCGGCAGCACTTGGGCTAGGATTTCGGCACTTCAGCGCACGCCGCGCATTCTTGTTTGCGTTCAGCTCGGGATTTTCAGAAGGAATCGCGACGGCGATCGGTTTTGTCGTCGGCGGACTCGCGCAGGATGCGATCGATCAGTACGACCACTGGGTCGCGTTTGCATTGCTGAGCGCCGTGGGGCTTCATATGTGCTTTCAGGCCTACCGCGAAATGAGGTCCGGGGGCGAACCTGAAACCGAAGAACTACGGAAACACAGTGTATTGAGGATATTGTTTGTTTCGAGCGTTACGAGTATCGACTCGCTCGGAGTCGGAGTGTCGCTCGGGCTGGTCGAAAAACCGGTCGCTCTTTATTCCCTGGTCATCGGCGTCGGCGCTTTTTTTGCGACCTATCTCGGTTTGTTCCTGGCAAAGCGAATTTCAGGCCGTCTAGGCGGCAAGATAGAATTTGCCGGCGGTCTGGTCTTGATCCTTCTTGGCCTTGAAATGCTGACTATCTGACGCCAATTCCGACAAATTGATCGAATTAAACAAGAGCTCAAATACCCAACAACTTGTTCAGCTGAGGGACGATCGAATACTTCTGATAATAGTCCTTTCGCTGACCCGCGAGCGCGAGCATCTTCTGATTCGTAAAGCGATGAACCTCGGCGAATTTCGGATTACCGCCCAGTTTGTCCATAATTCGCCGCAACGCTTCCAGAACACCCGCAACAAAGATCTTCGCCGGCGGCATTTCGGGTACCGTTACCTTTCCCTGACCATATTCGAGCGACATCAGGAACGGATAATCGGTACATATCTCCATACAGGCCTTGTGGTAGGCGTTCGGGAAATTCAGTTTCGCCAACGAAAGCGCCTGGTCCGCCGTACCGAGAAGCTCGCCGATCAAACCGAGAAGAATCCTGCGCTCTTCAGCCGTCAATGGTTTGGACTTCGCCTTCATCTCAACTTGGTTCGAGAATTCGAACGGTAAATTCGGCAACGCCGGCTTTGCGGGCAGCCGTTCCGCAACTTTTGCCGCTCCGTCACCGTTCGCGTAGAAATCGCCTGCGGCTTGAGTTGCAGCAGTGGCAGTATTTCGTAGTTCGATCTCGGGTTTGGACAGAACGGGTTCTGACGGAGATACCGATTCGACGATCGTCTGAAAAACGTTGATGATACCGCCCGGTTCGCGCGAACGGATCAACACCCGCTGCAGCGCTTCATCGCCTTCGGCGACTCGTCCGGCGATGTGATCGTGTTCGCGGACGTGCATCTGGTTTTCAGAGTTCAGATAAATATCCGCTTCGTAGCCGCTGAGCTCGATCCGAACTCGACCGGCGAACTGGCGCCGCCGCAAATAACGAATCAACGCGGGCAGGTTAATAAAGGAAGTATCAAGATTTTCGTGTATCGGTCGACTTTTCATTCGGCTCAGGGCATTTCGGAAAACTCTTCTGCCGGAAGTAAAAAATACTAATAACAGCCTGTTTCCATTGCAACTTTTGTCGAATTCGTTCAAAATTCGCAAAGTTTCACTCCAAATCAAACCTGAACCAATAATAATATGGATCTCTTTCGAACAAAATCGATAACGCAGATTCAATCCGACGCGGCCGCGGGATTGAGCGATCACGGCCACGATGGCGGCGGACTGCGCCGGACACTCGGACAATTCGACCTGACTTTGATGGGCATTGCCGCGATCGTCGGTGCCGGAATCTTTGCGATGGTCGGAAAGGCATCGTTCGACGGCGGTCCGGCGGTGATCTTTCTTTTTGCGTTCACGGCGATCGCCTGCGCGTTTTCGGCGCTTTGCTACGCGGAATTTGCATCGCGCATTCCGGTCGCCGGTTCCGCCTACACCTACTCGTACGCGAGTTTGGGGGAACTCATCGCCTGGATCATCGGCTGGGATCTGATCGTCGAGTACGCGATCGGGAATATCGCCGTTGCGATCTCGTGGAGCGACTATTTCACCGGAATGCTGAAGGGCTACGGAATCGTCATCCCGGAATACTTCACAATGGACTTCCTGACCGCCAAGCGTGGCTTTGCCGCGGTCAGCGATGCGCTTGCCGGCGGAGCGACGCTCGACGCGCTCAAAGCCGCCTGCGAGAAAGCCGACGCGGTCGTCAACTGCACCCAGTTTGACGCCTACAGCGCCTGGGCAAACGCTCCGCAGGTCGGCAGCATACATATTGTGATGGATTTGCCGGCGCTCCTGATCACCTTCTCGATCACGACGCTCGTATTTATCGGAATCCGCGAATCGAAATGGGCCGGAAACGCGATGACGATCCTCAAGATCGGCATCATCCTGATGGTCATCTTCCTCGGTATATTCTACGTCAATCCGGCGAACTGGTCGCCGTTCGCGCCGAACGGTTTCACCGGCGTGATGAAGGGAGTTTCGGCCGTGTTCTTCGCGTACATCGGGTTCGACGCGTTATCGACGACCGCCGAGGAATGCAAGGATCCGCGCCGCGACCTGCCCCGGGCGATGATGTATTCGCTGATCATCTGCACGATCCTCTATTGCACGCTCGCCATTGTCCTGACTGGAATGGTCACTTACACGAAACTCAACGTCGGCGATCCGCTCGCGTTTGTTTTCGGCGTCGAAGGCGCAAACATTCAATGGGTTGCCGGAATCATCGCTATCAGCGCCGTGATCGCGCTAGCGACCGTCTTCCTCGTCTTCCAGATCGGACAGCCGCGTTTGTGGATGGCGATGAGCCGCGACGGACTTCTGCCGAAGAAATTCTCGTCGATCCATCCGAAGTTCAAAACGCCGTGGTTTGCGACGATCATCACGGGATTCGTCGTCGCCATCCCGGCGCTGTTTATGAACCTCACTGAGGTCACCGATCTCGCCAGCATCGGGACGCTGTTTGCGTTCGTCGTTGTTTGCGCGGGCGTCCTGTTCAAGGACAAGGAGTTCGGGCGCGAGGATCGCTATGTGCCTTATATTAATGGGCAGTTCATTATTCCCGGGCTCGTTCTGTTGGCGGCCGCTCTGCTCTATATTCTGAATCCGGATGCGATCTCAAACTTCGTCAAGATCGATCCGGCGGCCGGCGAGACGGCCTGGACGGCCTTCAGTCACAAAATTCCGATGATGTTCTTCATCGTTTTGTGCGTCGTAATGTCGGTTTTCTCGTTGTTGCGAAAATTAACGCTGATTCCCGTGCTCGGACTACTGCTCTGCGCTTACCTGATGACCGAGTTGGGCGTTACCAACTGGATGCGATTCGCCGTTTGGCTGCTTATCGGACTTTCGATCTATTTCGGTTATGGGTACGTCCACAGCAATCTCGCGATCGAGGAAGGCCGGGCACGCAAACTCAACACGAATCTGATCATCGCGTCGCTTGGATTTATCGTTTCGGCGCTTGGACTCGCGGTTTCGGCATTCACTTTCGTCGCCGACCTGATCATCTGGATGTTCCCGTCGCTGACGCGCGAATCGATCCTTACTGTCGAGGTCGGAATGTTCATCGTCGGTTTGATCGTCGGTGTTGCCGGCGTCTTGATGGAGAAAAACGCGAGGCGGTCCGCGGAATAATGGAGGTCGGGGGATGAAGATCAATTTCATCCCCCATTTCCTTATCGTTTACAAATCTTTACGAAGAAACATCTAACCAAGCGCCCCGACTTCGCGTCTTATGCTATGAATCTTTTCTGAATTTCGAGCATAAGGAGCAATTTTTGAGATGAAAAAGTTTTTGTTTTTGACAGCGCTTATTTGCGTTGCAGCATTTTCGGCGTTCGCCCAGAAGACGGCGGATTATTCGGGGACGTGGACGCTTGACGCCAGCAAATCGAAACTCGACGCGCGCGCGCGCATCGAATCGATGACGATGACCGTCACGCAGACCGATAAGGACATCAAAGTCGAGACCGCGACCAAACGTCTTCCGCCTCCGGCTGACGCTCAGGGCGGCGGCGGCCAGGGAATGGGCGGCGGCCGCGGATTCGGTGGCGGCGACGGGGCCGTGACGTACACGCTCGACGGAAAGGAGTCCGAGATTTCGCAGGAAGGGCCGATGGGGCCGATACCCGTAAAACTCAAGGCAAAGAGCGAAGACGGCAAACTCAAACTGAGTCAGGCGCGAACGTTCAACGGACCGAACGGCGAGATCACGATGACCACGAAGGAAACCTGGACCTTGTCGGAAGACGGCAAGACCTTGACCGTTAACCGTGAATCATCGTCCCCGCGGGGCGCCAATTCGAGCGAAATGGTTTTTGCGAAGAAATAACGCAGTCAAACCCAATCTTATCGGGAGCCCGGATCGTTTGATTCCGGCTCCCGATTTCGCTTTTCGGCTGAACAACACACGGCGGCTCCATCCACAGATGAACACGGATAGTACGGACTTTACGTCTAAAGTTGGAAACCGTGCTCAGCTTATTCTCATCCCATCGATCCGCACAAATCCGTGTCCATTTGTGACAAAAAACCGTATCGCCGATCCGGATAGTTCATCTTGTGTACTTTGAAATCGCAGATCGCAGATCGCAGACGAAGCAACTTGAAGTTTGCCGCGCTATGGCTGATTATTAGGTTGAGCTTTTCCGCTATGCAACACCGCGAAATCAACTGCGTCGGCGTAGTCGTCAAACCGAGCGACGAGGCAGCGCTGCGTACCGCCAACGAACTTTCCGTTTGGTTGAAACACAAAGGCATCCGCACGATAGGCGACCCGCGTGCGCGAGAAGAAACGAGCGACTTTGACGCCGTCGACGTCGAGCGCTTTAAGTCCGAAGCCGATCTGATCGTCGTCCTCGGCGGCGACGGGACGATGATCTCGACGGCGCGTCTGATCGGCGAACGCGACGTCATCGTTCTCGGTATCAACTACGGCAGCCTCGGATACTTGACCGAATTTCGAATCGAGGAGATGTTCTCGGCGCTCGACGAGATCTTTGACGGCAACTTCGAGATCGACCGGCGCGTCATGCTCGACGCCGAGCATTGGCGAGGCGGCGAAAAACTTGCGTCCGGCCGCGTACTGAACGATGTCGTGATCAACAAGGCGGTTCTCGCCCGTATCATTGAGGTCGAGGTAAATCTGAACAAGCTTTTCGTCAACTCCTTCCGAGCGGACGGGCTGATCGTTTCGACGCCCACCGGATCGACCGCCTACAATCTTTCGGCCGGCGGCCCGATCGTCTATCCGACGATGGATGCCGTGATCCTGACGCCGATCTGCCCGTTTACGCTGACGAACCGGCCGATAGTTATGCCCGATTCGGCGGAGATCAAGCTGGTACTCAAGAACGACAGCGACGGCGTCGTGTTGACGCTCGACGGCCAGGTCGGATATCAGATGCAGATCGAAGATTGCGTCAAGATCCGCAAGAGCGCGGTCAGCTTCAACCTCGTCCGTCCGCCGAACCGCAATTATTTCGACGTTCTGCGGAACAAACTGAAGTGGGGGCGCTGACCGATTTTGGATTTTGGATTTTGGATTTGGGATTGGAGGCTTTGATCCTTTAACTCAGCAACTATTTTTCTAAGGAGACCTTAATGTTACGAACTATTTTTTTTCGTTTAACGGTAACGGCCGCGATCGTCTGTTCGTTTTGGACTTTGACGCTCGCCCAGAGCAAGGCTTTCGACACGAGTCGGATGGACACTTCGGTTGACGCGTGCGACGACTTTTTCGGGTATGCGAACGGCACTTGGTTGCGAAATACGCAGATTCCGCCGGCCTTCTCCCGTTGGGGAACTTTCAACATTCTTGCCGACAACAACCAGATCATCCTGCACGAGATTCTCGAAAAGGCCGCGAAATCGAAATCCAAAACGGGAAGCGACGAGCAACTGATCGGTGATCTTTTTTCTTCCTGTATGGATGAAGCGGCGATCGAAGCGGCGGACGCGAAACCGCTTGCGAAGCATTTTGCGATGATCGACTCGATCAAGACAACTCAGGATCTTCAAGCCGCGATCGCGTCGTTCCATCAGATGGGCGTTCAGATGTTTTTCGGTTTCGGCGCAAGTGCCGATCTGAAGAACAGCAACATGAATATCGCCAACGCGAGCCAGGGCGGCCTGACACTGCCGAACCGCGATTTTTATGACAAGGACGATGCGAAGTCGAAAGAGATCCGCGAGAAGTTCGTCAACTATATGACGAATATGTTCAAATTGCTCGGCGACTCCCCGGAGACCGCCGCGGCCAACGCAACGAAGGTGATGGACGTTCAGATGCGCCTCGCATTGGCCTCGAAACGGCCGGTCGAGCTCCGAAATCCCGACGCCCGCTACAACAAGATCAAACTGACGGACGCGGCGGCTTTGACGCCCAATTTCTCCTGGGACAATTATCTGAAGGCGCGCGGCGTTGCGGCGATAAGCGAATTGAATGTCGGCCAGCCGGATTTCTTTAAGGAAGTTAACAAGATGCTGTCGGAAACATCGCTCGCCGACCTCAAGACCTATATGCGTTTTATGGTCGTCAACGCTTCGGCGCAGCGTCTCTCGAAACGGTTCGTCGATGAAAACTTCGACTTTTTCGCGCGCACTCTTCAAGGGACGAAAGAACAGCAGCCGCGCTGGAAACGCTGCGTCGGCAATGTCGACAACACGCTCGGCGAGGCGCTCGGGATGGCGTATGTCCGTGACAACTTCAAACCCGAAACCAAAAAGCGCGCCGACGAGATGATCGACCAGTTGTTCGTCGCGATGGGAGAACGTATCAAGCAAATCGACTGGATGAGCGACGAGACAAAGGCTCAGGCGGCGAAAAAGCTGGGGACGTTCAAAAAGAAGATTGGCTATCCCGACAAACTCCGCGGATACGCCGGTCTGAAGATCGACCGCAAGTCGTATTTCGACAATGGCGCGCGCGCCGCCCTGTTTAACGTCAAACGCAATCTCGAAGACGTCAACAAACCGGTCGACCGCACGCGCTGGGGATTCACAACGCCGACGATCAACGCCTCGTACAATCCGATCAACAACGAGATCACTTTCCCGGCAGGAATCCTTCAGCCGCCGTTCTTCAACTTCAACGCCGACGACGCGATCAACTATGGCGGCATTGGCGGCGTCATCGGCCACGAGATCTCGCACGGTTTCGACGATTCGGGAAGCCGATTTGATTCGGAAGGCAATCTGAAAATGTGGTGGACCGACGTCGATCGCAAGCAGTTCGAGGAACGTGCAAATTGTGTCGTCGATCAGTTCAGCAAGTACGAGATTCAACCGAGCCTGTTTATCAACGGTCGTCTGACCCTTGGCGAGAACATCGGCGACCTCGGCGGACTCGAGATCGCATACACCGCGTTTCAAAATTCGCTGAAGGGCAAACCGCGTCCGGAGAAGATCGACGGATTTACGGCCGAACAGCGATTCTTCCTCGGCTGGGCGCAGGTATGGGCGACGAAATCGACGACAGAATTCGAACGCCAGCAGGTCCTGACCGATCCGCACGCGAACGCCCGCTACCGCGTCAACGGCCCGGTTTCGAATATGACGGAGTTCGCCCAAGCCTTCGGTTGCCGCGAAGGTAAACCGATGGTCCGCAAGGACATCTGCGAGATCTGGTAGCCGTTTGGAGTTCCGCGTTCGGAGTTCCGCGTTCGGAGTTCCGCGTTCGGAGTTCCGCCTTCAGGCGGCCTCGCGAAATTCGTATGCCGCCTGAAGGCG
>JBGSWK010000048.1:0-12156 GCA_041752475.1 Pyrinomonadaceae bacterium | reverse complement strand
TCCCGAAGTAGCAGGCGCGCCTTTCGCTTGGTCGGAAAGCGCGTGACGTCGCCGGCGGCGGCGAGAACGGTCGCGCCGACCGCCCAGCTCTCAAGAAACACATTTTCAAGTGACTGAAACAAAGGGATTTATACAGTTCGTGTTTCTTCGGCGCGCCGTTCGGCGTCAAACCGATTGGACGGCTATTGCGTAATTCGGGTTTATTTCTGGCCGGTGATCCGGCGCAGGTTGTTTTGCGCGGGCGTGAAATTCGGGTTGATCTGGAGCGCCTTTTGAAACTGCGCGGCGGCCTCGTTGGTCCTGTTCTGTTCGGCGTAGATCAGTCCGAGCGTGTTGTAGGCCTCGGGCAGATTCGGGTTTTTGCGGATCACGTCCTCGAGGATCGCGACGCCTTCGGCCGAACGCCCGAGCATATGCAGCGCAAGCGCGAGATTTCTTTGCAGGTCGGTGTTGCCCGGCGACAATTCGGTCGCTTTTTGAAAGAACTCGGCGGCGCGTTCGTAACTTTTCTGTCTCAAGGCGGCGACAGCGATGCTCGAATAAGCGTCGAGCAGGCGCGCCGGATCAAAGAACCTTCCGCCGTCGAGTTCGACGGCTTTTTTCAGATTCTCCGCGGCCGCGTCAAAGTCGTTACGGTTCGTTTCGACGACCGCGAGATTGGCGTAGGCGAGCACGAAGTTCGGAGCGATCGCGACCGCCTTTTCGAGATTCGATTTTGCCTCGTCAAGCTTGTTCTGCTTGATCTGCACCGTCGCCAGCGTGTTGTATGCGTCGGGCAGTTTCGGGTCCTCGGCGATCGCCGCGGAGCATTGCGCGGCGGCCTCGTCAAAGCGGTTCTTCTTCTCCAAATAGTTGCAGAAGTTGTTCATTACCAGATAGTTAGGCCCGGTGACGGAGAGCGTGCGGGCATACAGCGTCTCGCTGTTCTTCCAGTATGAAGTTTGCCGGAAGGCGGTGGCCGTCAACGCCGTCAGGCATAATCCGACGACCGCGGCGACCACCGTCCGGTTCAGCTTGAAGCGCTCTATCAATGCGCCGAACAGCCAGACGACGGCGACCGAAAGACCTATATACGGCACATATGTGTAGCGGTCGGCGAGCGCCTGGCGGCCGACCTGGAGGATTCCGATGACCGGCACGAGCGTCCCCAAAAACCAAAGCCAGCCGACGAACAAGTACTTTCGTTCCCTGATCTGCCAGACGCAAACCGCCGTTGCGCCTAGAAGAAAGACGATCGAGACGGCGATCTGAAGCGCGCTGAAATTGCCGTCGAACGGATACCAAACGCCGAGGTCCGCCGGATAAAAGAACATCGCGACGTACTTGGCGTAAGAGACGACGGCGTTGAGCAGTCGGTCGCCGATCGAAATCGTCTCGATCGTCTGGATCGCGCCGCCGGCCTTTTGTGCGAACACCGTGACGATCGACGAAGCGACGGTCAGCGCGAAGAACGGCAGCTTCTCTTTGACCAGCGGCCAAACCGCGGCCGGCGTCCATTTGTCGAACCGTTCGAGCGCCCAGTAATCGAGCAATATCAGCGTAAAAGGCAGCGTCACGAGCATCGGTTTCGCCGCCAGGCCGAGCGCGAAGCAAACGACCGCCGCCCAGAGGAAGTTTGCTCGGCTCGACGCTTCGGCCGACTTTGCGTATTTCAGATAGAACCAGGTCGTCAGCAGCCAAAAGAGCGTCGAGAGGACGTCCTTTCGTTCGGCGACCCAGGCGACCGATTCGACGTGCGCCGGATGGACTGCGAAGATCGCGGCGACGATCGCGCTCTTCCAAAACGCGCCGGTCAGCTTGTTGACGACGGCTAACAGAAGGATCGAGTTGGCGCAATGAAAAACAAGATTGACGGCGTGGTGACCGCCCGCTTCGAGCCCGAAAAAGCTCGAATCGAGCTGGTGCGAGACCCACGTCAAAGGATGCCAGTTGGCGGCGTGAAATGCGGTCAGCGCCCAGGCGAAGTTGGCGAATCCGAGCCCGCGCGACACGAACGGATTCTCGTAAACGTAGATGTCGTCATCGAGATTGATGAAGTCGAAACCGACGGTTTGAGCGTAAATTATCAGGCAAACGACGGCGAGGCCGGCCCAAACATAATAGTTCGCGGCCGAAACGGGGCCGCCGCCGCGCTCACTGACTGACTCTTTTTCCGCGGCTTCCGGGGCGGTCGTCTTCTTGCTCTTTTTTTGTGCCATTGCGCGTTGTCGCGGTTTGAAATGCCCGGTCCGACTACCAACGGGAAAACAGAGGCTCCTTTATTTAGACTATTTAGACTCCGGATCGACCTTGGGCGGCCGCCCGTCGGAATAGACGAAACCGTAAAAACCGACCTTATCCCCGGAAATGCTCAGGGCGTCAAGCTTTTCCTGCCGCTCGAGTTCGGCAAGTTTCCCGATAACGAAATTCTGTTCTTCAGCGGTCATCTGCTTGCGCTCGATGTAGAAAACGCAGCCCGAAAGCCGTGGCGGAAGCGATTCCTTTCCCATCACCTTGAACGACGTCGAGCTCACCTTGTTGAGCTCGATCTGGTAGTCCATCGAATAGGTCGCCGCTCCCAGCAAAAGCGGTCTGGCGAACTGCTTCTGATACGCCGCCGCGAGTTCTTCGACGGTCTTTTTTGCTTCCGAATTGACGAGCCTGAGCAGCCTGGCCCTGACGGCTTTCCGGTCCTGCGGTTTGGTCAGGTCGTATTTGGCTCCGCCAAAATCGTTCGCGAGTTTTTCGAGCGTCCGGTACTTCGGGGAATCGGAAGCCAGCGCAACTGAGCCGCCTTCGAAGGTGAAGGATGTAAACGGATCCTCGCTCGCGTAGATGTCGGTGAACACATAATCTTTCGTCGCTTCGGCAAGTTCCGCGAGTTCGCCGTTTTGGAGTTTTTCGGCGAGGTCGGAAAAATCCATCGGCACGCGATACCCTCCGGCGACCATCTCGGCAAGTTTCGCCTTTTGCTTGACCATTCCGCTCGGGGCGAGTTCCGGGGCGATCTCGAGTCCGTTCGGGTTCACGCCGGTCGGAGCGTTCCG
Source organism: Pyrinomonadaceae bacterium (assembly GCA_041752475.1). Classification (GTDB taxonomy): domain Bacteria; phylum Acidobacteriota; class Blastocatellia; order Pyrinomonadales; family Pyrinomonadaceae; genus JAFDVJ01. Next base: position 9,130 of record JBGSWK010000048.1, on the reverse strand, counting down.
GGGTTCCAATGCCTTTGCCTTTTGCGATCTCGAAAACTCGGGGTCGGCGTTTTGCGCAACGGTTGATTTCACCGTATTCGCATTCGTGTTTGCGTTCACGGCGCGGTTGGCATCGCCGGATCGGTTGCCTTCGATCGCGGCGGGACCGCAGCCGATCGCCGTCAGGACCGCAAGCGCCGCCGGCAAAAGTGTTTTAGCGATTCTCATATCTAAGATCTCCGTGGGCCGGCGTGGTCGACGGCCCTGTAGAAAGGAATTGACCGGGAAAACGTTTTCGGACGATGTTAGGTCCTATCGATATCAAAGTCAAAGATATTGCTCCAAATTGACCGACATCCTCGCTTGCAAGAGAATGCTCCGCGAAACTGTTGACCAGCCGTGAAGATGAGTAGTACTATGGTGGCGAATTCTATTGGAATTAATCATCTGGTGCCGTTCGGTTTCCGACCCGTTCATAACGTCATTTATTCGTTTGATAAACACTATCGAAGGAGACCCGGCGACCGATGAAAAAAACGACCGTACTTTCAGCGATAACTTTGGTACTCTGCCTGCTGCTGGGTTACGCGGCATTTCAGGCGGCGAATCTCGTCAAGAATCTGATCAGCGAACGCCTTTACGGATGTCAGGCGGAAACGGATCGAGGCTGCCGTCCGCAGGAACCGCTTTCGACCGACCGCCGGCCGGGCCGGAGATGATTCTCGGATTTGGGATTTGGGATTTGGGATTCGGGAAGTGCGCCACTCAAAGCGGCTTGCAGCCCGGATGTGCGGAAAAGCTTCGCTTTTCCGGGAACAGATTCTCGATTAAGGCGGCTGCGCCGCCGACCCCGAGCGTGCGGCACAGCCGCGGGAACCCGGGAACGCTGAACGGAAAAGCCAAGCTTTTCCGCACATCCGGGCGGCAAGCCGCAAGGAATTCAAACAAATCAGCGTCGCGCGCTGGGTTCACGGCAAGACTCAGCAGGGTTTTTCAAACCTCCCGATTTGGGATTTGGGAACTTTGAAAACCCTCGTGGATCATCGCATTCGAGCGGGACGAGTCGGCTGCGGTAGCGGCTGGTTGAAGATCGGCGGCAGTCACCAAAAGAAGTCCTGATATCTCCGCTTTGCGGACTCCGCGAAGTTTGCGTGAGATCCAGCGCAGAGTTCGCCAAGACCGCAACGAATCCGCGGACTCCGGACGCGTCTGGAATTTGGAATTCCCGAATGTGGATTTTGGAATTCGGCATCCTGAAACTTGGAATTCCCGGAATCCTGAGATTCTTGCAATTTGAAATCCTGATATCCGGAATCCCTTAAATTCGTAATCCTGTCCCCCCAATTCAAAACCTTTATGTACATTCGCAAACTATTTGTTCTTGCCGCTTTGCTTTTGACGGCCGGGGCCGTTCTTTCGGCACAAACCACGCGGCGACCGCTACGGCTCGACGATCTGTTCCGCATCAAAAACGTCAGCGACGCGCAGATCTCGCCCGACGGCGAGTGGATCGCCTATGTCGTTTCGACGATCGACACCAAGACCGACAAGTCGAATTCCGACATCTGGATGGTCAGCTACGACGGCAAGACCGACCGCCGCATTACCTTTACGGCAACCGACAACGAGGCGTCGCCGCGCTGGAGCCCGGACGGAAAATATCTTTCGTTCGTTTCGTCGCGGCCGGGCCCGAACAAGGGCAGCCAGGTCTGGGTTCTCGACCTCGCAGGCGGCGAGGCGCGGCAGTTGACCGAAACGAAGGGCCGGCTTCAGGGCTACGAATGGTCGCCTGATTCCAAACGGCTGGCGATGGTCATCGGCGATCCCGATCCGGACGCCGAAGCGCCGACCGATCCGGCGAACCCGAAAACGCCGAAGCCGATCGTCATCGACCGCTACCGGTTCAAGCGCGACGTTCAGGGATATTTGCGATCCGACCGCAAAAGTTACATTTATCTTTATGACATCGGATCGAAACGGCTCGACCGGTTGACGAAAGGAAAGGTCGACGAGGGCTCGCCTGTCTGGTCGCCCGACGGTTCGAAGATCGCCTTCACGTCCAATCGCGCGCCCGACCCCGACCGCGAACCGTCGTCCCGGATCTATGTCGCCGACGCGAAGGCGGGTTCGACCGAAAAACAGGTCACCCCGGACACGAGTTTCGGCTCGGGCGGCCCCGAATGGAGTCCGGACGGCAAGTGGCTCGCGTTTCTCGAGTCCGACGAAAAGACCTACGGCGCCTACAGCATGGACTATCTTGCGGTCGTCGCGGCCGACGGCAGCGCCGCGCCGTTCAGACCGAAAGCGGCAGCGGATCTCGACCGGGGCGTTTCGGATCCGATCTGGAGCGCCGACGGAAAGTCGATCTCGTTTTTCGTCACTGACGACCGTTCGGCCTATCCAGCAAAACTAGCGCTTGACGGCGGAAGCGTCCAGAAACTGTTGCCGCCGCCCGTGGTTGCAAGCCGCTGGACGCAGGCCAAGGGACGCTTCGCGCTGCTTTCGGGCGGCGATTCGATGCCGAACGAAGTTCACGTTCTCGAAAACGGCAAACTCCGCCGCGTGACGCGGCAGAACGACGCACTTTTCGATCAGCTCGATATGCCGGCGACCGAAGAGGTCAATTTCAAAAGCAAGGACGGGACCGACGTCGGCGCGCTGCTGACATATCCGACGGGCTACGTCAAAGGAACGAAAGTTCCCTTGCTGCTCCGCATTCACGGCGGACCGAACGCGCAGGACCAGCATTCGTTCAGCGCCGAACGGCAGTTTTTCGCGGCCAACGGTTATGCGGTTCTGGCGGTCAATTACCGCGGAAGTTCGGGGCGCGGTCAGAAGTTTTCGCGCGCGATCTGGGCCGACTGGGGAAACTACGAAGTTCAGGACCTTTTGGCGGGAGTCGATCACGTCATCGCGATGGGCGTCGCGGATCCCGAGAAACTCGGCGTCGGCGGCTGGAGCTACGGCGGGATCCTGACCGACTATGTCATCGCCAGCGACACGCGTTTCAAGGGCGCGACGAGCGGCGCCGGCACGGCGTTTACCGTCGCGTTCTACGGGACCGACCAGTACATCATCCAGTACGATTACGAGATCGGACCGCCGTGGGAGCCGAAGTCGTGGGAGATCTATCAAAAGCTCTCGTATCCGCTGCTGAAGGCGAACCGCATCAAAACGCCGACGCTCTTTCTCGGCGGCGAAAAGGATTTCAACGTGCCGATCGCGGGGAGCGAGCAGATGTATCAGGCGCTCAAGAGCCTCGGCGTCGATTCGCAGCTGATCGTCTATCCGAACGAGTTTCACGGCATCCAGCGTCCGAGCTACGTCCGCGACCGTTACGAGCGTTATTTGGGCTGGTACGACAAATACGTCCTGAAGAAAACGCCCGAACCGAAACCGGCGATCGCCGCGTGGGAAGGAAAATGGCGCGGTACATTGAAGAACCTGCCGGCCAAACCCGACGCGCCGGTGGTCGAGGTCGAAATGGAGATCGGCCAGATCCCGATCAAAGACAACACTTGCGGGATGTGGAAGACGACATATCTCGAACTCGGCGTCGTCAAACAGGTAAAGGATTACAAACTCTGCCGCGGAACCGGCGCAGACGATCTTTATCTCGACGAAGGCGACGGCGTGCGTCTGACGGCGAAGATCATCGGCGACTCGCTGGTTATCCCGTTCAAATACGACAATGTTTTGCTTGTGTCGACGACCCGTCTGCGCGGCGAGGTCCTCGAGCAAGAGATCCTGATGGTGGACGATAAACCGGCGGTCAAAGGCGCCTTGGCCATGACCGCGAAGAGTATTCAGAAGTTGGAATTGAGACGGGTTCCGGTGGAGTGATCTGGGATTTTGGATTTTGGATTTGGGATTTCAGATTCGGGATTGCCATTCGGGATATTGAGCAACCAAATGCGGCTTGCCGCCCGGATGTGCGGAAAGGCTCTGCCTTTCCGGGGCGGGGTTGATATCAAAGCGGCTATGCCGCCCATCGCCGGTTGCGGCACAGCCGCTGGATGCGGAAGCGCTCATCGGAAAGGCCGAGCCTTTCCGCACATCCGGGCGGCAAGCCGCGAGTGCGGAACGGCCGAGTTCTGGCGCACATCCGGGCGGCAAGCCGCAGGAACATTGGTTGAGGAATCGAGGAGTTTCTTCCCAGCGGGGCTCGCCGGAAGAATAGTCCAGGAGCAGATAACCATGAAAGTCTTTCGCATACTTCTCTTAGTCGCCGCAGTGATCGGCGTTTCTTCGATTGCATACTCGCAGCCGCGCGCGCAGCAGGATCCGGCGCTGATCGCGAAACGCAACGCGATTGAAACGGAACTCCAGTCGGTCGCGATCGTCGAGCGCAAAGTGATGATCGCGATGCGCGACGGCGTCCGGGTCGCGGCCGACATCTATCGCCCGAAGGATGCGTCGAAAAAATATCCGATAATCTGGTCGCGCACGCCTTACAACTTCAACTTTTGGGACGTACGGCTCGGCGCTCCGCGCGATATGTCGACGCAGCTCGACGCCGTCAAGCGCGGTTATGCATACGTCGTGATGAACGAGCGCGGCCATTTCTTCTCCGAAGGCAATTACGACATTCTCGGCGCGCCGACGACCGACGGCGAGGACGCGCTCAAATGGCTCTCTTCGCGCGATTGGTCGAACGGCAGGGTCGGGACGATCGGCTGTTCTTCGACGGCCGAATGGCAGATGGCGGTCGCCGCCAAAGGAAATCCGGCATTCGCGGCGATGATCCCGCAGGGCTTCGGAGCGGGCGTCGGACGCGTCGGGCCGTATTACGAACAGGGCAACTGGTATCGGGGCGGAGCGATCCAGATGCTGTTCATCGCCTGGCTTTACGGCGAACAGAATCAGGTTCGGCCGATGTTCCCTGCGAACGCAACGCAGGAAGATCTGATCCGCGCGTCGAGATCGTTCGACCTAGGGCAGCAACTGCCGCCCGTCGACTGGTCGAAGGCGCTGCGGCATCTCCCAGTGATGGACATCATCAAGGCCGTCGACGGCCCGCGCGGTATCTTCGCCGACGAGATGCCGGTTCCGACCGGCGGCGCGATGGTCAAGCGGACGCCGAACGATCCGGCGTGGTACAAGGGCGGGCTGTGGCACGACAATATGAAGATCAACGTCCCGGGATTTTGGTTTATGTCGTGGTACGACGTTTCGGTCGGCCCGAATCTCGCGGCGTACAATCAGGTCCGAAAGACGGCCAAGCCGGACATCGCCGACAAGCAATTCGCGGTGATCGCGCCGACGCTCCATTGCGGCTACACGCGCGCGACCGAGAACACCGTCGTCGGCGAACGTTCGATGGGCGACGCACGGCTCAACTACAGCGAACTGACGTTCGGCTGGTTCGATCATTTCCTCAAGGGCGAAGAGAACGGCATTCTCAAACAACCGAAGGTCCGCTACTACACGATGGGTTCGAACAAATGGCAAACGTCCGAGTCATGGCCGCCTGTCGGCGCCGAACCGATGACGTTTTATCTTTCGAGCGGCGGCAAGGCAAATTCGCTCAGCGGCGACGGCGTCCTGGCGACGACTCCGCCGACGGCCGACAATCCTGACCGGTTCACGTACGATCCGATGAATCCCGTCCCGTCGTTCGGCGGCAACGTCTGCTGCACGGGAAACGCCGTCCAGGGCGGATCGTTCGATCAGCGGAAGATGGAAGAGCGGCCCGACATTCTGGTTTACAGTACCGAACCGCTGAAAGAAGGCGTCGAACTGAGCGGGCCGATCGACGTCACACTCTATGTTTCATCCGACGCGAAGGACACGGATTTCACGGTCAAACTGATCGATGTCGATGCCGAGGGCCGCGCCTGGAACCTCGACGAGACGATCCAGCGTATGCGGTATCGGAACGGCTACGACAAACCCGAGGTCTTGATGGAATCGGGCAAGGTATACAAATTCACTTTCCAGCCGATGACGACGAGCAATTATTTCGCCGCCGGCCACCGCATCCGGATCGAGATCTCGTCGAGCAACTTCCCCCGTTTCGACCGGAACCTGAACACCGGCGGCCGCAACTACGACGAGACAAAAGGCGTCATCGCCAACAATGCGGTCCATCATTCGAAGCAGTATGCGTCGTCGATGACGATCTCGGTCGTGAGGAAGTAGGCGCGGAGTTTCAGAAAGGTGTTCGCTCGAACTTGGAGTACCCAACTGTATCCTTCGAGTTTTGGGGCTACGACTTGATGACTCGTTCGTTAATGATCGATTCAAGGCGTCCGAGCTCCAACAGAATGTCCTCAAATTTAGGGGCATCGCCGAATATCATTTCGCCCATCCGTTTGTAGTCCCCTCGAATGCCGCCTTTCGCACTCTCGTTGGGCAACAGGTGAAACTGACCGCTCAGCGTTTCGTCGTATTTTGCGGCTCCGCGATAGAAGTAGGCTTTTTTGTTCGCAACAACACTCTTCAGGATATCGATTCTTTCCAAAGCTGACGCCGCATAACCGTGTATGGTCAATTGGTAAAGATCGTAATAATGACGGGAGAATCGGTCACGACCAGCGTAATCCGGCGGACGATTATAAAGCTCGTGGAGAATCGTTGCCTTTTCCCAAAATGTTCTTTCTGCTGCAAGTACTTTTAGCTCTACCGTCGGATCATCCAGAAGTTGCGAAAACGATTCTGCGACATAGGGTTTGATTGTTCGAATTTCCGAAGGCTCGTTTGTAGGACGCGCTCCGAATTCGATCTTTACAATTGGTCGAACGTACTCAACACCTGCTTCATCTGCGCCACTTGTGCTCTTCGGATATTCGAAAAGGATTGTCTGGCCGTACGGGTCGTTGATGTCGATTTCAAGCGACCATCCTGAAACGCCAAGTTGGAACGCAATCGCTTGGTTGAGTTCGTTGAAGATTCTCGTTTGAATCAGTGCGCTGCATTTTTCGTCAAGTTCTTGGACGTTTCGCTCTCTTTGTTTGCTTGAGAACGCGATGAAATCATCGTCTTTCGTTCCGATTAAGAACTCCCGTTCGATTGCGACATCGATGTCTTCGGAAAACCGCTGGATGACGTTGTAGACTTTGGATAACGACGTGCCTCCTTTGAACACGAAGTGTTTATCGAAGTTCTCTAAGCTGAACAATCTCCTTAGTGTCCAACAGACCCAAAAGTCTTTTTCTGCGATTTGAAAACTCACGCCTTTTTGGGCCGCGGTCTCTTGGAAGGCGTCTCGCCGGTGTTCCGGCGAGCTTTTTGCAAATTCGTCCATTTCGCTTATTTTGTGATCTCTACAATTGAGGCCCTCATCCAGTCGGGTGCGATGCGCGCATTTTTGCGCAGTTCTTTTTTGTCAAAATCCGAAAGCGCTCTCTCTATTGTTTCGATCACGCTTTTATCTATGTTGTCTTTTCCGACGTACTTGAGCGCTTCTATTACAAGGCCGCTCCCCTGATTTGCAGTTGCCATTGCTCTCGGTGAAGTATGTTTGAGCTGGATCGTTTGACTACCAATCTTTACTTGCCGGGACGGGCCATCGGTTAAGAAGACTATCTTGGCGGGCACTTGAGTTGTTAAGCCCAAGGCGTTTGCCGCTTGAGATCCCGTGATTTTGAGATTGCTGTTGTTCTTTCCCGCGATTTCTTTTGCGACGGCATCAATTGAGGGACTGAGCATACCAAGGACAGGGCTGGTTTTCGGATAATCATATATTCCTCGCCCCAACCGACGAATCGTCGCCTGTTTTGCCAAACGATGCAGCGCCAGGTCGACCGCCTTTCGGCCTCCAAAATCAAGAAAGTGCCTAGCTGAGAAGACCCAACCTCTCCCTTTGGCTCTGATTCTATAAAGCATGCGTTGTGCAATACTTAGGGTCATAATCGTGCCTACCACTTGTAAGAAAATATACTATGTTTTTCTTACACATTGCAACACTCGGTGCTTGCATTTCGGTTGCGAATGGCCGATTTCAGGTGGATAGAAAACCTAATAGATGTCATTATCCTTAGGGTTGAAAACGTGATTCGCCCTTACCTCGAAGCAACTAAATGACGAAATCGAAAGCAAATCGCCGCTTCGATACATCAGCGCTTACTGAATCTTGCGCGTCGCGATGATCGGCCGTTTGCTTTGAACCCAGGTTTTACAAAAGATGAGACGAAAAAGAGGCAGTGGCAGGCGTTTTTGCGAAAGAACAGGATGATTCTCGACCTCAGCCAGAGAGAGTTGGCTGAGTCCCTCAGCGCGCTTGTCTTTCTGATCGGCCGAGATCGTCGACGCCACCGCGAGTTTCACTTGGGGCCGCGCAAAATCTATGCCAAGAGTATGAAAATTCGACCGATTGAATGGCGTTTGACCCTGATCCGCCGATTTACCGGCATTGTTTTTGTCGCCCTTTCGATGCTCGGCTGCGCATCGGTCTCATCGCCGAACATCTCGGAAATATCGCTTGGAAACGGCGGCGGGAAGGTGACTTTTTGGTACAAGATCGTGCTGCGCAAGGACGGATCGGCCGAATATCTCGGCGACGTCCCGCCCGAGATGCGGCGCGGAACCGCGGCCTCGAGCAGTCGAAGCAAAGAGCGCGTCGCGTATCGGGGAACGATCCCGCCGGAACAATTCGAACGTCTGGCAATCCTGATGAAGGCGAATGGATTCTTTGAATTAAAGAACGACTACGGCGGCGTAATGGATGCCGTTCAAACGACAACCGGCGTGGTCTTTGACGGCGGCCGGAAAGAGGTCAGCAACCAGATCGGCCAGGGCGGCGAGAAATTGGCCGAGATCGAACGCGCGATCGAAGGATCGGCGGACAAGATCGCGTGGACCAGATCGGGCCCTTGAGCCCGGCATACGCAAAGAAAAGCTCGCCCGCGAATCCGCGCGAATAAGACTCTATCCGAAACCGCACGAACAAACCGCTTTTCGGCACTTTGGCCCGTCCGGCGGCCCAATTTCAAAACCCCGCTTCTTTCGCTGCGCTTTGGATCAGATTTCCATTCGCGCGGATTCGCGAAGATTCGCGGGCAAAATTTCCCTCTCAAGAAACACATTTTCAAGTGACTGAAACAAAGGGATTGATACAATTCGTGTTTCTTCGGCGCGCCGTTCGACGGACACTGGGTGAAACATCGCCGCCGGCCGCGTCAGCGGCATGGTGAGTTTAGCCGTGGGTTTG